>CAYZTZ010000007.1:40238-55118 GCA_964481255.1 uncultured Acidobacteriota bacterium | reverse complement strand
CGGCGGACGGGGCGATATTTTTTCGGGAGAAGGCCGCGGACAAACATCCGCCTCGCGCTGTTGATTTCCGCCCGTCCGGTCCCCGCCTTCGGGGCGACGGCGCGGACGGTGCTGGAAAGGATACCAATGAAAGAAGTGGAATACGAAGCCGTAACATCGGCGCCCACCGAAGCCATCGTGGAGCTTTACCAATCGGCCGGATGGTGGCGGGAAAGCCCGGAAGCCCGCGCCGTCATACCGGACATGATCCGCGGCAGCCTGTGCTTCATGGTCGCCCGCGCGCTTGACGGGCGCATTGTCGGCATGGGCCGCGTGATCTCCGACGGCTGCAGCGACGCCTATATCCAGGATGTGACCGTGCTTCCTTCCCATCGGAGCCTCGGCATCGGCCGGGAACTTATCCGTCGGCTGGTTCAGTTCTGCGTCGACCGAAAGATATCCTGGATCGGCCTGGTCGCCGAACCCGGAACCCAGAGCTTTTACGAGGAGCTGGGATTCGAACCTCTGGCGGGATATCAGGCGATGCTTTACGGCAAGAAATGAAAAATCCGCGTTCCTTCCTGGGCTTCGACTTCTCGCCCGTTGATCCTGAACACGGCGGGGCCCTCGTCGCTTTTCTGAAACGCTATCCTCAGCCTCTGACCGGATACACGTTCGCGGCCCTGGCCGCCTGGAACCAGTTTTTTCATTACAGTGTATCCTTCGCGGAGCCGGAAACCCTTCTGATCTCGTACTTTCATGACGCCGACCCCCATCCCGGTCTGTTGCAGCCGGTGGGCCGGTTTTCATCAGGGTTGGGCCGAAAGCTCCTTCGGGCGGCGGCCGATTTGGATTACCCGTTGAAGATCATCGGCGTATCGGACCGGTTCCTGAAGGACCATGCCGATTTTGCCTCTTCATTCACGGTTGTGGAGGACCGGGCCTTGTCCAACTATCTTTACAGCGCCGCAGCCCTCGCCAGTCTCTCCGGACGCAAGTATTCGAAGAAGCGCAATCTGATATCCCAGGCCAAGAACCTTTACGCCTGGTCCTGCCGCACGCTGACTTCTTCACTCGCGGGATCCTGCTTTGAGGTGCTCGACTCGATCCTGAAGGAGGAACGGCCGGTCGTCGAGGGGATGCTGGCGAGGGAACTGGCGGCCCTGCAATGCACGCTCCGCCATTTCGACGAGCTGGAACAGCAGGGGTTGCTTCTGTTTGTGGACGAAAGACCCGTGGCCTTCTCCATCTATGAACCGATCAACCCGACGACGGTGGCGATTCACTTCGAACGGGCGCTCCGCAGCTACAAGGGCCTCTATCAGGTTATCAACTGGGAGACCGCCAAGATCGTCGCGGCCCAGGGGTTTGAGTTTATCAACCGCGAGGAGGACCTTGGGGACGCGGGATTGCGCGACGCGAAAATGTCCTATTACCCGGTTGAAATCATCCCGGCATATGAAATGACTCGAAGGGGGACAGCCACCAGTGTCCCCAAGGAAGCAGAGCGTTAAGGTCCCACTTCTGTGCTTCTTGGGGACACTGGTGGCTGTCCCCCTTTCTGATGGTTTACATGCATAGGCTTTTGATCTATATTTGTGTATTTTAGCTGAGGGAATGCCTATGAATAAGAGGGATCTCAAGAAGTTCAAGACGGCTCTGGAACAAAAGCGGGATTCCATCATCAAAGCCACGGGCAAAAAGACCCATTGGGAAAACATGGAAGACACCCGGCATGGAGATTTTGTGGACCAGGCCAGCGACGACAATGAGGTCCATGTCAACCTCCGGCTGCTTCAGACCGACGCGAAGCTGCTGCGCGCGATCGAGGCGGCCATCGAGAGAATCGAGAAGGGGAAGTACGGCATCTGCACGATATGCGAGGGAGAAATCAGCATGGCGCGCCTGAAGGCCGTGCCCTGGACGTCCGTCTGCATCGCATGCAAAGAGAAGAAAACAGCCTGAATCGACCGCGCCGCCGCTTTTTCCCTGAAGGCGTTCCCGGGTGGAACGCTTTTTGTTTTTCTCCCCGCTCCCATCCGGCATCCCTTCCCGGATGCTGAAAGCCGCTTTAAAATCCGGAACCTGTTCCGGCTCCATATCTGATAGGATAGACCCGGGAAAGCCCCGCGTTTCGGACCCGGGGCGCAGCGCCTGCAAGCGGGGCGTCTCGGCCGCAGCAGGAGTCAGCCTTGGCAAGGATATACACGAGAACGGGCGACGACGGGACCACGGGACTGATCGGCGGGCGAAGGGTCTCCAAGGACTCGCCGCGCGTCGAGGCCTGCGGATCGGTGGACGAGCTGAACGCCCTTCTGGGGACGGTTCGCAGCCACGGGCTTCCGGAAGAAGTCGACCGGCTGCTGGAACTCGTTCAGGGCCGCCTGGTGACGATAGGCACGGAGCTGGCCGCCCCCGAGGATGCGGCAGGAGACCGCCGGCCTGTCGGGGAAGAGGATGTCCGGATGCTGGAGGAGGGGATTGATTCCCTCCAGGAAAGCCTCGCGCCGCTGAGGCGCTTCATTCTGCCGGGCGGCTCCGGCGCCGGGGCGGCCCTGCACCTGGCCCGCGCCGTGGTCCGGCGCGCCGAGCGCCGCTGCGTCACGCTGTCGCGTCTTGAGAAGATCAACCCCCGGATCATCAGCTACCTGAACCGCCTTTCGGACCTGTGCTTCGTCATGGCCCGCTACGTCAATCAACGCGACTCGGCGCCGGAATCCTTCCCGGCTTCGGAAAAGCCGAGGGAATAGGACGCCCCCATCCTATGGCCCTTGCGGCGGCGCCTGCCTCTTCAGGGCCTTCGCTCCTCATGGACGCAGCTTCCGGCTTGCTTTGAAGGAAAGGGTCTCGAGCCGTCCTCGTCATCAGGAAAAATGAATCAAATTGATAATTGGATCAGATTATCTTATGATACAACCAAAAATCGCCGCCGCGGACCAGCGGCGGCGAAATCAGCCGCAGGCCGTAGAAGTCCTGGTCACGGGGCCCGTCCCTGAGCGGGAGGAGGGAGGATCGGATGCAAATCGAAACCCTCAAGGTTTTTTGTGATCTGGTCGAGAGCAGGAGTTTTTCCCGCGCGGCGATGCGCAACAGCATCACCCAGTCGGCCGTCAGCCAGCAGGTCAAGAACCTGGAATCGCGTTTTGAAACCTCTCTGCTGCGGCGGGACGGCAAGGCCGTGACCCTCACGCCCGCGGGACGGATATTTTACGAGCGTTCCCGCGCCATCCTGGACAGCTTCGAGCACATGCGCCAGGAAATCCGGTCGATCGGCCAGGAGATGGCGGGGAGCATCCGCGTTGCGACGATCTACAGCGTGGGGCTCTATGAGATGTCCGTCGTCATCAAGACGTTTCTGAAGAACTATCCCAGGGTCAAACTTCACGTCGAGTTCAGCAAGGGGGCGAGCGTTTACGAGGATTGCCTGCGGGGTGCCATCGATCTCGGCATCGTGACCCACCCGGAACCGCGCAAGGGGCTCCGCATCATTTCTTTGCCCGCCGATAGGCTTGTCCTCATATGCGCGCCGGACCACCCTCTGGCACGCCGGCGCCAGATTGATATCAGCAGGCTCAACGGCCAGAACTACGTGGCCTTTGAAAAGAGCATGGCCAGCCGGCGCGCCATGGACCGCATCTTCCGCAAACACGGCGTGCGCGTGAACGTCGTCATGGAGTTCGATAATATCGAGACCATCAAGCGCGGCGTCGAAATCGGCGCCGGCGTGTCCATTGTCCCGCTTCCGAGCGTGCAGAAGGAGGTCCAGAGCGGGACGCTGGCCCAGGTCCAATTCACCGACAGGAGCTTTTGCCGGCCTCTGGGCATCATCGTCCGGAGCAAGCATGTGCTGAGCCCGGCCGCGCGCAAATTCATCGAACTGATGCAGCACCCTCAGGAAACGCCCTGAAGCCGCCGGATTCGCGAAATCGGGCCGCAGGTCGCCGGCGAACCCTTGCTGTCCGCCGGCCCCCGACGGGAGACCGTCGCTCCCGGTGCGAATGTCTTACCGGCCTAGTCATGCCCCCCCATGCGGCGGCATACCCATTTGGATGTGAGCAGGCAGGGTGGGACAAGGAGCGCGCCCGCGACCATGTCGGACACGTAATGATAGCGCAGGTAGACGGAGCCGAAAATCAGCAGCGCCCCCAAAGCAAGCAGCCAAACCCGGATCTTCAGCCTGTACCTGTAGGCCAGGATCACGGTCACCAGCGTCATCATGGCGTGCCCGCTGGGGAAGACATCCCTCTGCACCCGGGCCAGAGCGACGGCGCTCGAGGCTCCCGGAGGAATCGATTCGCAGACGTTGATGAACCGCCGCAGGGGGTGGGTCAGGAGCATGCCGGGCAGTTCTGCGTCGACGCGCGCGAAGTCGTGGAGCGTGAACCGGGGCCCGACGGCCGGCAGGGCCGTATATCCCAAATAGCAGATCAGGAAGCCGTACACCACCGTGAAACGGAAACGCCGGAACCGCGAGCGGTCGGGATCGCGGTAGAGCTCGAATCCCGCCGCCAGGAACAGGACGTAAAAGGATGTGTAGGCGATCTGCAGCGCCTCGGTCAGCGCCGGATTTGAAAAACCGGACAGCCAGTGCGTGGGATGCGCTCCGAAAAGCCACAGATCCGCCGCTATCAGCAGCGGGTCGTAGTCCCTGTGGAGATGGATCGGCCCGGTGATGAAGTACAACTGTTTATAGGTGAACACGAGAAGCGGGAAGGCGGCCCAATCGTGGAACCAGCGAAGCACGGCGCAGCGGCCTGCCCGCGCGGCGAGGGCCAGCGCGCATACCAGGACGCCGGCGCAGAAGTCGGCAAGGAGGAGGGCGGGCCACGGCGGAACGCGGGAGTGCAGAGCGAGGCTGAGGATTGAGAGCAGTCCCCAGAAAGCGAGCAGCAGCTTGTCCGTCGCATTCAGAGCGGCCGATAATCCGCCGACCGCGCGCGTTCCGGCGGCTGAAGACCCGGGATGTTTCATTTCAATAATTGCGGCATGCACGGCGGCGCCCGGCGACAAACACCCCGAACGCCTGCCGTCGGGATTCCGGTCCGCCCTTCCCCGTTTCGTATCGCGGCCAAAATTTCGGCAACAACCCGTACAAAGGCATCATACTATAAGACGGGACCGGTGAAGGCGGGCGCATGCATCCGGAAGAAACGGCAGGGACAAGATTTTATATCGTGCGCCATGGGGAGACGGGGGAAAACGTCCGCATGCGTTACCTCGGAACCCGGGACGAGCCGCTGACGGATGAAGGAGAGCGGCAGGCCCGGAGGGCCGCCGAGGCCCTCTCGCAGCTTCCCGTCAGGTTGATACTTTCAAGCCCCATGCGCCGCGCGGCGGATACCGCCGCCCGAATTCAAAGGGCGTGCGGCGTCGGACTCCGATTGGATGCCCGATTGGCCGAGGGATCCTTCGGCAGATGGGAGGGGCTCAACCGCGACGAAGTGCTGCGCCTGGGGGAGCCGGATGCCGGGCTTCTTTTCCGATGGGAATCGGACCCCTCCTGCGCGCCGCCCGGCGGCGAGTCCATCCTTGACATCCAGAGGCGCGTCGTCGGCCTGATGGAGGAACTGAGGCACGAGTTTCCGGCCTCCTCCCTCGTTCTCGTCAGCCACGTCGGCCCCATCAAAGCTCTGCTTGCCGCCGCTCTGGATATCCCCCTTCAGGCGACCCGCCGGATGTTCCTCGATCCGGGGACCATCAGCGTCGTGGAATGGGGGCGGAAACCGGTTTTGCGCCTTTTCAACTGCCACGCGCATCTCGGCTGGGCATCGGCGCGCTGGATGGACTGAAAGGCAGGCCGCGGATCGCCGCTGCGGCGCATCGTTCGCCCGGATATCAGATCTTCCTGTAGATCTCCGATCCGCCGGCGGTGAATTCAAAGCTCTTTTGCTTCATTCCCCGCTCCAGAGCCTCCTGCGGATCCAGTCCCTGGCGGGCTGCGTAGTCGCGGACTTCCTGCGTGATATTCATCGAGCAGAAGCGCGGTCCGCACATGCTGCAAAAATGCGCCACGTCCGCGACTTCCTGAGGGAGGGTCGCTTGGTGGAACCCGCGCGCTGTCTCGGGATCGAAGGACAAATTGAACTGGTCCTCCCAGCGGAACTCGAACCGCGCCCTGGAAATCGCATCATCGATCGCCCTGGCGGCAGGGTGGCCTCGGGCTATGTCCGCTGCGTGCGCCGCGATCTTGTGCGCGATCACGCCGTCCTTGACGTCTTTCTTGTCGGGCAGGCCCAGATGCTCCTTGGGAGTGACATAGCAGAGCATGGCCGTGCCGAGCCATCCGATGACAGCGGCGCCTATGGCGCTGGTAATGTGATCATAGCCCGGAGCGGCGTCCGTGACGAGGGGTCCAAGGGTATAGAAGGGGGCTCCGTGGCATAACTCGATCTCCCGATCGACATTTTCCCTGATCTTGTCGAGCGGCACATGTCCCGGGCCTTCGATCATCACCTGGCAATCCTGGTCCCAGGCCTTGAGGGTGAGCTCCCCGAGAGTCTCCAGCTCGGCGAACTGGGCTTCGTCGTTGGCGTCGGCCAGGGATCCGGGCCTCAGGCCGTCCCCGAGCGAAAAGGCGACGTCATAGGTTTTCATGATTTCGCATATTTCGCCGAAACGCGTGTAGAGGAAGTTTTCCAGGTGATGCGCGAGACACCACTTGGCCATGATGGCGCCGCCGCGGCTCACGATCCCGGCGAGGCGGCGGCTGGTGAGAGGGATGTACCGCAGCAGCACGCCGGCGTGGATGGTGAAATAATCGACTCCCTGCTCCGCCTGTTCGATGAGCGTGTCCCGGAAGATCTCCCAGGTCAGTTCCTCCGCCCTGCCTCCGGCCTTTTCCAGGGCCTGGTAAATCGGGACCGTGCCTATCGGCACCGGCGCGTTGCGGAGGATCCATTCCCGCGTCTCATGGATGGTCCCGCCCGTTGAGAGATCCATGACGGTGTCCGCCCCCCAGCGGATCGCCCATATCATCTTCTCGACCTCCTCCTCGATCGAAGAGGCCACGGCCGAGTTGCCGATATTGGCGTTGATCTTGACCAGGAAATTGCGGCCGATGGCCGCCGGCTCGCTTTCGGGATGGTTGATGTTCGCCGGAATGATGGCGCGGCCTTGAGCCACTTCATCCCGGACGAACTCCGGGCTCAGGCCCTCCCGCAGAGCCACGAATTCCATTTCGGGGGTAAGGATCCCTTTTTTCGCGAAATGCATCTGCGTCATGGCGCCGCGCCCGCGCAGGACTTTCCGGGGGGCCGGAAGAAGAACGCCCGTGTCGCTTAGGCCCGCCGCCGGCGCGTATCCCGGCTCCTTCACATCGTAATTCCCGCGGGCGAGAATCCATGGTTTGCGCAATTCAGGAAGGCCGCGGTACAGGTCGATAGCCACATCGGGGTCGGTATAGGGACCTGAAGTGTCATAGACCCGGATCACCGGGGCGTTTCCCGTCTCTCTGTCGCCCGCCGCCGGATGAAGGCGGATTTCCCTCATTGGGACGCGGATCCCGTTTCTTCCTTCGAGATAAACTTTCCTTGAACCCGGCAATGGTTCCCGAAGGGCCACGCGGGCGCCAGGGACTGCATTCCCAGGCTGGTCCATGATCCCATCCTCCCGACGAATATCCGGAACCGCCCCAAGCCGCCGGATCGGTTCCCCCAAGCGATAACCGCTGCAGCCGGATCCTAGGTTCTGGATTCCTCCACGCGTATCATGCGGGTGCCGGCCACGACCCGGAGCGTGCTGATTTCCTGCAGTGCCTTCTGCATGGATCCTTCCTGCGCTTCGTGCGTCATCATGACGACGGGCACCGCTTTGGCCCGCTGGCGGAGCTTTTGTATCACGCTGGCGATGCTTATTTCGTGTTTGCCCAGAATCCCGGCGATCTGGGCGAGGACAGCCGGCTGGTCGAGCGCGGAGACGTTCAAATAATAGGCCGAGGTGACTTCCGCCATGGGTTTCAGATGAAGACGATTGCGTCCCAGAACGGGCAGATCCTGCGGGACCGCCGCCTGCCCCGCCGCAAGCCGGCGCGCGATTTCAACAATATCGGCCCAAACGGAAGAGCTTGTCGGCATCTGCCCGGCGCCGCGGCCGTAAAACATCAGATCCTTCACCACGTCGCCGGTCAGGAAAACGGCGTTAAAAACCCCGGACACGGCCGACAGAGGCGATTTTTCAGGGATCATCGTCGGGTGCACCCTCAGCTCCAGGGTCCCATTTTCGGCTTTGGCGATGGCCAGGAGCTTGATCCGGTATCCCATCTCGCCGGCGTAAAGAATGTCTTCCGGCGTGATTTTGGAGATGCCCTCCACGTAGATATCCTCAAGCTTCACGGATGTGCGGAAGGCCAGCGTCGCCAGGATCTGGAGCTTATGGGCCGAATCGATGCCTTCTATGTCAAAGGTCGGGTCCGCTTCGGCGTATCCCTTCGCCTGGGCCTCCGCCAGAATGCGGCTGAATTTCTGCCCCTCGTCCGTCATGCGCGTGAGAATGTAATTGCACGTCCCGTTGACGATCCCATACAGGGACGTGATGCGGTTGGCCACGAGACCTTCCTTGACCGACCGGATCAGTGGGATGCCGCCCGCGACGGCCGCTTCAAAGGAAAGCATGCGCCCGCGTCGGCGCGCCTCGGCGTAAAGCTCCTCCCCGTGCGTCGCCAGAAGGGCCTTGTTGGCGGTTACCACATGCTTGCCGTTGGCAAGTGCCCTCAGGATGTAGCTTCGCGCGGGTTCAAGCCCGCCGATAAGCTCCACCACGATGTCCACGGCGGGATCGTCGATCACCCTGGAGGGATCCGTCGTAAGGGGGAGATCTTCGAGCTTGAGGCCTTCCCGCGGGTTCGTGATGTCCTGGTCCGCGACAGCGCTTAATTCAACGGGAGCTCCGATCTTCTCCTCCAGTTCCTCACGGTGGGACTGCAGCACCTTCGCTACTCCGCCGCCAACGGTCCCCAATCCCAACAGCCCAACGCGGACAGATTTCATATGCACCTCGACAATTATTGATTATAGACTATTCTGTTGCAAAAGGCGCGCGCGGTCCCAAGCTTGGGCTTATGGGGTGCCTCGGCGCGAGGCGGTCGGAACGAAGTGGCTGGAGCTGGCTATGACAAAGGACAGGAAAGGGCTGCAAAGCGACAGGGATTTCATCGCCGCCGTCCGGCGCGAACAGGAAATAAGAATGATGGGGTATCGGGAGAAGGCTCTCAAAATATTCCCGCCCGTCTGTGCGCGCTGCGGACGCGAGTTTGAAGGAAAAAGACTGAGGGAGCTCACCGTCCATCACAAGGACCACGACCACGACAATAATCCGCCGGACGGGAGCAACTGGGAGCTGCTGTGCGTCTATTGTCACGATAATGAGCATTCGCGGCATTCGGCGGCGGAATGGTCGGAAGGCCCCGCGCCTTCGGGGAGATCGACGACCGTTTCGACCTATAACCCGTTTGCCGGTCTCGATGCCCTGCTGAAGCGAAAGAAATGACCGCTGTCGCCATGTCCGGACGGACCGGCAGGAGAAAGCCCGGAGGGCGGCCGCGCCCCGGATACCCGCAGAGCATGTTCCTGCCGCTCGTTCCATCTCTGGTTATTCCCTGCAGGCCTGCGCCTGCACGGGGAGTCGGACCGGAAATGGCTCGGGGAGCGCAAGTTCAAGACTATTGACATGTTAACGCCGCAGGGCTAACCTACCTTAGCTCATTGAAGGCAAACTTGCCGGGCATCAGCCATACTGCGAAAACGCCTTGGGCGCAGGCATCGCTTCGATGCCGCGGGAGGCGATGGGGATGTCTGTCATGACTGAAAATAAGGCGAAATACCAGCCTTGAAGCGGACACCGACATGCAGCAAGACAAACCTGATGGAGGAAACCGGGTCATAAACAGGCCCGCTCCTGCCGATCCCAACCGGAAAAATGTAGACGCGCTGGTTTCAGGTTTTCTGGAAGAGCTTGCCGCTATATCATCTGAAATAAAGGGGATGCCGCAGCTCCAAGTTATTGGAAAGGATGTAACTCAAAACCCGCCCGCCACTGAGACCAATACGCCCTCTTTGGAATCGGGCGGGAAAACCCCTTTCGAAACCGGGTTGGATATAGGGAAGATTCAAAAGGAATTGGAGGAATCCCTAAACGAACTGGAACAGCTGAAAGCCAAGGTCATACCGATCATGGATCGAAAGGATTCCAGATCGGAGCCGCCTGCGCTTTCCAGGACCGAAACGAAACCTTCCCCTGGAATACCTGCCGCAGATCAGCCGGCCCAATTGGAGAACAGGCTGAACTATCCTGAGAGCGCCCCTGCCTCGGCGCCTCGCCAGGATAAAGCGACATCGCCTTCCGCAGCGTCCGCATCGGAACCATCGGCGGCCCCCAAAACGGCGGGAAAGACCGGCATTGCTTCTCAGGCGGGAAAGGCGCCTGTCACAGTCGCTATACCTTCTGCGCCCCGTGAATCCGAGGAGCAGGCGTGGAACCGTCTGGACCTTTTCCGCAGCCAGGTCGCCTCCCACAAGAGGTTTCCCTGGCTCAAAGTTGTTATCTGGTTGGCGATTCTGGTTGGTCTTCTCGCAGCGGCCTGCTTTTTCTATGTGAGAGGTTCGGACGCGCCTCCCGCAACGGGACTGGGAATCGCGGTTGACCGTCTCCTTATCCGGATTGCATTATGACGAGCGATCAAAAGAATAGATACGAAGCGATAAAGAAAATGGCCAAGGAGGAACTGGAGCACCTGGACATGGAGTTGAGCCGGGAAGTAATGCGAGCCAGGCAGAGAATCGAGGAGCTCCAGAAAGCGAAAAGGGTCGTCAGGCAGATTTACGATAATGCCTGCACGCTTCTTGAGGCAACGGGCGCCACTGAGATTATGGGAGACCGGCCGGTTGAATTGGAGAAACAGGCCTAGACGGATGTGGTGGGCTACGGCACAGGTGGAGGACTGCCGGTAATCAGGTTGTTCGATGGGCGCAGGGAGAGCTTTCATTCGTAAAAATCCGTAAAATTCGCGGTTGGATGCCGATTGGGAAACAGCCCGAAATGGAAACCCGTTTTCTCTCACATTTCAGCCCGAGCCTGATGCCGCCGGAGGCGCTGGAAGCGATCTTTGTCCAGCGCGAAGAGCTTCTGTGCAACATCCTGGAGCGCATCGGCATAAGCGCCCTTACTCCGGCAAAGCACCACACGCTTCTCGTCGGGCCGAGGGGGATCGGCAAGACCCATCTGATTTCCATGGTTTATTACAGGCTCCAGGCTATGGAAGAATTGAGCGGCCACATCCTGGTCGCCTGGCTGCGCGAGGAGGAGTGGGGTGTTTCCTCTTCCCGCGACCTGATTCTCAGCATTTTACGGGCTTTGCTTGCCGAAGCGCCGGATGATAAGGAATCGGCGCGCCGCCTGACGTCTCTTTACGCGCTTGAGCCGGATAAAGTCGAGGCCGCCGCCGTCGATTGGATCCGGGAGCTTGCGGGGCAGCGTACTCTCGTGATTCTGGCCGAGAACATCGACGAACTTTTCCAGAAGCTCGGCTCCGCCGGACAAATACAATTCCATCGCTTCCTGCGCGAAGCGCTCCCCTGCTGTGTAATAGCGACTTCCCCGGGTCCGGCCTCCCGCATATTCCCTCCCGGCTCCCCTTTTCAAAAAGGATTCTTTCATATTGAGCCGCTGAGCGAATTGTCTCTTGAGGACGCGATCCGCCTGGTATCCAAAATCGCCGATTACCAGGGGGATAAGGAGCTGCTGTCTTTCATCGCGACGCCCCAGGGTCGAGCGCGTGTGCGGGCCCTGCGCTATCTGGCGGGAGGAAACCATCGGGCCTATGTGATTTTCGCTCCTCTTCTGGCGTGGGAATCGATGGACGAGCTCATCAAACCCCTCATGGAGACAGTGGACGACCTGACGCCCTATTACACGTCCCGAATCGCCGCCCTTCAGCCGGAACAGCGCAAGATCATAGAATACATCTGCGAGAACCGGCACCCGGTCAGCGTCGAGGATGTCGCGCGGACCTGCTTCCTGACCACCGCGAGAGCCGCCGCGCAGCTGGAAATCCTTTGCAGAATGAGCCACCTGCAATCCCTCAAGTTGAAGGAGACCCATTATTACGAGCTGCGCGAGCCGCTGATGCGCCTCTCCTTTGAGGTCAAAAGGAACAGGGGGAAGCCGATCGGTCTCCTGATTGATTTTTTAAGGCTCTGGTATTCGCCGGCACAGCTGAAACAGAAAATGGCGGCTCTGCCGGAGCGGAACGCGCCGGGTCCAACGGTCTGGCCGGATATTCAGGCGCTGGAGAAAGACTGGCAGGACCCCCGGGTCGCCGATTGCTGCCGGGAATATAACCTCTACGCCCGGGAAAACGACGGCGAGCGCGCTCTTGAGGCCGCCGCGGAACTCGCGGCCATCCGCGGATCGAAACAGGATCTCGTCGCGCAGGGCTTCTGGTTGACCCGCCTTGGTCGGTGGGATCAGGCCGCAGCAGTCTATGAAAGACTGACGGCCATGGAACCAAAGGACCCGGGAGCCTGGCTGCTGCGCGCCCGGTCTCTCGAACGCTCCGGCCGGTTCGAGGAGGCTCTGGCCTGCTGCAGGAAGTCCCTCGAGATCGATCCGGATTCGGCCCCGAATTGGAGCTGCCAGGCATCGGTTTTTCTCAGACTGGCGCGCCCTGACGACGCTCTCCGTTCCTGCGAAGCGGCTATCCGGCTGGATGGCGCCTTTGCAGAGGCGTGGACGACAAGGGGCGCCGCATTCGCGGATCTGGAATTGTATGAAGAGGCGCTGGAGGCCTTTTCCAAAGCGGTCCTGCTGGAGCCCCGCAACGCAACGGCACGGATGAATCTCAGCGCGACCCTTATTGAGTTGCGCCGGTTCGACGATGCCCTGGAGCAGGCGGCACGGGTTCTTGAGATCCATCCGGAGGAACCCGGTGCGTGGGTTCTTCAAGGCACGGCTCTCCATGGGAAGGGAGACTATCAGGAATCGCTGAGATGTTTCCAGAAGGCCCTGTCGCTGGGCGAAAATTCCGCATTCGTCCGGTTCAGGGTGGGAGAACTTCTTCTGGCGCTTGATCGCTGGCGCGAGGGGGCGGAATATCTGGACAAGACGCTGGGAGACTTCGCCCGCTCGGAAAACCCTGCCGGGGGAGACGCCCGCGCCCTGATCCGGCACCTGCTGCCGAACATGTTTGCTCCCAGAATCCTGCAGCTGTCGATCAAGGTGCTCCTTCTGATCTACCGGAAGCACCGGTTGCTCGGGGCTTTGGGACAGGGACTGCTGGAGTGCATACCCGACATCCTGTCCGCCGACGGCCTGAGCGACGCCGACGCCTCGCTGTGGCTGGATTCCTGGCGGATGACGGCGGAACCCTTTCCGGAGTTCCGTTTGCCTCTGCGCCTCCTGGGTTCCGCCGTGCGCTACCGCAAAACGCAGGATCTGGGGATTCTGATGGACCTTCCGCAGGAGGAACGCAAGCTGCTCGAACCGCTGCTCGGGGCGCACATCGAGGCGATCGCCTGATTTTCGCAGGAGATACTTCCCCCGCGTCCTATGTATCGTGAGCACGGCTCTCCAGAGGCGTGCGGCATGGATCGGCGGCAGGACGGACATACGGATGAACTGATAATTAGTAATCGTGAGCACGGCTCTCCAGAGCCGTGCGTAAACCTATTGTTCAGGCAGACGGACGGGTCTGGAGAGGCTGTCTCAAAACCCGCATGCCCGATCAGCCGGCAGCAGTAAATGACTGATTCTATTAAAGCGATATTTTTAATTTCCCAGTTATAAGACAGCCTCTGGAGACTCGTCCGCACGAATTTTTAGCGGCAGCGTGCGATCCGCGGAGGGCATGTTTTCGCCTCGGAGGTGAGGAGGATGAACCCATTCGTATCCGACGCCGAGCACCTTGCAGGCTGTATCGAGCATACCCTTCTGAAGGCTGAGGCGACGGCCCGAGACATGGAAAGGCTTTGCGCCGAGGCGCGTGAGCGCCGTTTCTTCGCCGTGTGCGTCCATGGCTCCCGGGTTCCTCTGACCCGCCGCCTGCTGGAGGGCTCGGGAGTCCGGGTGGTCTCGGTCGCGGGATTTCCCCTCGGCGCCATGCCCGTCGAAGCGAAATGCTTTGAAGCGGGCCGGGCTGTCGATCAGGGAGCCGAGGAGATCGATTTCGTCCTCAACGTCGGGCGGCTCAAGGACGGGGAGAACGGCTACATTCTGGACGAAATACGCGGCGTGGTGAGAGCCGCTCAGGGCCGGCCGGTGAAGGCCATTCTGGAATGCTGCCTGCTTGACAGGGACGAGAAGATCCGGGCGTGTCTGTTGGCGGAGGAGGGCGGGGCGCGTTTCGTCAAGACCTCGACCGGCTTCAGCCGGGGCGGGGCGACGGCGGCGGATGTGCAGCTGATGCGCCAGACCCTCGGTCCCGGGTTCGGGATCAAGGCGGCGGGCGGAATCCGCGACGCGCGGACGGCCCTGGCCCTGCTGGAAGCCGGCGCCACGCGATTGGGTTCCTCGGCCGGCGTGGCCATTCTCGAGAGCCTGCCCCAATTCAATATTCCTATTGCAGGAGACGACCATGAAGTACTACGCCGCATTCCTGAAGATGAACGATCCTGAGAAAAACCGGCAATACAGCGAGCCGCATAGGGATTTTCTCCTTCAGAAGGAAAAGGAAGGAAAAATCTTCGCGCGCGGCCGCTTTACCGACGGAGGCGGGCTCGTCATCTACATGGCGGAATCGATGGACGAGGCCAGGAGCGTCGCGGAAGGCGACCCCTATGTCGTCACGGGCGCCCGGGTCCTGGAGCTGTACGAATGGGACATGAAAATCGCGCCCCGACCGTGAAATCCGGCAGGCACCGAGGGCGTTCTGAAACGCCTGGAAGTCTCCGAAGCCCTTCCTTATCCGCGTCC
>CAYZTZ010000007.1:4157-40228 GCA_964481255.1 uncultured Acidobacteriota bacterium | reverse complement strand
GTCATACTGCGAGAACGTCCACATCCGGCAGCCTGAGCGGCCGTTTTACGCCGGAGGTTCGAAGTCCCGATACTTCCTTTCCAGCTCGCGCACCTTGGCGATCCTGCGCAAGTGGCGTTCCTCGCCGGTGAAACGCGCGCCCAGGAATATCCAGACCAGGTCATACGCCAGCGCCGGAGCGACCACGCGCGCGCCCAGGACAAGGACATTGACGTCGTCGTGCTCGACTCCCTGGTGGGCGGAATAGCAGTCGTGGCAGGTCGCCGCCCGGATGCCGGGTATCTTGTTGGCCGCCACCGCGGCGCCCACGCCGCTGCCGCAGATAAGGATCCCCCTGTCCGCCTCATGATGGAGAATCGCGAGGCACGCGGCCTCGGCGTAGTCGGGATAATCCGCCGGTTCCGCGCTATGGGTCCCGACATCCAGAACTTCGTGGCCCATTCCCTTGACGTGATCGAGGATCTTCTGCTTCATTTCAAATCCGGCATGATCGCAACCCAGCACGACGCGCATACGCAGTCTCCTTGAAAGCGCCATTATAACTTCCGAACCGCGGAAGCTCAAAACATGGCTCATTCAGGCGATTCGCGCGAAAGACAACCCGATGCTTTGCGCCGGACCGGTATTTTTCTGAATAACCACCGATGAAACAAATTGTACGAATTCCACGGAGCGCGTTTCATTCCTGCAATCCGTGCAATTCATGGCTCCCTGCGCCCCCGCAACGCTCGGTGCGGCTCTGCGGCCGACGCCTTCGCCGCATGAACCGCAGACTCCACTGAAGGTTTGACATCCGCCGCCCGGCAATCTAAATTGAACCTTCATCGCGTTTCGCCGCGGAGCGCTCTTATTCTCACGGGTTCGTCATTCCACAGTGGAATCCGTGTTTTTTCAGCGGAGTGTTGCCATGACCGGGATCGTGCCGCCGCCCCACTCGGAATCCTCTCTGGATCAACTGTGCGTCAACTGCATACGGTTTCTGTCCGTGGACGCCGTTCAACAGGCGAACAGCGGGCATCCCGGGTTGCCTTTGGGAGCCGCGCCCATGGCCTATGTCCTCTGGACCCGCTTTCTCAAGCACAATCCCGCGAATCCGGAATGGTGGGACCGGGACCGGTTTGTCCTTTCGGCCGGACACGGTTCGGCGCTGCTTTACAGCCTTCTCCATTTAACGGGATACGATTTATCGCTGGACGAGATCCGTCGGTTCCGGCAATGGGGGAGCCGAACGCCGGGACACCCGGAGCGCGGCGTTCCTCCGGGCGTCGAAATAACCACGGGCCCCTTGGGGCAGGGACTTGCCAACGCCGTGGGGATGGCGATCGCCGAAGCCTTTCTCGCCGCGCGCTACAACCGGCCGGGCCGGATGATTATGGATCACCATACTTACGTTCTAGCAGGCGACGGCGACCTCATGGAGGGGATAGCCTCCGAGGCCGCCTCCCTGGCGGGTCATCTGAAACTGGGCAAACTGATATGCCTGTACGACGATAATCGCGTCTCGCTCGCGGGCGCCACGGACCTCGCCTTCAGCGAGGACCGGGCCCGGCGCTTTGAAGCCTGCGGCTGGCACACCCTTGCCGTGGAGGACGGCAACGACCTGGCGTCGATCGAGCGTGCGATCCGCGCGGCGAGGGCCGAAAAGCTTCGTCCTTCGCTGATCCTGGTGCGCACGCACATAGGCTTCGGTTCGCCGAACAAGCAGGATTCCTTTCAGTCCCACGGGGCCCCGCTCGGCGTCGAGGAAGTCCGCCTGACCAAGCAGAATCTGGGGTGGCCGGTCGAGCCCCTCTTTTACGTGCCGGAGGAGGCTCTCCGTTTTTTCCGCCGGGCGCTGGATCGCGGCAGGGAGGCGGAAAAAGAGTGGAGTTCCGGATTTGAGGCATACGCCGGGGAATTCCCGGAGCTTGCCCTGGAGTTTGAGAGGGTGATGCGGGGCGATCTTGCGAAGGGGTGGGACGCGGGTCTGCCGTTGTTTCCTCCGGACGCCAAAGGAATGGCCACACGCGTCGCCTCGGGAAAAGTGATGAATGCGATGGCCGCGGCTTTGCCGTCCTTGATCGGGGGATCCGCCGATCTGAATCCGTCGACCCACACGGTTCTCAAGAACGAGGGGGATTTCGAGAGTCCGGATTACAGGCCCGAGGACACTCAGGGCGCCGTCGGCGGCGTATGGGGCTTCGAGGGGCGCAACGTGCATTTCGGAGTCCGCGAGCACGCCATGGGCGCCGTCGCCAACGGAATGGCGGCTCACGGCGGCATCATCCCTTATGCCTCGACCTTTTTTGTATTCTCGGACTATATGCGGACCCCGATCCGACTGGCGGCGTTGATGCGGCTGGGCGTGATTTTCGTATTCACGCACGACAGCATCGGAGTCGGCGAAGACGGCCCCACGCACCAGCCGATCGAGCAGCTGGCCGCGCTCCGCGCCATCCCGGGCCTCGCCGTCATCAGGCCCTGTGACGCGAATGAGACAGCCGTAGCCTGGCGCGTGGCGATCGAGAACCGCGACCGGCCGTGCGCGCTTGTCCTGACGCGGCAGGAGGTCCCCACTCTCGACCGCTCTCTTTTGGGATCGGCCGAAGGCTTGCGGCGCGGTGCCTATGTCTTGGAAGATGCGCCCGGGGGCAGGCCCGACCTGATCCTGGTCGCTTCCGGATCGGAAGTCGGCCTCATCGTTGATGCGCGGCGGAAATTGGCCGGGCGAGGCATCGCCGCGCGCACGGTTTCCATGCCCAGCTGGGAGCTCTTTGACGCCCAGTCTCAGGAGTACAGGGACGAGGTTCTGCCTCCTTCCGTCCGGGCCCGCCTGGCGGTGGAGGCCGGCGTGTCCCAGGGCTGGAGCAAGTATGTCGGGGATGGCGGCGGCATGATAGGCATCGATCGCTTCGGGGCTTCGGCGCCTTCCAAGGTCGTTTTCGAAAAATTCGGATTCACCGTCGACAACGTGGTCGAGCGCGCCGAAAAGCTGCTTTCAAAATAATGGACTGGCCCGGAGCTTCGCCCTTTCTATCCCGCCCTGCAAAACCAAGATCTATAGAGAACCATATTCGCACAACCCCTCGAATAACTTTCCTGCCCGCTAACCGCTAACCGCTGCCCGCTATTTCCCCTGCCCCGGCATCTTGTCGGCGCCGAAGCGCGGCAGCATTTCGTCGCGCATGGCCAGATGGTACGCGAGAGAGGCTACCACGATGACGCACTGCTTGAGATCCCCTTCCAGCACGCGCTCGTAAGTGTCGAGGTCGCTGTGCCAGGTGTGCGTTCCATATTCGATCGGGTCCTGAGACAGGTTGATCGCGGGCAGACCCGCCCAGCGGAAAGACGTGCTGTCCGTCCCTCCGTAGCTCCTTTCCTTGTTTGAGATTGCGCCCATAACGCCAAGATCCTCAAAGGACTCCAGAATCTCTCTCAGAACGGCCGCGGCCTCCTCGGGCCCGAAGACGGATGCGCCGCGCACGCGGCCGGTTCCGGAATCAATATTGATATACGCGGCCAGTTTCTGAAATTCCGGCTTGGGCGCTTCAAATGTCCCGAAATGCTCCTGGACGTAAGCCTTGGATCCGAGAAGGCCCTGTTCTTCCCCTCCCCAGAGGGCGACGCGGATGGTGCGCCGTGGACGGACTCCAAGCCTCTGCAGAATGCGCGCGGCTTCCATCATGACGGCCGCCCCCGCGGCGTTGTCGGTCGCTCCCGTGCCGGCGTGCCAGGAATCGATATGCGCGCCCACGATGACCACTTCATCATTTTTGTCGCTTCCTGTTATTTCGGCGACGGCGTTCAGGGACGACTGTTCCTCGTAGATGGTGCTGGCGATATGGATCTCCATTTCGACGGGCGCGCCGTCCGCCAGGGTGCGCGAAATGCGCCCGTAGTCCTCGTTGCGAATCACGATGCCTGGGACCGCTTTGGAAGCGTCATAGGTCCGGTTGGCGAAGACGGCTATCTGTCCGTGGTTCCGGGCCGCATCGATCACGCGGACCAAGGCTCCGTTTGCCACCAGAAAGGCGTTGATCTTTTCATCGATTTCTCTTGGATCCA
Organism: uncultured Acidobacteriota bacterium; assembly: GCA_964481255.1. Lineage (GTDB taxonomy): Bacteria > Acidobacteriota > UBA6911 > UBA6911 > UBA6911 > UBA6911. The sequence continues at coordinate 36,184 of CAYZTZ010000007.1, read as the reverse complement.
GCGGCCTGGGCGCGTCGGCCGGCTGATCGGCGGGACGGGGCGGCGCCGGCTGGACCGGGTTGAGAGGGTCGTATTGCGCCCGGACTTCGGAATCCTCACGCCTTTTGGCCGTGGGATTGAAGGCGATCGGTATTTCGGCGTGGGCGCCCGTGAGGACTATCTTGCCGCGCACTTTGTCACGGACGTTGTCCAGGTAAGCGGCGAGATCTTCCTGGGAGGTTTTTTCGGGAGGCTTTATCTGGACGGCTTCCGCGCGAATCTTTCCTTTGGTGCCCGGCGTCCAGGCGACGGCTTGCGCGTTCAGGCGCGCTTTATAGGGAGAGACGACGGAGACGGAACAATCGTCGTTGCCCCAGCCGGGATGCCCGAAATCCCATTTTTCCAGGTGGGCGTTCTCCATCCCCCACCGCCCCATCTGCTCCACAGCCCATTGGCAAGCAGCGGTGAAATTGGGAGACCCGGTCAGCCGGGGGCCGTATAGATCGGCGAGGTAATGGATCCAGCGCATGACCTGGGAGTTCTCCGTCGCTTCGCGCCGGATTCTCCAGTTCATTTCGGAGTCGATCTGTTCAGCGGCGGTCAGGCTCCCCGTCATGCTCCGTGCCAAAAGCAGACAGGCCAGAGCGGCCGCGGCGGTTCTTCCGTTCATAAACCCTCCTTGCCCCAAGGCCACGAGAATAGGGCATATCTCGGTTTTTGACCACGAAATAAGCAAAACGGACGCAGCGGGTTTTATTCCTCAGGATCTGTGAATCGTATCAGTCGACTTACCAGAGGAGGACAAGCTGGGGAGGGAAATGAAAACTCAGGATTCGCGGATTGGGTTGTTGACGGCCGCCATGCAGGGAAACGCATCATGCCGTTTCCGGGCAGCGAAAGGAATGCAGGGGAGAGGGATGACCTCTCCCCTGCGGATGGAAGCTATGCTTCCGGATTAGAACATGAACCTGAGGCCCCACTGGATGATGCGCTGGAACGGAGCGTTGGCTCCGCCGCCGCTGAAAATGGTCTCATCCAGGAAGCCGGAGGTGCCCGGGGTCACATAGTTGGGCAGGGTGGTGGCGGGTCCGGTGCTTCCAAACACCGTCCCGGTTCCGATGCTGAAGTTCGGATGGTTGAAGGCATTCCACATCTCGATGCGGAGCTGAAGCTGCTTGTCTTCGCCGACCACCTGGAAGTTTTTGAACAGCGAAAGATTCCAGGTGTTGATGCCCGCTCCGGTTATGGTATTGCGGCCCATGTTGGTTATCGCGCCCGTGCCGCCACGGATGTAGCGCGCTTTCGGGTCGATCGGCACATAAGCGACAACGCCGGCGGCTCCGCCGCAGGCGCTTGAGCTGGAGCCGATGCTGGCCGTCGAGCCGTTCCAGCAAACATACTTGACATCCGTACCGGTCTTCCCTATGCCGTTTGGATTTTCGATGGCTCTATCGCCTGCAGTGTCATAATCACCGTTGACGTCCCTGCGGGAAATAATCGAGAGCGGCTGGCCTGTTTCGGCGATATAGGTCCCGCTGATCTGCCATCCGTTCGCCGCCTGCTTCAGGAAGGCATTCCCGTTCTGGATCTTCGGCAGATCATACATCCAGGTGAGAGCGAACTTATGCGCGTGATGGAGTCCCGATAGACCCTTGTTCTGCGATACGTCGATCATATCGTACGGCCGACGCGGATTCATATAGCTGGTGAACAGATCGTTTTCGATCAGGTCAGTGGTTTTGCTCCAGGTGTAATTCGCATTGAAAGCCAGGCCTTTCGACATGCGCTTCTGCACGGAGAAAGAGCCTCCGTGGTACCAGGACCAGCCGATGGGGCTGAACTGGGTAATGGTGCCGTAGAATCCGAACGGCTCGAGAAGCCACAGGCGATTGTTCTGGAAATCAGCCAGAGTCGGCTTCCCGGCGTAGTTCTTGCCGAGCGCCTCGCTCTCAGTGAAATAGGTCGGCAGGCGGTAAGGATTGGGCACACCCGCATTCACCCATCGCTGAACCGGCAGGTGAATCGAGTGTGTTCCGACATAGCGCCCTTCCACAAGCCAGCCGCCAAACAGCTCGTGCTGAAGCGAGAGCGTCCAGGTATAAGTATCCGGGGTGATCTCCTTGGTCGGAATATAGGAGCCCGTTAACGAGCGGGCGACGTATTTATCGATCAGGGCATCGGGAGGCAGGATCGGCAGAAGTGCCTTCCCCTCGATGAATCCCGTGGTGGAATATCGTATGTCCGCGTCCAATGGGCTTCCGCCCGGGGGTACCTGCGAACACCAGGCCGGCCGCGGCGTTAACAGACACGCGTTGTTTTCCCGGTTCTCGGCCTGGACCTGAGGCGGCATCTGCAGCAAGGGCAGGTTGCCGTATATTACATCGTGCGCAACGGCGAATCCGGCCCGCAGGGAAGTCTTCCCGTCTCCGAAAACGTCGAAGGCCAGACCGACTCGGGGCGCGAAGTTATTCTGATCCGCGTCGGTCTTGCGGAATATCAGGCTGTTGCCGATATGTCTTGTTATTGCGTCCTGATGCCCCTTCGACAGGGTGTCGAAGATCTTCTCTCCGAGCATGTCCGGCGTAGCCCATCCATCGGCGATCAGTTGCTCTGTGAACACTTCGTCACGGATGGAATTCATATTGGATATGCCGTTCAAATCCTGCAGGGCGTTGTCGCGGGCGGGCTGCGTGTACTCGTATCGCAAGCCCATCTCCAGAGTCAGGCGGGGGTGCACTTTCCAGGTATCCTGGAAATATGCATAGACGGCGGCCCTGTTGGCCACGAAGGCTTCCTGCCCGACTCCGCGGATTGACACTACATCGGGGAAGCGATCCCGCACGAAATAGTCGAGGGTGCTCCAGTTGTATTCCCCGCGCGCGCGCGGCAGGAAATCGCTCGTGGAGATAAGGTTTCTTATTTCGATCCCGGTTTTAAATGTATGGGCGCCGCGGGTGATAGTCAGGTTGTCTAGATACTGGTAAACGTTATCCACGCCCTCCTGCGGGAAATTGCTCTGCGGTCCTATGAACAGGTTCAGGTCGTCGATGTCGTAGTTTGCGAAAATGTCCGTCGAACCGGGCGCTTTCGGCAAGTCCACGGGGTAGCCGCTCCGGCCGCGGTTCCAGCCGAATCGCAGCTCGTTCACCATCGTCGGGCTGACCGTCCAGACATCGGAAAGGGTGACCCGGCGCGTGTCGTACAACGAGTTGCTGTTGAACTGGGGCACCGGCAGTTCACCTGACTGCGGGAAACGATCGCGGCTGAAATTGAAGCGGCCGCTCACGTGGTGGGATTTGGTCTGAAAATCGCTGCTGATCAGGAACAGGTGCGTTCGGTCGTAGGTTGGTGTGGATGCGCTGAACTGTCCGAGCTCGATCGGAACATACTGGCTTGTCGCCTCGTTCAAAACGCTTGTTGTTGTTACGGATGCGCCCGCTGTGGGAACGTTATCCGCAATGATGCCTACGTTCACCGGGCTCACTCCGCTTCCCGCGGTTCCGGCCAGGTTTTTCAGGGTCGCCAGGCCGGAAGACGTCGGAACCAGGATAATGCCCGAAGATGTGGACGCTAGAGAGAGGTTCTGGTATTCGTAGGATCCGAAGTAGAACCACTTGTCCTTAATAATTGGTCCGCCGACCTGCCCGCCGTAGCGGCTCCAGTCGTAACGCGGCTTGGGTTCTCCCGGTTTGGTGGTCGCTCGAGTGATATTATCCAGCGAGTTGGTATTACGATTCTGTCCATAAAACCACGCGCGCCCGTGAATGTCGTTCGTGCCGGACCTGGTTGTGGTGATGAACTGGCCCGCTGTTGAATGCCCGTATTCGGCGCTGAACATGTTGGTGAGAAGCGTGAATTCCTGGACGGCTTCTCCGATAACCGGGGTCATGCGCCCGGTAACGCTGGGGTCGTTATTGTCCACCCCGTCCACCACGAAGTTGTTCTGGCGTGGACGATTGCCGCCGATGGAGCCGCCCTCGCCGGCTACTCCGCCCGACTGGGTCGATGTGCCGGGAGCCAGTATTGCCAGGTTGATCGGATCGCCGCTAAGGCTTGCGCTCGCAATATCGGTGGTATCCCGGAAGCTGATGCCTTCAAGTTGCGACGTGGAAGTCGTCACAAGGTCGGCACCGCCTGTTACGACAATGGACTCTGTAAGAGATCCCACTTCGAGTCTTGCGGTCACATCGACGATCTGGTTCGCCTTGACCGATATGTCGGCGCGCTCATAGATCTTAAAGCCTGATTTTTCCACCCTTAACCTGTAAGTGGAAACCGGCAGGTTGGGGAAGTTGAAAACACCCACCTCGCTGCTCGCCTGGCTTCTTACCTCACCGGTGGCAACGTTCGTCACCGTAACCGTTGCGCTCGGCACTACACTGCCCGTCGCATCCATTACGGTGCCGCGAATAGTTCCCTGAAATCCTTGTGAGAAAACCTGTCCGGCCGCCAAGCTCAACATGAAAGCGCAGCCGAACAGGACCAACCACTTTCCAAAGCGCATATCAGCCTCCTCCTATGCTTGCTGAAATGTAAAAGCAAAAACGGTATCCAAAAGCTCCCTATGCCTGCGGAATCGCATGCCGCATCTTAAATATTGGCGGCATTCGCCATATATCCAAAATGGGCACAGATTTATCAGCCTGCATGGGTACGCCTTCCTCACCAAAATCAGGTAAAGTAATTCCTCGTGATTTCATGCAACTATCAGGCCAATAATATCATCGAATCCATATCAATGTGATTTCAGATATCACAAATTATTCCAGACAAATGAAATAATTCCACCCCAGGGAATCCTCAGGTGCCGAATAATATACCAACGACCGCTCATTGTGCAATTTTTTGATATGCACGTATTCAAAATATTGAATAATGCTGATTCATTCCGGTCCTGCCTGATCGGAGCTAAAACGAGCATTGGATCAATATCGTCACTTCCTGCAAAGCCCTTTTAGACTTGAGATAACCCTAAGAATGCGTTGTCATTATTGAAAAATCCGGGAAGGTATGCAAGAAGATTCTGCTTAGAAGCATACCGTATTGATTCTCCTGCAATCATATACCGGTCCTTTATAGGGTGTCCCGCCTCCGCCGCCTGCATATCGGCGGATATGGCTAATAAGCAAGGAATAATCTCGCGATGCATTCAGGATGCGAAATATCGGGCGGGGTCCTGGCGGTAGTAGAGCTTCAGTTGGGCGTATAGCTCCGGGTGCCGCGCCTGCAGTTCCGCCGGTTTCAGAAAAAAACATTCCGTCGCGACCGCGAAGAATTCCGCAGGGTCCGTCGCCCCGTACTTGTCCAGCAGACTCGGCCTTCCCCGCCTGGCGGAGTCGATGAGAGCCTCGTACTCCTCTTCCAATACCTCCGCCCAGTCGGCGTAATGGGAGTCCAGCGGCAGAACCGGCGCTTCCGAAGAAAGACCCGACTCGAAATCGAGCTGATGCGCGAATTCGTGAAAAACCACGTTCCGCCCGGCGCGCGGATTGCGCGCATCCCGCAACACGTCGTCCCAGGACAGAACGATGTTGCCGAACGACCAGGACTCGCCGCTGCGTCCCTCGAACCCCTCGGTCACCGTGCCGTCGGGCCCCCAGCCGCTATACGGTGCTGTGTATTCGTGAGGATAGACGAGAATCGTGCGCAGCTTGGGATACATGTCGCTCTGGCCGCCCAGCAGGAGCACGCATGCATGGCCTGCGATTGTCAGGCGGACCTCGTCGGTGACTTCGAGGCCGCTGCAGCCTTCAAAGGGCTTTTCATCGAGAAAGACCAGGATCAGCGCGCCGAGCAGCTCCCGCTTGTCCTCAGGGAGGCGATGACAATAGCGCACCCTGCGGCGGATGACGGCGTCCCATTCTTCAGGCATGGGCTGCTCCATCAATCGCTTCCGCCTTCTTTCCCTGAACATTTTTCCCTCATATCCAGCGGTCCGCCCCTCGCCGCCCGCCAACCGCCGCCCGCCAACCGCTGCCCGCCAACCGCTGCCCGCTATTTTAACTGTAAAATCAGCTCAATCTGTGGCATCTTTTGCTGTTTGCGCCGGGAGGGGCGTTCCTGAAATGCCTTTCCCGGTGCAATATATAGAGAATAACCTGATGCCGGGCATGGCCCGGAGAAACCCGGATGGCGGAAGCGCCCCGAACAGCGGAGTATCCACCGATGACAAAGATTGATGATTTCGATCCTTCCCGATACGCCTTCACTTCGGAATCCGTGACGGAAGGGCATCCCGACAAAGTATGCGACTACATCGCCGATTCCATCCTTGACGCCTATCTCGAACAGGATCCCAAGAGCCGCGTCGCCTGCGAGGTGCTCTGCAAGGAAAACACCGTCATCATTGCGGGGGAGTTCACGTCCAAGGGTTTTGTGGACCACGAGGCGGTGGCGAGGCGAGCCATCCGTGAAATCGGATACGTCGATCCCTCCGTTCCCTTTAATGCCGACAGCGTTCAGGTCTATCAGTTCGTGTCCAGGCAATCCCTTGAGATCGCGCAGGGTGTGGACGACGAGAAGAATCTCGAGCACGAACAGGGGGCCGGCGATCAGGGGATCATGTTCGGTTACGCCACCGACGAGACCCCCGAGCTGATGCCTTTGCCGATCCTTCTGGCCCACCGCCTGGCCCGAGGACTGGCGGAGGACCGCAAGAACCGCATAGTCCCCTGGCTGCGCCCTGATGGAAAAACCCAGGTTTCCGTCCTCTACGAGGACAACAGGCCCGTCCAAGTGACCAACGCCATCGTATCCCCGCAGCACTCCCCTTCCGTTACACGGGAAGCCATCATCGCCTATGTCGTCGAATCGCTCGCGCCGCGCGTCCTCGGCGAGTGGTTTCACAAGGACATCAGATTCCACGTGAATCCGACGGGGAGCTTCACTCTGGGGGGACCGTCCGCCGACGCCGGGGTGACGGGGCGGAAAATCATGGTGGACACTTACGGGGGCGCCGGCCGCCACGGCGGCGGGGCCTTCAGCGGGAAGGATCCCTCCAAGGTGGACCGAAGCGGCGCCTACTTCTGCCGCTACATCGCGCGCCAGCTGGTGAAGCAGAAAATCGCGCGAAAGGCTGAAATTCAGATTTCCTACGCGATCGGCGAGGCGCGTCCGCTGTCGGTCAAGGTGGATACGTTCGGCACCGGCGACGCCAGGGCGGCCGCCGAGTTCGTGCGCGCCATGGATTTCCGCCCCGCGGCCATCATCGACCGGTTCCGGCTGCTGCGGCCGATCTACCGGCAGACGACGAACTACGGCCATTTCGGCAAGCCCGGACTGCCGTGGGAAGAATAAAGCATCCGCGATTTGCGGCGGACGTTTCCCGGTCTCGTCCGGTTTGCTTGGAAGTCTTCAACCCTCAATCGTAAGGACGGCCGCGCCCCGGAGGTCGCCGTCGCGCAATCGGGCAAGGGCCTCGTTCGCCTGATCCAGGGGAAACATTTCCACTTCGGTCCTGACGGGAACCTTTGGGGCTACGGCCAGGAGCGCCTCGCCGTCCTCCCGCGTCAGGTTCGCGACCGAACGGATCGTTCTTTCCTCCCAGAGAATGCTGTAGGGAAAACTCGGGATGTCGCTCATGTGGATCCCTCCGCAGACGACAACGCCTCCTTTGACGACGGCGCGGAGCGCGGATGGGACGAGGGAACCGACGGGGGCGAAGATGACGGCCGCGTCCAGGGGCTCCGGAGGCATCTCCGTCGAATCGCCCGCCCAGACGGCTCCCAGGCTTCGCGCGAAGTTCTTGGCTTTCTCGTCCCCCTGCCGGGTAAACGCATAAACGCTCCGTCCTTCATGGACGGCCACCTGGGCGATGATGTGCGCCGCGCCGCCGAACCCGTATATTCCGAGGCGGAGCGCGTCCTCCCCCGCCATCCTGTAGGATCGGTAGCCGATGAGCCCGGCGCATAAAAGCGGGGCCGCGGCCGCGTCGCTGTAACCGGCCGGCAGGGGAAAGCAGTATCGCCGGTCGGCGACGGCGTACTCGGCGTAGCCGCCGTCGAGCGTATATCCGGTGAATTTGGGCCGATCGCACAGGTTTTCCCGGCCGCTGCGGCAGAAACGGCATTGACCGCAGGTATAGCCCAGCCATGGCACGCCGATTCTATCGCCCTCACGGAACCCGTTCGCCTTTTCCCCCGCCTGGACGACCGTCCCGACGATTTCGTGCCCGGGAATAATGGGCAGTTTCGCATCCTTCAGGTCGCCGTCCACCACGTGCAGGTCCGTCCGGCAGACGCCGCAGGCGCGGACTTTTATCAGGACCTGGTCCGGCCCGGGCCGCGGGACAGGCACTTCGCGGCAGACAAGCGGAAGGCCCGGGGCGTCCAGGACCATCGCGCGCATCGTTTTCGGTATCGGCATAGGCACCTCGATGGGAATGACGGATTACGAATGACGAAGTAACGCTGGAAGCATACTTCAGATCTGCGCATCGGGATTGTTATCCGCGTTCGACAGGCCGGACAGCAATTCGTTGATCTGAGCCAGCTCCTCTTCCGTCGCATGTTCCCTGGCCCTGTGGAGCGCCGCGATCGCCTGTATGAGGTCGCCGTCGAGCGCGTGAATGAGCCCGAGGTTGAAGTGCGCGGCGGCCGAGTGGGGTTCGAGGACGGCGGAGATTTCGTAATGCAGGCGGGCGAGGCGGAAATCGCCGGCTTCGAAGTAGAGGTGCGCGAGGTTGAAGTGGGCTTCGAAATGCCTGGGATCGTACCGCAGGGCGTTGGTGAAGTGGTCGAAGGCCCCCGGGATATTGTTCGCTTCATAGGCCAGGATGCCCATGTTGCAGTAGGCGTCCGCCACGCATTCGCCCCGTATGACGGCCTGCGCGTACATTTCAATCGCTCTTTGATCCCCTTTTTCGTGCAGAAGCAGGGCTTCCTCGAAAGGACTGAGACGGTGCGGCAGCCGGACGAGCTCGCCTCCTTTTTCGGGGAACAGATTGAGCTGGCCGTGGAATTCGGCCTCGATCTGGCGCGTCGTCAGTCCGCGGTTCCGAAGCTCGCGGACGCGCCGCAGGACGGTCAGCGCTCGGAAATCATAACGCTGTTCCCCGTCCGGCGAGGCGGCGGCCGCCTGAATCAGGCCCTTTTTCGTCCATTGCCTTATGGATTGTTCGCTCATGCCGAACTGACGGCTGATCTCCCGGGCCGTGTAGGTGGCCTGAACGCGCTGGAGCTTCTTCGATGGACCGGCTTTCCTGTAATTGAGAATGGCGTCCATGGATTCCAAGATTACACGGTTCGGGCGGGCAAAACAATCCGCCTTCGGTTCACCGCTTCAGGCAGAATTTTAACGAGGACTTCGCGGGGCGTGGCGCCGTCTAGGATTTTGTTTTTGCTGGGAGGAAGCTCTCCAGGGTGCCCACCGCCACATCCGTTTGCCCGCGCCCTTTCAGATCGCCGATCACCAGGAAGATGTCGGGAGACATACGGAGGTTGGCGACATTGAAAGACCGGCCCTGGCTTGTCAGAACGACCGAAGCATAGGGTCCGACCTGATAGGCTCGCAGCGAATCGGATCCGAAATTGCCGTTGAGGATCAGAGGATCCGCCGGCAAAGTATCGGCGGTCGCCTCCAGGCTGCCCTCATCCGTCCATTTCAATATGCGTTCCTGCCTGCCTATCTGAGCGATCCGCAGATATTCCATGCAGGTTTCCTGCATAACAAGGTGAAGCACATAATCCGGCTTAAAAGGCAGTTCCTGCTTTTGACGAACGCTGTACCCCTGGGTTGCTTTAAACGTCGTCAAAATATCCGTGCGTGTGTTTACGGTGAGGATTTCCCTTTTCCCGTCGCGATAAGGACCTGCGACCGGGATTACAGGTTCGTATCCGGTGAAAAAGGTATGGCCCACGCGATAGCCGCCGGCGCCGTCTCCCAACAACACTCCTCCAAAAAGCTCCGCCCGTCCCGTGACCACGATATCCGTAATCCCGTCCCCGTCCATGTCGTCGACATAAAAAGCGCGCTGCCGCTCGGCGGCCGCGGCGTTGATGAAGAGGCTGAATTCCCGTTCCCCGTCCTCGGAAATAAAAAGGGTGTCGCCGGAACGAGTCGCAGGTCTCGCCCGGAGAAGTCCGGAGCCGTCAAAATCCCCCAGGATTATGAATCCGTCGGCTGAAGGTCCCGGGAATCCGGATGGCACGGCGGGATCGGACGGTTTGGCTTTGGAAGCGTCGTTTGAATTGGGCGCCCCGGAACCGGCTTTTTCCGCGGCGGCCGCGCCGGCTTCCGAAGCTCCGGAAGATCCGGAAGATCCGGAAGATGAGGATACCTGCTGCTGTTTGGCCTCCGTGAAAGGATTCGGGAGGTCGTCTCTTAAGGCCAGAGCCGCTTCGTCGCCCCTGGTGGAATGGAACAGGGTCGAAAAAATCTGGCTGAAGCGAGCGTTGAGCACCAGAGACATCAGGCCTGCCAGATTCATTCCCTGCTCCGACTTTGCCACGGATGCCGGGTAATCGGCCTCCTGCAGCGCTGCGAGCAATTCTTCCGATACCAGAATATCCTCTTGCTGTAATACGAATCCCTGAAAGGCCTCGATATCCGCGCTCCATTCCGGGGAATCGCCATCCCGGTAAGCAAAGGCCGCGACGGGATCGCCCGCCGGCGACATAAACTCCGCGGCGGCAACCGCTTCGGGAGTTTCAGCTGCTAGCGTTCTTCCGAAAGAGAAAAACCGGCCGATCGCCGCGATTCCCATTTTCTTGTCGGCCGATTTTTCCAGATTCGATTGCGAGTCGAAGCAGCCAGAAGACAGCAGAGGGAGAAGACAGATCAGCCAGCGCGTCAGCTTCAGGGTACCGTTTCCAACCGGGCGAAATGCCAGCTTCTTCATGGGCGACCCTTGAAACAGGGATCTTCTTGACTTCACAAGACTAAGCGTCCTTATTCTGTTACCAAACGGGCGCGAGGGCAAGAAAAAAATACAGCAAGCCCCCTTTTTCCCGCGCTTAGCCGTATCCATTCTTAAAAGAGCACATCGGCACTTCCGCGGAAAGGATTAGCGGCGAAACACTGACGCGGACTTCCCGGAAATGCAGCCTGCATATTCTGCGATATCCGCTCTGAAATGATGGGGGATTGGAATAAAATGCCCGCTTTGCTAAGGTTGCGCCTGCTGCCGCTCTATCTCCGCGGCCTTCTCAAGGGTCTCGATCGCCTTTCCGATTTTCCCTTCCGCTTTGTAAACAAAGGCCTTTATTTTCAGCAGCGACGCTATGTTATCGACGATCTGCATTCTGGCAAGGGTTTCATCGAGAAGCTGGTGAGCCAGGAGGTATTGCCTGTTTTCGGCGAGCAGGTACGCGATAAAGCCTGCCGATTTCGCCACCGGCTGCTCGTAGTCCCCCTGAAGATTCAGATCGAGTATCTTGCGCATCTCCGGAATCACCCGGTCATAACGGCCTTCCTTGACCAGCAGCCTGGCGATCTCATGCTGAGTTTCGGCTATGGAGAGCATCTGCTCGATGCTCAACTGGGCGCCCTGGCCAGCAGGTTCGGCCGCGAAGGGAGGGCCGATATTGGCGCCAAAGATCATGCCGATTATGAGGGCGGAGGTAAAAGCGGTTCTCATTTTACCCGGGCCTCCTTAGTCTTTATCCGTTTAACGCTCGGGAACCTTGCCGCCGCCGAGGCGGAAAGCTCGGAATGGGTTCCCTTCAAGATCGCGGAGCGAACCTGAACTGAAAGGATTATAAAATTCAGGATCCTGGGCCGCCAGGCTCTTATGCGTTTGATCGATAATCTCAAGAGCGGCCCGCTCGGCGGCCCGCCGTGCGTTTTGATGCATAATCGCCAGTCCGGCCGCAAGGCAGACCGCCAAAGCGGCGGTGGCCGCTCCCAAACTGCGGCCCCAGGCGTGCAAGCCTGACGGGATGAAGGCTCCCCAGGCCCGCGCAGGCCTTCTTTCAGCCAGACCGGCCTCGATCCTGTTCCATAAAAACGCCGAAGGCGCGACACGTTCCGCTTCCCTGAAAAGGCGGGTCATTTCGCTCATCTCTTCGAAAACGGCCCGGCATTCCGCGCACTCCCGCAGGTGCGACTCCAGCTCGAGCTTTTCCCCGCCATAGAGCTGGCTATCGATGTAAGCCGAAATGTCTTCTTCCCGGACGTGCGCCATTAGCCTTTACTCTTTGGAGCCGCTATCCTGCGATTGAACTCGATATAGCGGCTTAACTTCTCTTTGACCATCAGCCGGGCCCGGTAGATGTCCGTTTTCACCGACAGGAGGGAACGTCCTACGATCCCGGTGATGTCCTGATAGCTTTTCTCTTCGACTACCGCCAGAACTAGAACCTCGCGCAATTTCAAAGGCAGGCTGTTGAGCGCCGACTGCAACGCTTCCCCCAGTTCCTCGTTCAGCAGAGCTTTCTCCGGTTGCCCGTGGAGCCTCCGCTCCTGCCGCCTTTCCGCCCAAGGTCTTAGATCCGCGTCATCCAGCGAATCCGGCCGCTTGCGCCGGTACTTCTGGTAAACCTCGTTGCGGGCGATGCGATAAATCCAGGATTCCAGCAGATCCGGATCCCGGAGCGTGCCCAGGCGGCGGAGCGCGATCAGAAAAGTCTGCTGCGTCGCATCTTCCGCTTCGCTTCTTGAGCCCAACAGCCGATAAAGGAAGTTATGGATGCGCGGTCCATAACATTCATATATGGCCCTGAATGCCTCCCGGCTTCCGTTTCGGGCCGCCTGTACAAGGCCGCGGTTATCCGGCGCTTCATTCATCGGGCCGCATTATACACTCATACAGATGACGGCCCCTTTAAAAAGTGGCGAAGATTTCCAGCCACTTTTTCAAAGGTCGCGCATCTGTATGGGCGTAGTTGCCATGCCTGGCAGGTTCATGGGCAAGCCCGTAAATTTCTTGACATGCAGGATTTGCTTCGGATACAGTATTCCCCGATTTTGCCAGGCGGGCAGGCTTGCGGCCGGCCCGAATGGCAACCGGTGTTATCAGCGGCGTCCTTGCAGTTGTTGGTGAGCCATTTCTAGTGTTGGTTGAAATCCTGTGGGGCGGAAAGCCCCACCTCTCTTTGCAAAGGAGCAGTTGTAGATGAAGACAAAAACCTTACTTTTAGCAGCGGTGATGTTGCTCGTATTCTCGGCGGCTGCCTCCGCACAGGTCACTTACAGGGTCTTCAGCATACCGACGACCACGGTGGTCGAGTCCGGATACGCCGAAGAAGCCGGGGACATCACGTTTACGACCGATGGTGAGGAATTGACGGTATCGGGAACGATTACGATCGAGTACACCCTGCCGCCGACGGTCACCTATGCGGACATCGTTATGATTCCGGATCCGGACGATCCGGGGTCCCTTCCAACGGTTACAATTGATGCCGTAGAAGAAACTTACAAGGTCATATTGAAGATTGTGCCGGCTACTGTTGATCCGGCAGTCAGTTATGGCTTCCGGCTGCAGGGAGTCCGAGTTCCTATCGCCGGCGATCCTGGTGCCACACCGACACGCGCCTACATCACGGCCGTAGGGAATTTGATCCGTGCCGGTGAAGACTACGTCACGGTGATCAATGACCAGCGGGCGGGTCTTGCTTCCCTGACCGGAAATGGGCCCATTTACGCGAACAATGTATTCGGCGAGGCCAGCGGGACCGTGACGCTGGATGTTTATGAGAACTTCCGTCACGCGTTTCCTCTGACGATCGCAACGCGGCCGACAGGCAACACCAACCAGAAGCTGCGCTTTTCTCTGACTCCGGCTCCTCTGCCGGCGGGTGTTTACATCCAGTTCCCGGCCTATGATGAAAGCGGCATATGGGAGCGTATCGGCGATGGGTATCTGACCAGTGCCGATGGATCCAATCCGTATGTGGAATACAGATTGATCGCGGATCCCGACATTCTCGAAAGGGAGCATGTCTACTTTGACGTGGATGTTCAGGCTGATGAGAACTTTACCGGCGCCTATCTCGAAGATGCTGTCAAGGCGTGGGTATCCCTTGCCCCGATTGAGACCGCCTCGGGTTCGTCGGTGCCCCGTTATTACAAGGTCAATGTAGGCCCCGCGCAGCTGCTGGCCTTCTATCCCGCAAGCACGACGCTGATGATCCCGTACGCGATCACGGCCGTCGGATATGACACCGGGTTCGCCATTGCCAACACAACGCTGGATCCGGGTGACGAGGTGATGGGCTTCTCCGGAGCCGTTCCGCAGGATGGAAAGATTGTATTCTACTTCTATCCGAATGAGGGAGCGCCGTTCTCCTTTGATACCTCTTCGGGAGACGCCCCGAACGCGGATCTGCTCGATGCCAACGGCAAGCTGAAACGCGGCAAATCCTATATCGCGATGATCGGTCAGGTATTGGAGGCCGCGGGATTCGACGATCCGTTCCAGGGATACGTCATCATGGTTTGCGACTTCACGAACGCCCACGGACAATACTTCATCAGCAACTGGTATGCACCGGAAGCCAGCGAAGGCAAGTTCGTGAACGGTGCGCAGATGCTGGTGCTCAATTCACGCTTCCCGTGGATCAGCGTCGACGTTGACGTTAACGGGGAAATCGACGTAGAGCTCGAATACCATGATCCCGGCCGCCTGTATGGCACGGAAGGCGCCGATCATTAATTCCAGTCTTTTGCCGTAACCCAAAAGGGGCTAGCTTTCGGGGTTAGCCCCTTTTTTGTTATCTCCGAACAAGACCAGGCCGCTATACCGCGGAATCTGGGGTTTAGCGATACATCACGCCATGAAAAGCATAAAGGCCCTTATCCTTGCAATAATTCTGTATAACCTGCCGCCGAACGCCGCAGCACAGGCGACGGATCCGGCGCCGCAATCGCAGCGCGCGAAGGCGTCCCTGGACCTGCTGGTATCCCGAGTCGACGCGTATTGGAAATTCCTGCTTGAGGATCAAAGATCCCCGGCGGCGGAATATGTATTTCCGCCGGACCGGGAAAGGTTCCTGAAAACGCCGATCGCCCGCTTTTCCAGCCCGACGCTTAAATCTCTCGAACTTTCCGCCGACAGGATGGAGGCGCGAGTAGGCGTCAGCGTCAAGCGCGCTCTTCCCGTCGGATTGGTGGATTGGCTGCAGAGGGATAAATGGTTGTTTGCGGACGGCAACTGGTATCTGGACTTCGATTTTGAATCGAAACCTTTGCCCGGCTCGGAGCGAAAGGCGCAAAAGACGGGCGGCGAAGAAAAGGGAGAAGCGGCTGAAAAGGAGCTGCGGGACAGGATCCATTTTGAGCGGACTGTTTTGAATTTCGGAACGGTGCGCCAGGGTGCGCCGGTGGTTCTCAGTCTGAGGTATTCTCTGGACGGGAAAGAAGCCGTGGAGATGGCCATCCGGAAGTCGTCTCCCGCTATACAGATTCAGGGCCTGACAAACCGCAGGCTGCCTCCAGGACAGGGCCGGGAGCTGACTGTTCGTGTGAACAGTGCCGCTTTCGACGGGGCCGTGGATGAGAATTTCATTCTGGTGGCGCGCGCTCACGAAATCGAGGCGCCTTTTGAATTCAAGCTGCAGGGTTTTGTTTACACGCCGGTTTCGATTTTTCCCAAGCTGGTGGAGCTTGACTCCGCAGGCAAGGAACGGGAGAAGGAAATACGGGTGCGGAACAATTCCAGGGAGACCCTTGAGCTTAAGTCTTTGCAGAGCAATGCGGGGAACATAGCGATTGAACCCCTGCCGGCGACAATCGCCCCCGGGCAGGAGCTGAAGATGAAGGTGAGGCAGATTCGGGACGTAGCGGAGCCCGACACCGCCGAGTTCATCTGCATCGATTTCGCGCGGCCTGTTGAAGATATGGCCTATGTCGGCGTGAATGTCGTGATTAATCCGAGCCCGAAAAAGAAGAGGCAAATCGCGGATCCCGCCCTGAGCAGGGAAATTCAGGAGATTATACAAAAGCAGAAGGTGAATCTCCCCCCGCGTTAACCCGGCCCGATCTTTGCGCTCACGGGCCCTCCGGAACGGGCCGCGCATGGTCAAGAGCTGACCGCTAGCGGCTGCTCGACGGTATCGCGCTGAGCGACCGGACATCGCTGGTCCCGAATAGAGCGAAACTTGTCAGCCTCAGGTCGCTTCGGATCCGAATATGCCCGCCGAGCTGCCCAGCCGAGGCCGGAATCAGCTCGTAAACCAGTTTGGCCATTCTTTCCCACGGCTGCAGCCGTGAACAAAAGGAACCGACGGTCACACCCTCGTTGTTGAAAACATCGATGCTGTAGTTTGCCGCCTGCGCGTTTGCGTTCATTAGGACGACCCCTGTGAAATAGCTCGCCTGTTGCGCGACGTGGGAATAGGTGATATCCAAGGAAGGACTGAGCGCGAAGGGGATGGCGGCGGAGGCTGATCCGTCGGACGCGGCGAACCTCACAGCTCCGATCAGCGGCGGAGCCATGACGATGGGGCCGGAGAAAAAGTGCTTCGGCTCGATCTTCAGAGCCCCCGTTTTCAAAGACGGTCCGAGGGCGGGAAAAAGATCCGCTATCGTCCGCGTCCACTGTTTTTGTGCCGGAATGTTCAAGACGGCGGGGTTTCCGTCTACCGGCATCGCCGCCCCGACTTCGTCAAGAAGACTCAGGGTGAGCTCCACGGCGGATGAGGGGCTGAGGTTGACCAGGGTCAGTTCCGTGGAGTACGGCCCTCCGGACGCGAAATGAGGCAGGTAGTAGCGGGCCCGCGAGGCGGCGCCCTGCGCCTTTAGAACGTTGGAATCGAGCGTGTTGCCGAAATTTCCGCGCACCACAAGAGGAACGTCGGACTCTCCCCTGATGTAGCCGCCCTGAAACGAGCCGAGGCCGATCCCGAAGACGCTTTTTATATCCTCCATCAATGTTTTGCCCGCGCCGATGACGCGCGCGGCGGCCGCGACCTCGACACCGTCCTCGTCCAAAAGCCGGAGGGACACGGTTGTATCCGAACCGCCGGGATTATATATTTCCAGCAGGTTGTAAGGATTTTTTCCTTCTCGGAAGACCAGGGGCAGCCGCCACAATTTGATGCCCTGCATCACTCCATCGCCGCCGTCCAGACGGGGTCCGTCGAGGTCTCCCATGAGGTAGAATCCCCGCAGGTTCGATGCCCCGCCGACCGCGCGAATCGTGCCTGCAGAGGAGGCGTTGAAGGAGCTGCCGAATATGTCATAAGCGACTTTGCCGTAATTTCCATTGGCCGGCAGCCTGATCGCAACGGGATTCTGAATTCCGGTGCCTGCAATGACGGATCCGCCCGCGTCATAGGCCGTCAGAGCGACGCTCACGGCGAAATTGTTGGGATTGGTGACGGCGATCCCGGTGTAGACGCCGTCACTTTCGATCCGGAAGGGGAAGACCAGCTCGGTTGTTCCGCTCTTCAATTCCGATTCCTCCGGTACCAGGCGCTCTTCGTATCGTGGGATGTCTTCCGATGGAAACTGCGCCTCCGGGACCGCCCGGCCTATAGGGACAAGGGCTGCTTGAAACGGTATGACGGCGGGCTCTTCCAGGAAATTGAGCATCGTCCCTTTTACGCTGAATAGAAAAGACTCCTGGGCAAGATGACTTCCGGCCGCCGGGATGAACTCGAACACGACGTCGGCGGAGCCGTCCGGGCGCGGGACTGTTTCGGCATTTCCAGACAGAGTCCTGAATGCGGCTCCGGTTTCGTTGGAAAGAGCAAGAGCATCGAAGGTGACGGAAATCCCTTCCGGAATCGAAGGGAACGGCGTTATGCGGATGCGCGACGCGAGCGTCCGGCCGCCTTCTTCTTCGACGCCAGCGAAGGCGTTCTTAAATCCCTCGATGACGCGGAAAGACGCGGAATCTCTGACAGCCTTTTTTTCGTCGAATGAGAGCGGAGGCGCGCTCTCATCCATGGAGAAAGGTTTCGCCAACGAACCGATGACTACAGGAAAGTCCTGCCCGACGGCGATGGAATTACCGTTCGGGACTCCCGTGATCCGGGCGTTCACCTGGGAGATATTCAAGCCGGCCGCAGTTATGCGTGCTCCGGATATCAGGATCATATCTCCGGCAACGCCCCCGGCCGGGACCTGAATCACGATTGCATTGGCGACGCGATCAAGAATAGGGACGGTTGGGATACCTGCCAGCCCGCCTGTCCCGCTCACATGTATCTCCGACGCGGCGTTGTTCGTGATCAGGGCCGAATAGGTGACGACAAAGGGAGCTTCAACAGTGGCACCTGACTTCACTATAAGGCTGATGGGGCCCGTCAGCTCCGTATGGCCGATGTCGGCGGCGACGAGCGCAGAGCTTCCGACATCAAATACCGCCTGAGCGTGCGCGGAAGCGGTTGCCAATGCCAAAAGGGCAAAGGCGGCATGGAGGATTCGGTTTGTTTTTGTGCGCATGATTTTCACAATCCTTTATGGATGGTCGGATATTTGCCGGCACGTTGTGAGGAGCGCCGCCGTCGATATCCAAATATAGGTATTAACCGTTTCATAATAATATGAGCTAAGCGGCATATTTTGTGGTTTCACTCCGGAAATAAGCGCGCCCGCGATCGGCGGACTTTTGAATGGACCGGAGATCTCCCGGTGCTTCACCCCTTAGATGCTCAGGGCTGGTGATCACCTTGCAGCCGATGGAGTTGTTCTTGACGTCATCCCGTACACCCTCGTCGGGATTCAGCTCAGGTGAGTAGGGAGGCAGGAAGAAGAGGCGGAGTTTTACATCTGTAGAAGCCAGGAACCTCTTTACCATCTGAGCCTTGTGAGCCGAATGGCCGTCGGCGATAAAAAAGCCGCGGATTTCACTGAATGGGCAAGATCCGTGGCTCAGAATACCGAAGCGGCGGGCCTATTTGGATTCGGGCTCGGTCTTTTCCAGCCGTTTTCGATCGCGGTCATATCTTTCCCTGCGGGCGTCCTCCATGTCCTCGACGTGCTCCTTTTCCTTCTCGTCCGCCCATTTGCGCACGTTACGCAGCGAATCCTTCAATTCCTGAGTCATCTCCTGGAATTTCTCGGGAGTCCGGATGACGTGAGGCGTTATCAGGATGATCAGCTCGCTCCGGGTGACGGTCCGGTTGGTGACGCCGAACAGGCTTCCCAGGATCGGTATTTCCGAAAGCAGCGGGACGCCGCCGCGCACAAAGGAGTGCGAATCTCTGATCAATCCCGCGATCGCCACGGTTTCGCCGTCCTTGACCGAGAGAACCGTTTCCACGCTGGTCTTGGAAAAGGTGGGCCCCGACGACGTCTGCGCGCCCGGGCTGCTGACTTCCTGGGTGATGGCCAGGGTTACGGACCCGGACGCCGAGATTCGGGGCTGAACGATGAGAGAGATGCCCGTGTCCCGGTACTGGACGCTCTGGGTTATGCTGCCTTCGCTGGAAGTGAAGCTCGCTCCAGGATAGGGGATTTCGGAGCCGACGACGATGCGCGCGACCGAACCGTCAAGCGCCAGCACGGAAGGGGCTTCCAGTATTCTCACTTTCGTTTTTTCCCGCAGGGCGTTCAATTTCAGGAGTATTTCCCGTGAATTGCCCACGAACGCAAAGGTATTGGCTGAAAGCGCTCCCGTGGCAGCGTCGATCGCGCCGCCGGTCAAATGGCTGGCCGGGTCGGTGGTGGTGCCCTGAAGGACGCCGCTGACGCCGAAACTCAGGGCGTCGGTCAGGTCGACTTCGAAAATGCGGGCGTCGATGATCGCCTGGCGCGGCAGGACGTCCATCTTCTTGATGGTTTCCAGCAGGAAGGCGTAGTCCGCCTGCGTCGCCACGATGATCAGGGTGTTGTTCACGTCGTCCACAACCAGACGGACCGTGTCCCGCAGGCCCGAGAAGACTCCGCCGCGCAGGATCTGAGACGATATGGTGGGGGCGGTGTTCAGTCTTGGCCCCAGGGTCTGGCCGCCGGTGAAAAAGCTCCCTCCCATGTATCCGCCCTGATAACCGGAGGTGAAGCCGCCGCCTTGAAACGTCGATGTCGATCCGAAGGGAGTTGTGGCGGACTGGCCGGTTCTGCCGCTCAAGGCGGAGGCGCCGCTTCCAAACGTTCCTGCCGTACCGCCCGTCTGAGAGCCTGCGACGGCTCCCCCCGAATACGGGGTCGCGCCCTGCTCGGCGGGACCGCTCGAAGTCCCGTCCCCGCCGTGCAGGGCGGAGAGCATCATGGCGATATTGGACGCGGTGGAGTTTTGCACGTGGTAGACAAAGGTTTGTATGTTTCTGCTGGTCGCGGAATCCAGCTCCTTGATCCAGCGCTTGATTTCCTCCAGACCGCGCTTGGAACCGGCCATTATAAAAATGGCGTTGAGGCGGTCGAGGGAAATAAAGGAGATTCCCGTCGGGGAATCCTTGCCCCCCGAGCCGAAGATCTTCTTCAAGTCCTCGCAGAGGTCGGCCGAGACGTTGTTCTCGATTCTGACGATTTCGACAAGGTCCGGGTCCAAGAAGCTGTCGTCCAGCATCCGGATGATCTGCAGAACTCTCTCGGCGCTGTCCGTGTAATCGGTCAGGATGAGCATGTTCAGCCGATCATAGGGCATGATGACTCCGCCTTCCGTCATGAAAAGCTTGATCGGCTCAATCAGGTCCTTGACCGGGACGAATTCCACGCGTATCACATGGGTCGCGAGCCGCGGCGCTTTGGAAAGATCCGTCGCTGGAGGCTGCGCCGCCCCCGTCGCGGCTTTGGGGCTTGCCTGCCGGGCGGAAGAGGGGGCCGGGGCGGACCTGGCCTCCGGGAGAGGGCTTTTCCCGGTTGTCGGAGGAGTCGCTTCGGGTTTTTTCGCGGGAACCTGGCCGGGGCCGGATTTCTCAGGCGGCGGCAGCATTTCAATAACCTCGATGCCTTTTTTCAGGGCGGAGGAAATGGGGACGATTTGGTAGATGCCGCCCTCCTTCACCAGGGCCGCGTTGTTGTTTTTAAGAATAAGGCTGAAGAGAGGCAGGATGTCCTCCCTGGACATAGCCGCGGAGCTCTGGATCGTGACGCTCCCCTTGACATCCGGATCGATCACGAGGGGGCTGAGGCCGAGCGTGCCGGCGATCTGGTTGATGAAGTCGTAGAGATCGACGTTCTGGTAACTCAATTGCACTTTCCCGCTTTCCCGCGGAACAGGGATCGGCGGGAGACCGGCGGGAGCCGGCTCCCCGCTTTGCGGGGCTGCGGGGGCCGCACCCTGGGGCGTCGGCGCGGGGGATGATTTCTGCTCGGCGTTCCGCTGGGTGTCCTGGATCTGTTTTGTGAGAAGTTCCAGCGCCCGCCTTCTCTCTCTCTCGGAAGCAGGCTGTTGGGCCGCCCCTTGAGAATTCCGGATTGAAAAGCCGCCCATCAGCACGGAAATCAAAATAATAAAAATCGCGCTTCTGGATTTAATCATAACCATATTGCATCCTCTCTCCGAGGTCCCTGTCGATGTCTGCGGAAATACTCCGCCTGCGCAGCGGGAAAAGCCGCCGGGTCCATGGCTAATTCCTGTCGGGACGGATGATGTCGCCGAAAGGAGTCCTTACAACGCGTCCCCTGGGAGCTTCTGTTCCTCCTGTAGCCGGGACCTGCTGCCTTACCGCCGGCGGCGTCCTGGTCTCCGGTTGTTCCTGCGTCTGTGGCTGGGCAGTTGCCGCGCCCTGGCGCGGCTGTGCGACAATTGTCTGCACGGCGACCGGCTGGCTTGCCGCCGCCGTCGGAGGTTGCCCTGGCGCCGAAGACGTTCTCGTTGCGCCCGCTTGGCGAGCGACAATGCTTACGGGAATGCTCCCGGCGCCTGCCCCGCTTGAGCCGATGGGGACGACGCGCGTGGCGACGATGGGTGTTTTGCCTCCCTGGGTCCCTTTTGAGCCCTCATGAAGCGGTATGATTTCCCTTCGAGTTCCGCTTTCGAGCACGATGTTATCCAAAGTGATGCTCGTTATCTTGTAGCCGCGGTAGAAATCGCCCACCCGCTTGATCTGCGCCCGCCGCGTCTGGGTTCGGGCGGCCGGCTCGGACGGGTCGACAATGGCGGCCGTCTGCTCGGACTCGGACAGGGTGACCCCAACCAGAACGGGCTTCGGCATCAGCGGCGGAGTCTCCACCTGGGCCGCGCTTTCAACCTTTTCCTCCTTGCTCCTGGATTCGGTGAAAACATTCTTTTCCGCGATGACCGCGTAGTCCGCCGCCGCATAGGCAGCGGGGGGAGGCAATCTGGCCGGCGCCTTCTCCGGTGTCACTTTCTGTTTCAAGTCCTGAACGGGCTGAATCTTCGCCAGGTCGTTGTCCGCGTTGAATCGGGCCACGGCGAGGTAGAGCTGTCGCCCGAGCAGTCCGGCGACGGCCAGCAGAAGGAGATTGATCGCTATCCATTTTTTGGTCATGCCGGCCTCCTAAGCACCGGTTTCGGGTTTTTCCTCGGCTTTCGTTTCCTGCGCGGCGATATAACCTGAAATGGTCAGGTTGGGACGGAGCTCGTATCGTTTCTGAACCCGTATGCTGTTGATGGTGAGCTCGTCGATCGTCAGGAACCTCTCACTGTTCTCCACGGCTGTCAAAAACTGCACCAGCTGCTCCGGGTTGCAGTTGGTATCGATGCGGACCGAGACTTTCTGAATCCCGTTCTCCGGCTTTTTCGCCGCAAGGACGTTCCTCCCTGTGATTTCGACGGAACTCCGGTCCGCGAAATCCTTGAGGATTTTCTGAAGCTCGGCGGCCGCGACGTTGGGGTTATCCCCGGGGAGAAGCCGCGTCATGTCCTGCTCGAGGTGCTTCCTGTACTCTTCCAGGCGTTCTTTGTAGATCTCCTCGCGGCTCAGGGTTTCCCTCTGCTTGAGAAGCATCTTCTTCTTGAGTTCCACCGTCCGCGCGAGTTCTTCCCGGTCCGGCAGCAGCGTCATCGCGTAATAGACGACCACGGCCAGCACCGCGACGGCGCCGACCGCGACGACCCTTCTCTCCCTCGCCGTAATTTTCACGATTCATCTCTCCAGTGTCGCTTCAAAACTGAATCTCTCTTTGCCGGTCTGGGGGTCCTTGGAAATCTGCCCCCTCTGGGTGACGTCCTTCAGCAGGGGCGATTTTTCGAGCTTGGAAAGCAGATCGGAGGCGGAGCCGCTCAGGCCGGCCATCTGAACCTTGCCTTCCCGGTAGGTGTAAGTCGTCAGGAAGGTGTCGGCGGGCAGGATCGACGTGAGTTCCCGGAGTATTTCAAGGTTCATGTCCTTGCGGCTCAAGAGGTCTTCCAGGGCGCGGATCCTGGCCTCCAGCGCGTCGGACCGGGTTTTCAGGGATTGAACCCTTTCAACCGGGGATCGGAGGAGCAGTATTTCCTGATCGAGCCTGCGGCTCAGCCTCCTGTTCTGGACCAGGTCGTGAAAGCCGAGAGCCGCGAGCAACGCAAGAATAACGATTGCCAGCACGACAGTCGGCACGTAAGCCCAGCGGGTCCGGCGAACGCGGAGCGCGTCGGGAAGGAGGTTCATTTTGACGGCGGGACGCCGCGCCATGCCCGTATAAGCCAGTCCTATGCAGGATGCTGCTTCCTGAAGACGCGGCCTGTACTCGCCTGGAACCTGGAAATCAATCCTGTTTTTCAACAATTCGCATTCGGGGATGACGGCCCCTATGTCGGCGTGAGCCGCCTCGGAGGACTCCCCCGTCAGCAGGATCTTCTCGAGGGCGTCCTGGGGCTCGAGCCGCAGGGTTGATATCGCGTCGTTGACCTCCCGGAGCATGAGGTCTCCCCAGCGCTGGTTGTTTGCCTTCGGCACTTCCCGGGAATAGGCGAAGGATCCGCGGCGCAACGCCATGAGCTCCATTGAGGACAGACCCAGATCGGCCAGAAGGAAGGTCTTGTCGCGAAGATCCTTCCTGTCTTTCAGAAACATGTTGGAAAGGGCCATGGAACTGCCGGTTACGGCCGCGGGCCGGATGCCGATATCGAGCAGGAACTGAAGATGTTCGTCAAGGAGAGCCTTCCGCACCATGGCGAGAAGGACGGAGAGCCTTTTCGGCTTCCCGTCGCCATTGAGCTTTACGAAGTCGTAGTAGAAGCGCTCTTCCTCGGTGGGCTCGAAGGCCTGCACCTGGTATTGAACGACCTGCTTAAGGTTGTCTTCGACCTCCGGGGGCAGATCAAGATAGCGCAGGATGAGATCCTTGCGGGGAATCCCCAGGACGATATTGTCCCTGCCGAGCCCCCTCGATCTGAAAAAGAGGCCGATTTCCCTTCGCAGTTCCTCTTTGGGGCGCTGGCGGTAATTGGGGATGCGCCTGAAATTGGTGAACGCGGCCCCGGAAAAGTTGCTCTGCAGGGAAGCGAGGAGCATATCCTCGCCCCGCAGCTCGATTCCAACGCCGGTCTTCAGATAAATCATGGCTTCATCCCCTCGTAGTCGGGAACGTTTTCATTCCAATAAAGAATGCGGTGCTGCAGTTTCTCGCCGCGGTCCAGACGGATGACGGCGCGTATCACGCGCCTCGCCTTGGAGCGCTCGGAATGCGCCGAAGCCGTCAGGGTGTATACCCCGGTCTGGTCCGTTGTGAGGAATGCCCGCGTCGTGGCCGGCAGGTTCACCGGCAGGTCGCGGGTCAGTTCCTGGGTGTTCTGAAACGGCTTGGTCAGGCGCCTGTTGTAAATCATCTCGGCCGCTTCCGAAGTCATGCCCGGCACGGATCGGAGAACGGGCAAAGGGGCGTAGTTGACGTTGATCTGGTTCCTTGACGGCGGCGAGTATACTGTGAAACAGCGCGAAAGCCCATATTTATAGTAAATCGAGCCGTTGGCATCGCGCTCGGGATACCCGTAAAAATAATCCGTCCGGATTCCCCTCACGAGAAGCAGCTCTTCGACGGTATCGAAACTGCCGTTTTTAGACTTGTAGGGCGGGTTCAGCATCCCATAATACTCGTCTTCCGCTCCATTCAGCCGGTGTGCCGTGTCGGCGTCGCGCCAGTCCATGATGGAATCGGCGATGATGTCCGCGTCGCCGCGGGGAATGCCGCATGCCTCCGCCAGGGCTCGGATCTGCTCGGTCGTGACCGTGTTCAAATTGATCTTTCCCGATTCATCCTGGATATCGATGCGGTAAACGCCCGCTCCGAGCCGGCCGGTTACGTTTCCGAGATCCAGGGGATCCGGTATGTCGCCCGGCTCCACCTGGCGCACTGCCGGGAAAAAGCGCTTCTGCACAAGCCGGTATGTGGCTTCCGCGATTCCGGCGCGCGCTATGAAATAGGAGTCCTCCAGAGATTGAGCGTTCCGGGCTGCGGCGACCTCCACGAAGCTTTCCCTGGCGAAACTCAGCGCTATCACGGACAGAGCGACAAGTATCCACAGCAAAGCTATAAGTATAACGCCTTGTTCGCTCGCCTGCGGGCATAATTCGACCGGCCGGCCTGCGGTGCCGGCCTGTGGCCCGCGTTGCAAAACCCCCTTTCCCTCCCTGATTGTCCTGGACTTATCACCCGTAAACATGAATCACTCTCTTCGAAACATCCGGCCTCTCCTGCCGAAAGGCTCCAGGAAATTCGATCGGACATCGTTGGTTTTCGCCTGCAACGAGACGACCAGGTGCCGGCTGAGGGTGTCTCCGGAGGGGTCGCGCGACACCAGCGTCAGGGAAACGGCCGCCGGCAGGCGTCGCAGCGCCTGTCCATCCCACTCGCGGACCCATTTAGGCGGATCTGCGTCGCCGCCGGGGTCCAGATATTCGAAAGCGCAGCTCGAGAGGTTCTCGAATATGGGCACGGCCCTGTCCTGATTCACGGAATCTGCCTCATCGGGCGTCTGCCCCACATAGCGGGCTTCTTTCTCCACGAGGGCGTAGTTCCCCCGGGAGTCTTTCGCGACCTCGTAAGAAACCAGAGTAAGCCCCGGACTTTCCAGGAACTGCAGGGAGTTGAGGCTGATGAAGCGCAGGGAATCCTCGAAGCCGGTGAAGATCAGCTGGGAGGTAATCCCTGATTCGCTTTCGTATTCCCCCGACAGGGCATACGCGGAAGCCATCTGTTTGCGGACCATGTCCAGGACGCTCCGGTGGCGCTGGTTGGCGTCGATGGACTGCGAGCCGCGGCTCCAGGCGCGGACGCTGACTGAAAAGACTCCCCAGAGACCGACCGCCATCATGGCCACGAGCGTGACGGCGATAATCATCTCGAGGAGCGTGAAACCGCCTTCGGACCTGATGGAGCGCTCCGGGAGAGAAGTTCTCATTGCAAGCCTCCCCCGGGTTGGTTTCGGGCCTGCCTGCTCACCAGTTTCAGGGTCTGCAGACGATAGTCGGGCTCCCTGGATTCGGGGCCGAACATTTCGACGGTGAAATGGAGCAGTTGGATCGGCATTCGCTGGCGCGCCTGCTCCTCCGCCAGGGTTTGAGCCTCCGGCGGCGCGTATTCCTCGACGCGCACGGACCAGCGGGTCCCGTCGGCGAAATCCCCCGCGAACGTGGTGGGCTGCTGAATGGATTCGTCCAGAAGCGCCAGCTCCATCACCGTCTGGGCGTGTTCGATCGTCCGCGTCCTTTGCTGAACCTTCCGTATGTTGCCCAGCGATCCCGATATCAGGGACAGGGTCAGCGCGGCCCCGACGGCGAGGATTGTCAAAGCCACCAGCACTTCCAGAAGGGTAAAGCCCTCACAGGATACCTCTGTGCTGCGTACGGGTCGTTGTGCGGTCTCCATCGGGCTGTTTCCAAATCGGCCTGTCATGTGCTTAGAGGGCTTTTTTCCGCCTGCCGACACGGGAAGCCCCCTCATGCGGCGCTCGCCGCATGCATTCATGCTAGTTTCCTCCGGATCCTTGTTCGATCCGGGCGCCTCCTGTTATCGGGTCCGTTATGACCCTGAGGGAAGACCCTGTTTCCGATTTCAAAAGCACCTCCGCGCGGTCCGAACTGCCGTTGGGGAGGAAGCGGATGACCACGGGGCCATCCGTCACTTCGTCGTCCCCCAGGGCTACGCGGTGGATCTTTATGTCGCCCGGGGGAAGGTATTTGCGGCTGTTGTCGCCGAAGTCGTCGGACAGGACGAGTTCCTGTTTTTGCCTGTCCACCGTCACCCTCATCCCTTTCTGTTCCGACACGGCCTTTTCCCTCGCGTATCGAAAGACGTTCATAACGTCCCGGCTTGCGGCCCGCAGGTGAAGCGCCGCGGAGCCTTTCGACAGAGCGGGGTACGACACGGCCAGAACCAGGGTCACGATAAGGGTGACCATCAGGAGCTCAAGAAGCGTGAAGCCCTCATTGGCCGGGTTCCTCCCGGCGATGTCAGTTCCAGCTGCAGATATCATCCTCGTTGCCTTCGGTACCGTCCGCTCCGGCCGAGTAGAGGTCAAAATCCCCATGCATCCCCGGAGAGCGATACAAATAGGGCCTCCCCCAGGGATCCTTCGGCAGTTCCTTCGAAAGGTACGGTCCCTTCCAGGAATCCGAGCTGCCGGGGTTTCGCACCAGAGCCTCCAGTCCCTCCGCCGTCGCGGGGTATTGGCCCATGTCGAAAGAGTACAGTTGCAGGGCGCCCTCGAGCTCTTTGATCTGGATTTTCGCGATCTGGTCTTTTCCTTTTGCAAGCTTGTTATAGACGTTCGGCGCCACGACGGCGGCCAGCAATCCCAGGATCACGAGGACGACAATGAGCTCGATGAGCGAAAATCCCCTCTCCGACTTTCGATCCATAAAGTCGACAGGCATATCCGCCTCCTTACCACCCTTTGGATTCGTCATTCTTCGATCGTCCATCGCCATGCGTCGATTCCTACAGGGGTATATCGTTAATGCTGAAAATCGCCATCAGCATGGAAACCACAATGGTCCCGATGATGATGCCCATCAGCAGAATGAGCGCGGGTTCAAAAAAGGCGATCAGGTTTTTAATGCTGTTGCGAACCTCGACGTCATAAACATCGCCGACCTGGATCAGCATGCTGTCCAGCTTGCCCGACTCCTCGCCCACCTCGATCAGGTGCATCGCCAGGGGCGGGAAGACGGCGCTCTGCTTCATCGGCTGGGCGATGCCTTCTCCCTTTTTGATCCCGTTGCGGATGGGTTCGATCGCCCTGGCGATGCTCTGGTTCCCGATGATGTCGCGCACGATTGTCATGGCCTGCAGCAGCGGGACGCCTCCATGGAGCAGGGTCCCGAGGGTGCGCGAGAAACGGGCGACCTCGATCTTCTGCAGCACGGGGCCGATGAGAGGCGCGCGCAGCAGCCGGCGGTCCCATTTCAGGCGCCCCTCGTCGCTTTCGCGGAAACGCTTCAGGTAGAGCCCGGCGATGACAAGCATTATCAGGATGGCCCACCAGTAGCCGGACAAAAAACCGCTCAGAAGTCTCAAGATTTCCATCGGCAGGGGCAGGGGCACTCCCATGTCCTTGAAAATGGAAGTGAAACGGGGGACGACGAAAAGCGTCAGGATGGTGACGCTGACCAGACCCACCACGGAAAGGAGTATCGGGTAGATCATCGCTCCGATGATATAGGATCGCAGGTCTTCGCTCGTCTCCAGATAGGCGGCGAGGCGCCCGAGAATCTCCTCAAGAACGCCGCCCGCCTCCCCGGCTTTTACCATGTTGACGTAAACTTTGGGGAAGACGGCGGGGTATTTGCCCAGAGCTTCGGAGAACGATTTGCCTCCCTTGACCTCCTTCAGCACGTCCTGGATCACCTCGGCCATCGCCGGGCTTTCCGCGAGCTGTCCCAGAACGGCGAGGCTGCGGTCCAACGGAAAGCCGGAGCGCACCAGGGTATGCAGCTCATGGGTGAAAACCAGAAGGTCCTTGCGCCTTATTTTCTTTCTCTTCCAGGGCCAATCGATCTCGCGCGTCAGCAGGGACCTGCGGTCCGTGGAACCGATGCGGATGGGAAGGAGCCCCATTTCCTGGAGCTTCACCGACACGGTCCCATCGTCGGCGGCCTCCATGGTGCCCTCGATGATTTTCCCTTCGAGCGTGCATGCCTTGTATGCGTAAGACGCCATGATGCGCTCAACCCATCTTTAAAATCCGCGGCCGCCCTGGGCCGTCAGGATTCCTGTGTGACACGCAGAACCTCCGGAATGCTCGTTATCCCCTGGCGCACTTTAAGCCACCCGTCGTCCCGGAGGGAACGCATCCCGTTCTCCAGGGCCTTCTTGCGGATTTGATTCGAATCGGCTTTCGCGACCGTGAGCTTGCGGATGTCGTCGTTCATCGCCATGAGCTCGTAAATGCCGATCCTGCCGATGAAGCCGGTATGGCTGCATCGCTCGCAGCCGCGCCCCTCGTAAAACCGATCGGGCCCTTTCCTGGGATCGCCCCGCCGGAACCCGATTTCGTCCAGCATTTCGGGGACCGGGAAGACTTCTGTTTTGCAGTTCGGGCAGATGACCCGGACCAGCCTCTGGGCCAGCACCCCCAGCAGGGAGGAGGCGATGAGATAATCCTCCGCCCCCATGTCCACCAGGCGCGTGATGGCGCTCGGGGCGTCGTTGGTGTGCAGGGTGGAGAACACGAGATGCCCCGTCAGCGCGGCCCGGATGGCGATCTCGGCCGTTTCCAGGTCACGGATCTCCCCGACCATGATCACGTCGGGGTCCTGGCGCACGATATGCCGCAGGCCCGCCGCGAACGTCAACCCGATCTGAGGATTGACCTGGATCTGGTTCACTCCGTCCATCTGGTATTCGATAGGATCTTCGATCGTGATGATCTTCTTGTCGGGCAGGTTGATGGTGCTCAGGGCGCTGTAAAGCGTCGTGGTCTTCCCGCTGCCGGTGGGACCGGTGACCAGCAGTATCCCGTGGGGACGGCGGATGAGCGACTCAAACTCATGCAGGGAGTCCTCGGGGAATCCAAGGCGCCGGATGTCATAGAGGCTGGTGTTGCTCTTGTCCAGGATGCGCATCACCACGCTTTCCCCGTACATGGTCGGGAGCGTCGAGACGCGCAGGTCGATGTCTTTGCCCAGGACTTTCAGCTTGATTCGGCCGTCCTGCGGCAGGCGCCGTTCCGCGATATTCAGCTTGGACATGATTTTCACGCGGCTTATGAGGGCGGCCTTGAGCTTTTTGGGAGGGGACTCGACGTCATGCAGGATGCCGTCGATGCGGTAGCGCACCTTGAGGTCCTTTTCGAACGGCTCGATGTGGATATCGCTGGCGCGGCTCTCGACCGCCTTGGAGATCAAAAGGTTCACGAGACGGATAACGGGGGCCTCGGACGCCAGGTCTTTAAGCTGCTCGATATCCTCGATCTCGTCCGAAAGGCTTTCGATATTCTCTTCGTCGATGCCCTCGATGATCCTCCCCAGGGTGCTGGCGGCGGAGCCGTAGAGCTTTTCGATGACGTCCATGATTTCGCTCTCGGCTCCCAGGAGGGCCCGGACCTGGTGCCCGGTCGCCTGCCGGACCGATTCGATGGTGGCGCTGTCCATGGGATCGGTCATGGCGAGCGTAAGGACATTGTTTTCCAGCGCGATGGGAACGAATTTGCACTGCTTCATGAAGCGGAGGGTGAGGACATTCTCAATGACAGGGACCTGAGGATAATCGGCGGCCGATATGGCCGGAATGTTGAGATGTTCGGACACGACGGCGAGGCAGTCCCTCTCCGACACGTAGCCCAGATCCACGAGAAGCTTCCCGATTTTTTCACGGGACTCTCCCTGGAGGTTGAGGGCCGTCTGCAATTCCTCCTCGTCGATCAGGCCGCGTTCCAGAAAAACCTGCCCGATGGGTTTCTTGGTTTTAAGGGCATCAAGATTAATACTCAACGATTTTCATCCTTTGTTTAAACTCCCTGTTGCGGTCGCCCATGTGCGCGAATTCATCCAAATCCTTCTTGAGGGCGCTCATAACAATCGTCCTGTTCGCACTGGGCTCATCCGGGAGATTCCGGTCCTCCACATAAGCTATAATTGTGACATAATCTTCTTTTCGGAGTGTTCGAAAGATTTCTCCATTATCTTGAAGGGCTTGAATAAGTCTTTCCTTGAGTTCCTCGATCCTCTGTTTCTTCAGATCCTGGGTCATTTCTGTTCTGGAGCGGACCGGCCCGAAGGGTGTCTGCTTCACGGCGCGGTGAATGTTGACCAGGAAGGCGAAACTGGCGCCATACCCTTGAAGATACACGCCTTTCGCTTTCTGCACTATGGCGAACGGGCTGGAGCTGAAACTGCGGTTGATCGTGTCGTTGATAATCCCTTCAAATTGAAGGATTTCCTGCCGCAGGGCCTCGTAGTCCGTCTTGGGGCTCAGGTTTTCCTGTCTTCCGTAGGCGGCGGACGCCGCGAGCTGAAAGCCGAGAATTCCGGCAAGCAGGATCAGCGCCGCGCATCTTCCATTCGCGGTCATTTTGAATACCCCCGGTTCCTTTATCATAGCCTTAAAAGCCTCCCCCAAATCAGTTTTTATTAGGATTGCGGACGGCGGCGCCGCGCGTGAGCCGCAAGTCCATCCAGCGATCCTGCTCCAGCATGTCCAGCATTTTCTGTATCATGACGTAGTTCGTCTCGCTCACGCGGTATTCGCTGTCTTCCAGGGCCCGGTCCAGCAGGTCGCGGACTTCGCTTTTCGTGTAGTAATCCCTGTCGGTCGCGCGGTTCCCCCATAGGCGCGTGCTGAAGGAGAATCCTTCCCTGTTCCATGTAACCTGTGTGTTCGCAAGAGATAAAAGGCAAATCAAAGCCATCGCGGCAATGGCGGCGTAACGCAGATAGCGCCATCGGGGAGCGGGCGGGTTGAAGGCTTTTCTCAGTAATGCTGCGGGGCTCTGCGGCGGGGATTCGTCCTTCCAAAGCTGCAGGAAACCGCGGGTCTGCTCAAGCCCGGAGAGTTCCCTTCTGCACGCGGGGCAGGTGCGGAGATGCTCCTGAATCTCCGCATGGTCCGATGAACCGGCGGATTCGCCGTAGAGGATTTCAACGAGGCGTTCCTGGATCTCATCGCAGCGCATAGTGCTGTTTCCTTTTGATCATATGATTCAGTCTTTCAATCGATTCTGTGAGCACGGCTCTCCAGAGCCGTGCGTACTCCTGTTCCTCGGACCAGCGGGCGGTTCTGGAGACCCGTCCGCTCACGAGTTGTTCTGTGAGCACGGCGCTCCAGAGCCGTGCGATTGCCCCCTCACACGAGCTTTTCGTGAGCACGGCTCTCCAGAGCCGTGCGTCCTCCTGTTC
>CAYZTZ010000007.1:0-4057 GCA_964481255.1 uncultured Acidobacteriota bacterium | reverse complement strand
CTCACACGAGCTTTTCGTGAGCACGGCTCTCCAGAGCCGTGCGTCCTCCTGTTCCGCGGACCACCGGACGGTTCTGGAGGCCCTTCCTCACACGAGCTTTTCGTGAGCACGGCTCTCCAGAGCCGTGCGTCCTCCTGTTCCTCTTAGTGAACATAAGGTTAGAAGCATTCCTGTCATTCCTTCATGATACCCAGGCGTAGCAGATTTCTCTGCACCTGCCGGAGACCCTGATACACACGGGATTTGGCCGTGGAGAGGGGGCAGTTCATGACCGACGCCAGTTCCTCCAGGCTGAGCCCCATATATTCCTTTAAGATCAAGGCCGTCCTATGGCTTTCGCTCACGCCGGCCAAAGCCTTGCGGATGATGTCGGCGGCTTCCAGCGAACTCCCGGCCTTGGAGGGTGCCGAGGCGCCGGCCGACTCCGCGCCCTCTTCGAAGGTCAGGCTGAAAGCCTCATCGTCCAATGAGACATGGGGCGCGCCGGATCTCAGCCGCAGCCGGCAATGATTCAGCGCGATCCGGTATATCCATATTGAGAAACGGCTCGGGTCGCGCAGTCTCTTCAAGTACCTGAAAACAGATAGGAACGTCTCCTGAACGACGTCCTGCGCATCCTCCCGGTTTCCCAGCATCCGCCACGCAAGGCTGTAGATCTTCTTCTCCCATTGCCTCGTGATTCGGCTGAATGCTTCTTCCTCTCCTTCGAGAAATCTTCGGACAGCTTCTTCGATATTTGCCATCAGCAGATTCCTCGACGCGGGGGACTGTATTTACAGATACGCGCTTTGAGGGAAAAGTCTTAAAAAATTACGGGCGACACGGGACGGATACACAGCGTCTTCCCTGTGGGGGCTTTCGGGTTTCTCGTCCTTCCGTCATCATTCCGCCTAGAGTTCGGTACGGTAGTTGGGCGCTTCCTTGGTGATAAGGACGTCGTGCACGTGGCTTTCCTTGAGGCCGAAAGAGGTTATGCGGATGAAGCGCGACCGGGTCTGCAGTTCGCCGATGTTTCGGCACCCGCAATAGCCCATGCCGGCCCGGAGGCCGCCTGTCAGTTGCGGGATCATGATCTCGACGCTGCCCTTGTAAGGGACCATCCCTTCGATGCCCTCGGGCACCAGTTTTCCCTCGTAGAAAGCCCCTTCCTGGCCGTAGCGGTCGCGGCTGCCCGCCTTCATGGCCTCCAGGGATCCCATGCCCCGGTATACTTTATAGCTCCGGTTCTGGTAGAGCACCGTCTCCCCGGGGCTTTCGTCGGTCCCGGCGAAAAGGGAACCGATCATGACGGAGTCCGCGCCGGCTGCCAGGGCTTTGGTGATATCCCCCGAAAATTTAATACCGCCGTCGGCGATGACGGGAATGCCGGACTTGTGAGCCACTTTCGCGCAGTCCATGATGGCGGTGATTTGAGGGACGCCCGCGCCGCTGACGACTCTGGTCGTACAGATGGAGCCGGGTCCCATCCCTACCTTAACGGCGTCCGCACCGGCCTTGGCCAGCGCCAGAGCCCCTTCGGCCGTGGCGACGTTTCCGGCGATAAGGTCGATCTCCGGGATCCTGTTTTTCACCTGC
Organism: uncultured Acidobacteriota bacterium; assembly: GCA_964481255.1. GTDB lineage: Bacteria > Acidobacteriota > UBA6911 > UBA6911 > UBA6911 > UBA6911. The sequence continues at coordinate 2,482 of CAYZTZ010000007.1, read as the reverse complement.
CTGATCGCCTCCAGAACCCTGGCGGAGTGACCGTGGGCAGTATCGATGACGATGACGTCGGCGCCGGCTTTGGCCAGAGCTGCGGCCCTTTCAAGGTAATCGCCGGTGGCGCCGATGGCAGCGCCTACGCGCAGTCTGCCCAGCTTATCTTTGCAGGCGTTGGGGTAGGCGATCTTTTTCTGTATGTCCTTGACCGTGATCAGCCCCTTGAGACGGCCTTTGCTGTCGACGACGGGGAGTTTTTCGACGCGGTGCCGGTGCAGAATGCTTTCCGCCTCCTCGAGGGTTGTGCCTACGGGGACGGTGATCAGGTTCTCCTTGGTCATGAGTTCGGAAATCTTGATATTCAGGCGGGTTTCAAACCTGAGATCGCGGTTTGTCAGGATGCCGACAAGCTTGCCGTTGGACGTGATGGGCAGCCCCGAAATCTTGTATCGCTTCATGACCTCCATGGCCTCGTGGATTTTCTGGTCGGGCGACATGGTGATCGGATTCACAATCATTCCGCTTTCAGACCGCTTGACGCGGTCCACCTCGTCCGCCTGGCCTTCTATGGTCATGTTTTTGTGGATAATGCCCAATCCGCCCTGCTGAGCCATGGCTATCGCCATTCTGGAATCGGTGACGGTGTCCATGGCGGCGCTTAGAAGAGGAATATTCAAGGCGATGTTCCTGGTCAGGCGCGTCGAAATATCCGCCTCGGAGGGGAGCAGATCGCTCTCGGCGGGCTCCAGCAGAACGTCGTCAAATGTAAGGGCTTCTCGTATGACAGCTTGTTTCACCATAGGTTCCCCGCTTGATATCGGAAAAAGATTCGGACGGCGCGGCGCCGGGGCCGCTCTTACCTGCCGTGACATTTCTTGAATTTCTTTCCGCTTCCGCAAGGGCAGGGATCGTTTCTTCCGACCTTGGCCACTTCCCGCTTTACGGGAGCCCCTGCCGCCCCGTCTCCTGCGCTGTAGGAAAGATTCTGTTCCCTTAGAGCCTTGCGTCGCGCCTCTTCGCGCTCCCTTAAACGGGCGTCTTGTTCCTCCCTGCTGATGGGCTCGAAGAGGTAGAGAAAGCGGATGGTCTCTTCCTCGATCCTGGCCCGGAGCTCCTCGAACATCTGGAAGCTCTCCCTCTTGTACTCTATCAGCGGATCCCGCTGTCCGTATCCGCGAAGCCCGATGCCTTCCTTCAGATGATCGAGGGCGTACAGGTGATCCTTCCATTGGGTGTCCAGGACCTGCAGCATGATCATCCGCTCCTGGAATCGGATATAGTCCGCCCCGAGCCGCTTTTCCTTTTCCTCGTATATCCTTCGGACGGTATCCAGCAGTTTCCCCGCCAGCTCCTCATAAGTCGCGCTTTGCAGGTTGATTCCGAGCTGGGCGATGTCGAACCCGAACTGGTTCCCGACATGGACGCGCAGGGCTTCCAGGTCCCACGTGTCCGCGGGTTTTTCCCTGGGGGCGAACCTGTCGATCATCTCGCTCATGATGTCGTTGGCGAGCTCCAGGATATATTCCCGCTGATCCACCCCCTCCAGGAGCTCCCTTCGTATGGCGTAGATGGCCTCCCGCTGTTTGTTCATCACGTCGTCGTATTCCAGCAGGTGCTTGCGGATCTCGAAATTGCGGGCCTCCACCTGTTTCTGTGCTCTCTCGATCTGGCGCGTGATGAGTTTGCTCTCGATGGGGACGCCCTCTTCCATGCCCAAAGACTGCATGATTCCGGAGATACGGTCGCTGGCGAAGATTCTCATGAGGTCGTCTTCCAGGGAGAGGTAGAAGCGCGAGGAGCCGGGGTCCCCCTGTCTGCCGGCGCGTCCTCTCAGCTGATTGTCGATGCGCCGCGCCTCGTGCCTCTCCGTCCCGAGGATGTGCAGGCCTCCCAGTTTGACGACCTCGTCATGTTCCCTGGGACATACTTCCAGCCAATGCCGGCGGATTCGTTCGTATTCTTCCTTCGGCATAGTCGCCGGGTCCAGCCCCTTTTCGCGCAGGGTCTGGATGGTCAGAAGCTCCGGATGGCCCCCGAGCAATATATCGGTGCCGCGCCCCGCCATATTGGTGGCGATGGTCACGGCTTTTTTCCGGCCTGCCTGGGCGACGATCTCCGCCTCTTTGGCGTGGTATTTGGCGTTCAGCACGACGTGGGGGATCCCCTGCCTCTTGAGCATCGCGCTCAGTTTTTCGGATTTTTCGATGGAGATCGTTCCCACGAGGACGGGCCGGCCTTTTTCGTACAGCTCCTTGATTTCCTGGACGACGGCGTTGTATTTCTCCCGCTCGGTCCTGTAAATGACGTCGGAGTATTCGGTCCGGATAAGGGGCTTGTTGGTGGGGATGACGTTGACTTCGAGCTTGTAGATTTTGTAGAACTCCTCGGCCTCGGTTTCCGCGGTCCCAGTCATGCCGGCCAGCTTTTTATACATGCGGAAGTAGTTCTGGAAGGTGATCGTGGCGAGGGTCTGGTTCTCCCGCTCGATCTTGACGTT
>CAYZTZ010000006.1:0-57652 GCA_964481255.1 uncultured Acidobacteriota bacterium | reverse complement strand
TCGCGAGGAGCGTTGCAGCAAGCCTCCCTGCGGGGCCTGATCATGAAAAAGAAACTATTCCGGCATATCTACGGGCCCGTCCCTTCAAGGCGTCTGGGACGATCCCTCGGGATTGATCTTGTCCCTTTCAAGACCTGCACCTACGACTGCATTTACTGCCAGCTGGGCCGGACTACGGATAAAACCCTCCGGCGAAAGGAATATGTGCCGGTCGCGGACATTCTGGGCGAGTTGGAGCAAAAGCTCGCATGCACGGACGCGCTGGATTACATAAGCCTTGCCGGCTCTGGGGAACCGACCCTCAACAGCAGCATCGGGGATCTCATCCTCAGGATCAAAGGTATGACGAGCGTACCTGTGGCCGTGCTCACCAACGGTTCCCTCCTCTGGGATACGGACGTGCAGAACGCCCTTATGGCGGCGGACCTTGTGATTCCATCGCTGGATGCCGGAGATCCACATCTCTACCGATACGTGAACCGCCCGCACCCGAAAATATCGTTCCAGCGGATGGTCGACGGCCTGGCCGCTTTTGCGGATCTTTATAAAGGGGAGATCTGGCTGGAGGTTTTCCTTTTGGGCGGGATTACGGGAATCCGGCAGGAGGTCGAGAAGATTGCCGCCATCACACGGCGCATTCGTCTGACGCGCATTCAGCTGAACACGGTCGCCCGGCCCCCTGCGGAATCCTGCGCCGGCCCCCTTTCGAAGAACCAGCTGCTGGCCCTGAAGGAAATCTTCCCCGGCGAAGTTGACGTCATAGGAGGAGCCGGCGCGGGGGCCGTCGGGCACAGAATGTCTTCAGCGGAATCCGTCCGGGACGACATCGTTTCGATGCTGTCACGGCGGCCCTGCACCGCTTCCGATGTCGCGCGCAGTCTCGGAATCCACTTTTCGGAGGCGCTGAAGCACATGGAAGCGCTTGTCGCCTCCGGGAAGGCGGCCGTGATGCGCACGGGAGAAAGCGCTTTTTACGCCGCGAGGCGATCCAAACGCGCGTCAAGGTCCTGATCGACGAATGTCCAGGAGCCGGCTTTGCCGGGCCGTTTATGCCGCTGCGTCGTCAGCTTCGGTAGACATTCGGGCCCAGCGCCCGAACCGTCTCGGTCATCTCCTTCGCTATCGCGGCGAATTTTGAGGCCTCCGACGCGGAAACCCATTCAAGCCTGAAGCGCTCCGTCTCCAGACCAAAATCCCCGAGCATCAGGGAGATCGCCTCCGCCCTCGACTTGGCTTTTTCATTTCCTGTCTGATAGTGGCAGTCTCCGGGATGGCAGCCGCATATCAGCACGCCGTCCGCGAAACCCTTGGTAAGGGCGTCCATTACCATGTTCGGATGGATCATTCCCGAGCACATGCAGCGGATGATATGCACGTTCGCCGGATATTGGAATCTCGCGGTGCCTGCGGCGTCCGCGGCCGCATAGGAACACCAGTTGCAGCAGAATGCCAGGATCTTCGGTTCGAATTCGCTCGCCATCTAGGCTCCCTCCTGAAGGGACTCGACCATCGCTTTGAACTGCTCCGGCCTGAAGTGCCTTATGTATATGCCCTCCTTGGGACAGGTCGCCATGCATATCCCGCAGCCCCTGCATGTGGCCTCGTTGGATTCCACCGTTTTCTTGACGGCCTCTTCATGCATGTATTCAAGAAGCGTGATGGCATGCGCGGGGCAGGGATCCACGCAGTAGGCGCACCCGTCGCACTTTTCATCCACAACGACGGAAACCCTCGGGGATTTGACCATCCGCCGATGGGCAAGTATGCCGGCCGCACGCGAGGCGGCGGCCTCGCCCTCGATAATGCCGTCCATCAGCTCCATGTCACCACGCGCCGGGCCGCACAGGAAGACCCCTTCGGTGTTGAAATCCAAGACGTTCCATATACCGAGGCTTGGGACAAGGAAGCCTTTTTCGCTCCTTGCAATCGCCAGGGCCTTTTCGTAATCCTCCCCATCCGAGGATAGGCCCATTTTTTCTCTTGCGGCAATTATGACGGCACCGGCGTTTATCTCCACGTTCCCCGCAGGGCCCGCAATTTCCGCGCTGTAGTTGCCGACAAAACCCTCTATCGCCGCTATCCTGGCGCCCGCATGGATTTTGGCCTTGCTGTTCTCCAAAAGCTCCTTCAACAGCGCCCTGGCTCTTGTTCCCTGATTTTCCGGCATTTTCGCGGGGGCCGGATCGCTTTCGACGACATGAACTTCATAACCCATACCGGCCGATGCCAGCGCCGCCGCAATCCCGGACGGATTGCATCCGACCACGAGGCAGACCTGAGTGACCGGCACCTCGATATCCGCAAGGGATTCAAGAAGCGCGGCGCGGCTCACGCCCATTTTCATGAGCGTTTTGGCTTTGGCCGTCGCTCCCTTCTTGTCCGTGCTGTGCACCCACGTGCAGTGGTTGCGAAGGTTCACGATCTCCAAAAGCTGACGGTTCAGACCGCCGGATTCAAGGTGCTGTTCGAAAAGCCTCTCATGGGTCTTGGGCGAGCACGCCCCCAGGACGATCCTATTGAATTCTCCCGTCGCCAAAAGTCTTTTGATGGAGACACCGTCACAGCCGAAGGGGGTCAACTCAACCTGCTTCACGAAGGGCAGGGACGCGGTGAAACTCGCCAATTCGTCCAGGTTGACCAGGCCCGCTATGTTGAGGCCGCAGCGGCAAATCACCACCCCGATAGCAGGCTCATCTTCGGGCTTCACAGGCAAGGCCTCCGCTTTAGGCGCGCTCGCTCGCTCCTTGCTCCGGTAGGGAGACAGCAGGGCCGCCGCCCTGGAGGCGGCGGAACATGCTTCGACGATGGAATCCTCGATCCCCCTGGAACCCCGGGCCGCCCCGCAAACAAAGATCCCCGGGAGGCCCGTTTCCAGAGGATGGGAAATTTCGTCGGCGGCGTTCACAAAGCCCATCCGGTCTGTCTGGATGCCGAGTCTCTCGAATAGCCTGCGTGCGCTCTCGGAAGCCTGCAGGGGCGGCACCAGTACAAGCATTTCCGCCGTAAGACCGGTCTTCCGGCCCTCACAGGTATAAGAGATCTGGACGGCGCCGCTCCCGTCCGGCTTTATAGATAAGGAATCTCCGCGGATGAACCGGACGCCCCTTTCCATGCAATTCGAATAGAAAGCGCGGTAGGCGTCGCGGTCGGGATCGGTCTGTCTGCAAAAAACGGTTGCAGCCGCCCTCGGATTCTTTTCCAGGGTTCCCAGAGCCTCAGCCGCCGCTGTCATGAACCCTATCGATGACGAGTCGTCAAGCACGACCCACGCCACGCTCTCCGGTTCGTTCCCGTCGCCGAGCTTCACGACGCCGCTCGTTGGCCCGAGGCCGGACAGCAGGCGTTCATACTCCAGAGCCGTAAGCACATTGGATGCTTTCCCGTACCCATATCCGCCCAGCACTGTATCGTCCCTGATCTCATCCGCACCCGTGGCCAGGATTACGGCTCCGACATTGAGAAGGATTTCCTGCGGTTTCTGGGAAAAATCGATCGCCCCGGGCTTGCAGGCCTCCACACAGGGGGGCTTATCCATTTCACCGCACTTCCCGTCCCGAATGAAGCTGCAGTATCGGGGATCGATCAGGGCTTTACGAGGCGGAAAGGGTGAGTAGAAAAAGACGGCCTTGGATGCTCCTCTGCCGAGATTGAAATCCATGGGGACGCCGCCGACAGGGCAGACCGGGAAGCAATCCGTGCACGCCGTGCATTTCACCGGATCCACATATCGCGGCTTTTTTAGGAGCCTGACTTTCAAGTCTCCGGGCGCGCCCTCTATGGACAGGACGTCCGTAAAGGGAAAAAGCGTGAGGTCGGAATTGCTCGTGAGCTCCAGCATCCGCGGCAGGGCGGTGCACGTGGCGCATTCATTGGTAGGGAACATCTTGTCTATCTGCGCCATCTTGCCGCCTATCGTGGGCTTTTCCTCCACCAGGCAGACTCTAAACCCCTGCTGCAAAAGCTCCAAGCTTGCCCGCATTCCCGCGGGCCCGGCGCCGATGACCATAACAGAACTTTCCACCGGAGCTTCCCTCCTTGTTCATCGCAATCGTCGTACAGGAAAAGAAATACCTCCGTATCCATCGATCATGACTTCATGCCATGCCGCGTTCCTCCCGCCTTTCCTGTCGTTTGCGCGGTTTCTTTAGACTATACATTATCCGATGCAGACGCGTCCCCGGAAAATAGAATGCGCGGATCCGGCCGCTCGCCCCGGCGGCTCGCCATTAATGGGGATTCTTGTGGCAGGTATCACAGCTCATGCCGCTGGCGACATTGGCCTTGGCGTTTCCCGGGCCGTGGCAGGACAAGCAGCCCTGCGAAAAGGAATTTAGTTTTTCCTTGAAAAGGACTTTGCCGGAGCTGTACTGGTTGAGCAGGGTGACCGCCTGCATCGCGACGTCCGCGACAAGGCGGTTGCAGCGCTCAAAGTGCTGGTTTGTCAACAGCTTATGTCCCGAAACATTGGCCCATGTGGTGGACGAGACGTGGCATAGGTTAGAGCGGGCGACGGACGGCGCGATCGGGATATCGAGCTTCGGGCTCTTCGGTTTATAGGACGGGAGCCTGGCGCTTTCATACCAGAGCGAAATTTCCTGACAGAGGGCGAAAAGATCCTCCTGATTCCTGGTGAAGAGGTTGAAAAGCAGTCCGCAGGCGTTGATGGTGCCGCAGAGCGAACCGATGCCCCCGACGCCGCCGCTTCCGTATATAGTAGCCTCTACAGGGAAAGTATCGTACGGGGAGCCGTATTTGTCCGCAAGCGTGCCGATGACGGCCTCGACGGTGCCGTACATGCAGCCGATTTTCGCCCAGGCCGACTGATAGGCCCTTTCCTGAATGTCGGCGGGATTGATTTCCCTCCATGGCCAGGGCAGACGAGCTCCGGGTTTTTTCTCCGCGGCCGTGAACGCGGCCCCTTTCAGAATCGATCCGCCGATGGCGAGGCCGCCTGCGGCCGCGCCGAGATTCAAAATGGATCGACGGTTCATTTGTTTATCCATAAAAAGTCACCTTTTCGTGATTCGAGATGATTCCGCATACGGGCGGGACAGGCGCGTGCCGTCGCATTCGCCGGGGATGCGAGCCGCGGCTCCACGGGTGCCGAAAGATCGCACCATTCCAGAGGGCTGGTGCCCGGTCCAACAATCGAGAAAAGGGAGAGCCCCCGTTTTTTCCGCCTGAAGACTTTGACGCATCAGCAAAAACAATCCCCTTATGAAAAGTCGCCCTCGAGGAATAAGCAATAATCATTCCTGACGGCAGGCAGTGCGAGGATCGCTCGTTCCGGTCGAGCGGTTCCATAGGGGCCGCGGCTTCGACGCGCAGGACCGCGGAATCGGCTTTCCTGAGAATTATGTGACACTGCTTGCCGGGGGTCTTTGGTCTATAATCACTCTTCCGGTGCGTGGGCGGATCGCCGTTTGCGGATGCCGGGAATGATCCCTGAGTTGCTAAAGAACCTATGTTTAAGTCTGCGACAAGCTTTTTGATGCGATGCGCCGTCTGGGCGTCCGCGGCCGTTCTGCTGGAGCTCGCAGGGCAAGGCTTTTGTTCTGCACGCAACGACGCGGCGGCGGTGCGCGCCGTTCTCTTCGCCTCGCCCACCTGCTCCCATTGCGCCAAGGTCATCGAACAGACCCTGCCTCCGCTCGCGGAGCGTTATGGACCGCGGCTTCAGGTGGCCATTATCAGCACCGCGACGCCGGCGGGCCGCGATCTTTTTCTTTCCGCATGCATGCGGTACGGTCATGTGCGGATGTCCGTGCCCCTGCTCATCGTGGGAGACACTTCGTTGGTGGGATCCGAGGAAATACCGCAGAAATTCCCCGATCTGATTGAGAAACATCTCTCGGAGGGAGGCATCGACTGGCCGCCCATCCCGGGTTTCAAGACCTTGCTCGCGGAAAATCAGGGATTGGCATCAGACCGGCAGATGCACGCGGGATCGCCCTCGACCGGAGCCCCTTCAGCAGCGCCGGTGACCCGGGCCGCCGCCGGTTCACCACGCAAAACGGCCGCTGTCTTGGCCCCAGGCAAGCCTCCCGAAGGAGCGCCGCCCGCATCCTCAGCGCCGAAAGCACAGGCATCGAAGCAGGCGGCGCCTTCAGGTTTCTCTCAATTCCCGCCGCAAACAAGCGCCGCCGGCCCGTCCGCACTTCCTTCGAGCCCGGAATCCACGGCCTCGGGCGCAGGGATCCCACAGCCCGCAGCCAAAACGGAGCCTGCGGGCATCATCGACCTGACCGGCGGCCATAAGAAGATGGGCGTGCTGGATCGAATACTCATGGATCCATACGGGAACGGCCTTGCTATTCTGGTGCTGGCCGGGATGCTAATGACACTGCTGCTGTCTTTAATGTCGCTGAGAAAGCCGCTTCCCAAAGAGGAGAAACCTGAGGCGCCGCGCCTCGATTGGGCGACTCCGGTCCTGACGATTGTCGGCATGCTGGCGGCGGCGTATCTGGCCCATGTGGAAGTGCTGGAAGTGGAGGCAGTCTGCGGACCCGTGGGGGACTGCAATACGGTTCAGCAGAGCGAGTACGCGAGGCTTTTCGGCGTCATCCCGATCGGCCTGATGGGGTTGTTCGGTTACCTTGCCATCTACGCGGCCTGGATGCTTCGCCGCTGGGTAAAGGGCCGAATTTCACTATGGGCATCCGTATGTATCCTGGTCATGACGGCTCTGGGCACTCTCTTCTCCGCCTATCTGACCTTTCTCGAGCCCTTCGTGATCGGGGCCTCCTGCCTGTGGTGTCTCAGCTCGGCCGTGATAATGACGACGCTCTACGCGCTGGCTTTCAATCCAGGCCGCCAGGCGTTGTCCGTCCTCGGTCTTTTTCGCCGCTCCGTGCCCAAACCGACTCAATCTCAATGTAAACTCTAGAGGCGATTACCTTTACTGGAATTCCTGGCGTGCATGTCTCGCCTGCAAAGGGAAATGGCATCCATGGATCTCCGGAATCCGGGCCGCGTCAAACATTCCTGAGACCGGATGCGCGTCCGGCGTCCGGGGTATTGCAAAATGCACGAATGCGTTGAAAGGATTGCTCGGTGCGGGTGAAAAGGGAACCTGTTTTCCCGATCCCGCTTAATCATGCGATATTGTTGCCCGCCTCAGCTGCGGGCGAACCGGAGAACCTGAAAAACAGGTCCGTCTGTGGCGATGCTGCCGGGCTTGGAGCAGTGTTTTTTCCTCTCGGAATGCCGCCCGGAGCCTCCCCATGAGCGGCAAACCCGGAATCTTCCAGCAGACCGCAATGAAGGCGAAGGGAAAGATAATCACGGACGGCCTTCATGTCACGACGGCCGGGAGGGGAACCCTGCAAAATGAAATGCAAACTCGTTCCGGATCGGCACATCGGTCTAATGGCCGCAGGAGCCCCCATGTTCCCGGCAGGAATCCTCCATCGACAGTTCCTCGAGCCTGTTTTGCGCCAGGAGGGCGACGTTTTCTCCCACAGTAACGGCCCCCGCCCTGTAAACCTTGACCCCCATGGCGTTCAGCTTCGTGATGGCGCCCGGGCCGATTCCGCCCACGACCATGGCGTCGATATTGCTGCCGCTCAATGCCGCAACTGGATTGCATGCGCCGTGCACATGATGCTCGTTCGCGTTGTTCAGCGCCGAAACCCGCTTCAGATCGGTGTCGACGATGACAAACATGGGGGCCGAGCCGAAATGGCCGTAAACCTTGCTCTCAAGTCCTTCATTTTCCGCGACCGCGAAACCTACCTTCATCCATATCTCCTTCAATCAATGGCGAAAGGCGATACTCCCAATTCACGATAAAAAGCCCATCCATATTCCAAGTATCCACATGCAATTTCAGAACCTCCGAATATAGCAGTCTCGAATCTGATGGAGAAGCCGGGAATTGCGCAAGCCACCCGCGGCGATCGGTGCCGGTGGGTAGTTTGCACAATGCATTAAGTAACTGGTATTATATTGCAAAATGCAATAATGCTGGAGGTGGGGAATTGGACGGGCGGGAAAAGACAATTCTGGATTCAATCAATGAAGGGGTTTTCACTGTCGACCTGGACTGGAGGGTTACGGGCTTCAACCGCGCCGCGGAACGGATTACCCAGGTGAGCCGGCGCGAGGCCCTGGGGCGGCAGTGCTGCGACGTTTTCCGGGCCAGCATCTGCGAAAACGCCTGCGCGCTCCGGCGCACCATGTCCAGCGGCAGGCCGGTGCTGAACGCCACCGCCCACATCGTCCGCCGAAACGGCGAGCGCATCCCCATCCGCATTTCGACGGCCCTGCTCAAGGATGACGAGGGCCGAACGATCGGAGGCGTCGAGACCTTTCAGGACCTGAGCTCGATCGAGCAGCTGCAGAAGGAGCTGAGATCCCGGTACACGTTCGAGGACATCGTCGGCCGCAGCGCGCCCATGAGGAAGCTCTTTGAGATCCTCCCGCAGATCGCCGAAAGCTCCAGCACGGTGCTGATCGAGGGGCCGAGCGGCACGGGAAAGGAACTGTTCGCGCGGGCGATCCACAGCCTTTCGCCCAGAAGGAAAAAACCGTTCGTCGCCGTCAATTGCGCGGCTCTGCCGGACACTCTCCTGGAGAGCGAACTCTTCGGGCACAAGGCAGGCGCTTTTACCGATGCGCGGCGCGATAAACCGGGACGTTTCGCCCTGGCCAGCGGCGGGACCATCTTCCTCGACGAAGTCGGAGACATCTCTCCGGCCATGCAGATACGCCTCCTGCGCGTGATCCAGGAAAGGGTGATCGAGCCGCTTGGGTCCGTGGAACCGATGAAGGTGGATGTGCGCATCGTCGCGGCCACAAACCAGGATTTGAGCCGGCTTGTCCGCGAAGGTCGCTTCCGCGACGACCTTTATTACCGCATTCGAGTTATCACCCTGACTCTTCCCAGCCTTAGCCAGCGTCGGGAGGATATCCCGCTGCTTGTGGACCATCTCGTGGCGAAGTTCAACAGCCTGCAGGGCAAGGAAATCGATGGGGTGTCCGAAGAGGTTATGGCACGGCTGATGGAATACGACTACCCGGGCAACGTTCGCGAGCTGGAAAACATCATCGAACAAGCCTTCGTTCTGTGCCGCGGCAGGCTGATCGAACTGCATCATCTGCCGCCGGAGCTGAGGCCGTCCGGCTCGACCGGCCTGGAGACAGGCAATCCGATGTCGCTTCAGGCCATGGAAAAGCTCATGATCAGAGAGGCCCTGCGCCGGCACAAGGGGAACCGCGGCAAAGCGGCCCGACAGCTGGGCATCAACCCGAGCACACTGTATCGCAAAGTCAAAGCGCTGAAGATCGAGGTCTCGAACTAGGATTTTGGAGGAAGGCTCCGCAGCCTCCGGAGCCGCAAGCTCCTTCCCCGAATCCTTGACACCTGCGGCCGACGGCGTTCGCGGATTTCGGCCGAGCGGCCCTCATCCCCTGCCGCCCAAACCGGCGAAGAACTCCACGATGTAGTCCGCGGCAAGAAGCGCAAGCAGGAGGCCCAGCATGATTTTTATCAGCCTCTGGGGCACGAATTTCTGCAGGCGCGCCCCGCAATACATCCCCAGGAAGCCGCCCACGCCGAAAAGGATCCCCAGGGGCCAGTCCGGCGACGTGGGAACGCCGGACTTCGCGGGCAGAACGCTGTAGAAAAAAACGCCGGCAACGGAAGTGAGGAAAGTGCCCAGCAGAGCGGCGCCGGCGACCGTGTACACCGGCAGCCTGAAAAAGGACACGCAGAAGGGGGATATGATCGATCCGCCGCCTATCCCATAGGCACCGCCGACGATCCCCACCACGAAAGCCAGACTGAGCATTTTCGGGATTTCAAAAGAAAATCTTTCCCCGCAGAATTCGTAGCCCACTCTCCTCATGGACCACGATACGGTTTTCACCCTGGCATCGGGATCCATGCGGTCTCCCGCGAATCGCAAACCGTCCCATCCGCCCGCATTATCCCGCTCACCGGGCTTCGGGCCTCCATCCGTCTTCCGGATCCTGCTCGGCCTGAGGCTATCAAAGACCTCCCTTAAGAGCCGCGCCCCGATATAGACAAGCACGCAGGCCACGAACAGCTTGAACGCGCGCGGATCCGGCAGCCAGAACACCCGGATGTAATATCCTATGAGAACGCCCGGCAGAGTCCCGAGGATGAGGACCCACGCCAGCGGCCAAACCATCCGCCCTTCCCGCATGTACCGATAAACGCCGCTGGGTATGGCCACGATGTTATAGACAAGGTTCGTGGAACTGACCGAAGGGGACGCGAAGTGCAGAAAGCTGACCTGAAACGGCAGGATCAGAAAAGCTCCCGCGACGCCGCCCATCGATGCGAAGAACGAGACGACGAAGGCCACGAGCGGAGGCAGGAACACCCATGTCTCAACGCCTGATACGGGAAAGGTGACGCGCCAATCCATGCCGCCGCTTATTCCGATCCTTTCTCCGAAAAAACAGCAGGGCTTTCCGGTTCAACCTCCGGCGCCCGCCCTGAGCTCGGATTATATACCGCGGCTCCGCACCGCCGCATTTATAATACCCTTCCTTCCTCCGAATCCGCGAAATGCGTGGTTCTTTTGTTTCCGCCTCCATCGTTGCGTTTCCGCGGAGCCCCCTCTTATTTCCATGTCGGGAAGGAGGCCCTTACAATCCTTGAAGACATCTCATCCAGCCGGGACCGGAGCTCCGACTGCAGACGCTCGACGAGCGACGCCTCGGAAACCGTCTCCTTCGCCGTCTGATCGCGGCGCTTCATCTCGACGCCCCCTTGCGCCAGAGACCTTGCCGAAACCGTTATCCGGATCGGGACGCCGATCAGGTCCGCGTCGTTGAATTTCACGCCGGGGCTTTCCTGCCGGTCGTCATACAGGACCTCCAGGCCCGCCTGTCGCAGCGCCCCGTAAATCCGATCCGCCGCCTCCTCCTGTCCCAGCGAGACGAGATGCACGCTGTAGGGCGCGACAGTGACGGGCCACATCAAGCCCTTGTCGTCATGGTGCTCCTCGGCGATGCAGGCCAGAAGCCTTCCGACGCCGATGCCGTAGGACCCCATGACGATCGGTTTCTTCTCCCCGTCGGCGGAGAGGTACGTCGCGCCGACGGCATCGGAATAACGGGTCCCGATCTTGACGATTCCGGCGGTCTCCACCCCGCGCGACGCCCGCAGATCCCGCCCGCACAGCGGGCACGCGTCTCCGGCGCCCGCGGCCGCGATGTCGGTGACCATCGCGGGCCGGTAATCCCGGAAGATATTTGTGTGGAGCAGGTGATACCCTTCCTCGTTGGCTCCCGCGACGAGATTGGGCGAAGAGACGACGGCATCATCAACGATTGCGCGGACGCCCTGCAGCCCGATCGGGGACGCGTAGCCCGGAACGGCGCCTGTGGCGCGGATTTCCTCGTCGGTGGCCGGACGCAACCGGACGGCTCCCGCAGCTTTCGCCAGCTTGACCTCGTTCACCTCCATGTCGCCCCTGACGACGGCGCAGATAAACTCCTCGCGTCCGCCCTCAGCCCCCCAATGTTCGGCCATCATGAACACGGCCTTGGCCGTCTTGCGCTTCGGCACCTCGAGCAGTTTCGCCAGCGCCTCAATGGTCTTGCAGCCGGGCGTGGCGACTTTCTCAACCGGCTTCAGGTCTTCAGGCGGAGCCGCCGGTTTGGCAAAAGACGCGGCCCCGCCGTCGGCCGCATAGCCGCAATGCGCGCATGAAACGAGTGTATCCTCGCCGACGGGCGCGAGGTACAGGAACACGTGCGCCTGGCTGCCTCCCGTGATGCCCGGGTCGGAAAGAGCGGCGACCACCGGCAGGCCGCAGCGATGAAAAGTATTGGCATACGCCTGATAGTGGGCCCGGTATTGCCTGTCCAGGCCGGCTTCGTCCGCGTCCAGGCTATAGGACTCCATCGTCGTGAACTCGCGGACATGGATCAGGCCCGTTCGCGGACGCGCGTCGTCGCGGGACTTCGTCCGGATCTGATACAGGAGTTGCGGCAACTGGCGGTAGGAACGGATCTCGCTTCGGCACAGGTGCGTCACGATTTCCTCGTACGCCGTCGCCGACACCGTGTCCCGCTCTGCGCGGTCTTTGAAGCGCGCCGTCTGCGGCCCGATAGAATGCCGGCGGCCCGGGGATTGCCGGATTTCTGCGGAATGAGCCGAGGGCAGTCCCACCTCCTGTCCGCCGATGGCGTTCATCTCCTCGCGCAGGATGTTTTCGATCTTCGCCAGGGATCGCCTGGCCGGAGGCAGGTATGCAAACGATCCATGGCCGAGCTGCCGAATGAAACCGGCGCGCACCAGCAACTGATGGCCGACCGCTTCGATATTGGCGGGCGCATCCCGCAGGGTGGAGCCGAATTGATGGGATAGTCGCAAAATGAATCTCCCTTTGAAAGTGACAGAAAAGGCCGCTTCCCCTGAATTGCCGATTGTAAGCCATAGGGCGTCGGGACTTCCACCCCGGCGGCACCTGATATTTGACAGGGGAATAAACGGTTTATAGAATGCATTGAGTTTCCCGCATATCTGCGCGACGGGAGACATCGACGGGTCCTGGAGGATGACCCTCCAGGAGGGACTTGTGGCTGGTCGGGCCGCCATCCAAAAAATCAACGGACGTCGCAGGAGCCGGTTGATCCGTCCGGAATCGGCGCCGGGCGCTTATTTGCAGAATGATTTTTACGGATGGCCGGGAAAAAACATCGGGCGGTTGCCGCCATGGATGGCCGGCCCCGGATTCTTGCATCGCCTTGACTCTCCCGGGAAATTCACTCGCGGGCGCGGGACGCGGACCGTTCGTCCATAGTCCTTCGCAGCGCCTGGCCCGTTATCGGCCGAGCCGGCACTTATCAGGGCCGCCGGCGGCTGTGTCCCTGCTCTTCGGATCGCCCGGCGTCCATCCTGCGCATTCGGACCGGATTCCCACTCCTTCACCGGCGGGCGCGGGACTGAAGTCCCGCCCTTTTCAGTCCCGGCGCGGGGGAGTGCGCACGCATGGAGGCCTTCATGTCGCTGGATAAGATTGTGGTTCTCATATTAGCGCTGATGTTTTTCGGCGGTCTGGCCTACGTCATCCGGAAAAGCCGTCAGGAAGAAAAGGGAGGGAGTGCCGCTCCCGGACCTTCACCGGAAATCCCGACCGCGGTTCAGGACAATCCGCCTGAAAGACCGCAACGGAAAAAGCGCAGGATATCCAAATCCTGACGGCTTCGGCCGCGGCGTATATGAATATCGTCCGCAACAGAACCCGGGCTGCCGGCCGCTCAGGATTTCTCTTTCGATAACCCGATCAGGATGCTATCTTGCCCCCTGAAATCAGCCTGAGATGAAGATTTGGGTGGCTACGGTCGCAAAACTCAGGCAAAGCGGCATTTTGAATGCATTGCAGGCGAAGCTTATGGAGTGCGCAGGCTCCCGCACTCCAAAGCCGGTCTGAACAACAAAATGAGTTTCACAACACAAATTGTTCATAACCTCCAGGGAGCCGGCGTCCAGGGCGCGCCGCATATTTATTATGCGGCTTGTAATCGACGGGAGATTCGCCCCTGGCAAGGACACCCGTAAGCTCCGGGAGACGGAATTATGAAAACAATTCGTGCAACGATTGTCGTTTTCTCTCTTTGCTTTGTCCTGGGAGGCCTGAACATGAATCCGCCGGCGCTGACAGCGCAGGAAAACAGCGTGGGATTTGAGATAACGCCCCACCATTTCGGATTGAGCGTGCCCAATCTGGAAGAATCCATCGAATGGTACCGGAAAATGCTCGGGTTCGAAGTTGTGACGCGGATGAAGGAGGACTCCGGAAACAGGATGCTCATCGCCCTGATGCGGCGCGGCAATTTCCATCTGGAACTGTTCCAGGTCGAGGGAGCCGAGCCCATGCCCGCGTACCGCCGGGACCCGAGCGCGGACCTGCGCGTTCACGGCCTCAAGCAGATGGCTTTTCAGGTGCCCGACGTCCACGCGGCGGTCAAGGAGCTGAAAGCAAGAGGCGTGGAAATAGCCATGGGCCCGGTGGAGAGCCCCGGTGTCGTGTTCGTCTTTATCCGCGACAATTCAGGCATCGCCATCGAATTGATCCAGTTTAAAAAGCAGCCGCAGGTGCTGTAAATCTCGAGCCGACAGTTCCGGATTGCGAATGGAACGGGCATCCGAAGCCTGATCGAGGCGGGGACGGATGGAACTGATAATCCGAATAGCGGCGCTTGTTTTCGCCGTCATCATCCATGAAGTGGCTCACGGCTACGCGGCCTACCGGCTGGGCGACCCAACGGCAAGAGACGCCGACCGGCTGACGCTCAATCCCCTGGCGCATATCGATCTCATGGGATCGATTCTGCTTCCCCTGATCCTGATTATGACCAGGAGCCCTGTTCTGTTCGGATGGGCCAAGCCGGTCCCTTTCAATCCGGCCTATTTCCGCGATGTCAAAAAGGGCGTCATGATCGTCGGTTTGGCGGGGCCCGCAAGCAACCTGCTTCTGGCGGCGGCCGCCGCCGTTGTATTCCGGCTGCTTCCCTTTGGAGGGATTATCGGCCTGTTCCTTCTGCAGACCTGCCTCATCAACGTCGTCCTGGCGATTTTCAACCTCATCCCCATCCCTCCCCTGGATGGTTCCCGGGTTGCGATCGGGTTCCTGCCGTCCCACCTGATCGCCCCCTACCTCAGTCTCGAACGCTACGGTTTCATCATCATATTCGGCCTGTTGTGGATCGGCGTCCTGGACTACGTCTTCCGGCCGATCGCGTTCCTGCTGCTGAGATTTCTGCTTCAGGGATAAGGCGGCGGAATTGGGCGGTATCGGGGAGAAACTGCCTGCTCTCCAGAATCGCCTTCGAGCCGGAGTCGGGCAACCGGCTCGCTTCCTCCAGGGAATTCAGAAGCCCTGCGTCTCTCCATACCCGCAATCCTGCGTGAGTATCAAATAGTAACGGATCTCCTCAAGCGATGCTTCCGATGTGTTCAGGAATCGCGCCCTCTCGGCCTTGCCCCGCCTGCGGAGCCCCTCGGCAATATCGGCCGGAATCGACACCGCTCTCTTCCGCAACTGCCGGGAGCCATGGCAGCCTGTCACTCTGCTTTCTTACGCGGCGGCAAGAGTCCGCTTGCGCGGATGCGTTTCCTTAATGGCGAGCGTCAGGACCGCCGTGATCATCAGGAGCACGGCGGCCGCCAGCATCATGAACGGCAGTCCCGCGGCGTCCGCGATCTTGCCGGCGATAACCGGCCAGGCGGCGGCGCCCAGCAGGTCGCCCGTGCCCTGGACCAGGGCTCCCACGGTGGCGATCAGGCTGACGGGCACGGATTCCATCGGCACCATGGTCATATAAATGGGGACAACGGCCGCCGTGAAGCCGAAAAAGAAGATATAGGCATAAACAGAAATCATGGCTCCGGGGAAGAGGTACATGAACAGCGGGGCGACAATGCTGAGCACAAAGCCGACAAACAGAACCGGCTTGCGCCCGAAATTATCCGCCAGCTTCGGGACAAAGATGCAGTAAACGATATACAGAATACCCATCGCGGACGTCACCCAGCCCATGGACTGCAGATTGAAATGGGACACGTTCACCAGATAAACGGACGCGAATAGCATCATGGTCCAATAGCCGGCCAGCCCCAGGACGCAGATGACGAGGCAAAGGATCACATTCCGGTATTTGAACAGATCGACGAAGCCCTGAGCCTTTGCGCCCTCCTGAACGATCTGCTTTTCGACGTATACTTCCCTCACGAAGAACAGAACGACGAAAAACATGACAAACGTCGGCAGGCTGGACAGGAGGAACGTCTTCTGCCAGTTATAGGCGGCGGCCAGCTGGGTGATAAAAACCGGACCGATCGTCGTCCCGATGGTCCCGACGGACGAATTGAGAATACCGCAGTTTCGGCCGAAGCTTTCCTTGTTGACGCTGAAAAGTATGGAATAGATCAGAGGGGAGACCGGCCCTTCGCAGAAGCCGACCATGGCGCGGACGAACAGCAGCTGCGGGAAGGACCGGACCATCACACCGGCGGCCGAGAAGACGGCCGTTCCCAGAAGAAACGGCAGCAACACCTTTTTCCGGTATCCCAGGCGGTCCGAGACAAAGCCGAAAACGATGGAGGAAATCGCGAAACAGAAGGATGTGGCGAACCCGATCCACCCGATATCCGTATTGTTCAGGTTCAATTCCGGCATGACAATCGGCGCAAGGAACGAGATCGCCAATCGATCCATGAAAACGATGCCCCAGGTGATAAAAAAGATCGCCAGAAGTCTGTATTCGTATCCCCGCTTTGCGTCCGTCACTGAAACACCCTCCTCTCCAGGCACCGGCCGCCAACACTCTAGAACATTTCCTGGAATTTTGGGAACAGATAAAAACGCCGAATAGGCGGACAGGGGGCGAGGCCTCCGGAGTGCGGACAGTTCCCCTGACCCCTCCGGGAAGCATGGGAAGGCACGGCTCCTGAAAGCCGCGCTCGCACGAGTGTCGGCTGAATGCCCTTATTTTGCAAAACAGCAAGAGGCCGTCTGTCCGTGGTGCGCCATAGACCATGAAG
Organism: uncultured Acidobacteriota bacterium; assembly: GCA_964481255.1. Taxonomy (GTDB): domain Bacteria; phylum Acidobacteriota; class UBA6911; order UBA6911; family UBA6911; genus UBA6911. The sequence goes on along the minus strand of CAYZTZ010000006.1, from coordinate 41,127 downwards.
CTCCCCAATCGCCGGCCCTTGTGGATACAATGCTTCGGGCCCCGATCTTTTCACTGGAACAAGCGGCGAATAATCCCTCAAAATAAGGAATGATGCGGCCGGAAGAAGCCGAAGACTGGAGCCTCTGCCGATACAAGAACGTCTCCTGCGCCCGATGCTGTCTCCCCCACATGGGAGGCGGCTCGCATATGGAGGATTCCGAACGGAAGAGGGCCGCGCTTTTCCGCAGAGACGGCGTCGCCTGTCATCTCCGCTGCGCGGACCGATATCCGGGGCCCGGGCGCATCGGCCGGGCGGCCTATGTACGCTGCGCTGGACACCCGGTTCCTGCGTGATTGTTTCGAAGTTCGACTCCGGCGCGCCAGGGAGTACGTGGAAAAGCGGATGGAACATGCCCGAACTGCCTGAAGTCGAAACCATTGTCCAAAGGCTGCGACGCGGCGAGCCGGTCGAGCGCGGTTTGCCCGAATTCCCCCCTCCTGCAGGTCATGCGATTACCGGCGTGTGGCTGGACTGGCCTGGTGCGGCGTATCCTTGCGGGGAATTCATTGCGCGGTGCCTGCCGGGTTGCAGGATTCAGTCCATATCGCGGCGCGGCAAATACATTGTGTTTGAGCTGAAACGATCCGGGCGCCGCCGTTATCTGCTGATTCACCTTAAAATGAGCGGCCGCCTGGACGTGCTGCCCGAGGGAACGCCCCGCGCGCGGCACGTGCACTTCGTCTTTACGCTGGACAACGGGTATGAACTGCGCTTCAGCGACGCGCGCAAATTCGGGCGCGTGTGTCTGGTGGATAGAGCGGAGGAAATCACTGGAAGGCTGGGCATGGAGCCGCTGGACGGGACATCGACGCTCAGGAGTTTTCGGCGGATGATGGAGCAAAGGTCCGGAGCACTCAAACCGTTGTTGCTGGATCAGACTTTCATTGCCGGGATCGGGAACATTTACGCCGACGAGGCTTTGTGGCGCGCCCGGCTTCATCCCCTTCGCCGCGCCGATTCGCTGAAGCGGGAGGAGGCGGCGGCGCTGTGGCGCGGACTGCGGGCCGCCCTGAAGGACGGCATCCGCCACGAGGGAGCGGCCATTGATTGGGTTTATCCCAACGGCGGTTATCAGGATCACTTCCGGGTGTATGGGCGGAAAGGAGAACCTTGTCGCCGCTGCGGCGCAGCCATTCAACGCATCGTCGTGCGGCAGCGCGGCACGCATTTTTGTCCGATTTGCCAGAGGCCCCCGCGCCCGGGTTAAGGCAATCCCCGGATGCTGTGCCCGGCGGCTCCTGCATGGAATCCCGCCGGATTTTGCGGAAGCATTACAATTTTCACGATCGGGAAGACGCAGGGACGCTATCGCGTCGGTGAACATCCTGGCCGCAGAGATACGGGACGCTCAGGATGAAACCGATTCCGGGCAGGGAGCGGGAATTGAATCCCGGCGCTGCCGGAAAATTATTCAAGACGCAGGTTATGGACGGCATGACGGCAAATATAGCTCCATACGCCATCGCTCGCGGCGGCCGGGTATGGAGGAGGCATGGCAGGAGCCGGAGGCGTTTGCGGGCCGCATTGAGCCGATCGGGAAGGCCGGGCAGTAACGCAGCGAGCGTTTCAGAAGGGAGAAACCATGACTGACAGCAAACGCGCGGTTCGAACATCCTGTCGCGCATGCCACGGCGTCTGCCAGGTTCTGGTTCATCTGGATGAGCAGGGCCGCATAACGCGAATCAGCGGAGACCCCGACAGCCCTGCCAGCCGCGGGTATATCTGTTGCAAGGGACGCACGGCCCTCGAACTCGTCCATCATCCGGACCGTGTTCTGCGCCCCCTTCGCCGCAGCGGGCCCCGCGGATCGGGCCAATGGACCGCGATCAGCTGGGACGAGGCGCTTTCCGAAATGGCGCGGGTATTGGACCGCGTTCGGAACGAATCCGGTCCCGAGTACATTGCGCTGTGCCAAGGAACAGGCCGCCCTTACACGGAATTCACCGGCCGCTTTATCCATGCGCTCGGATCTCCGAATTATGTCTCTCCGGGGCACAATTGCTTCCTCCCGCGCACGATTGCTTCAGCGATAACCGTCGGTTGGTTTCCTCTTCCCGACATTTACGGTCACAGCGGAAAGATGCCGGCCTGCGTCCTTCAAATCGGGCAAAACTCGCCCGCTTTCGGCGCCGCCGACGGCATCTGCGGCGGCATGATCCGGCGCGCGATGAACGCGGCCCGGGAAGTCATCGTCGTCGATCCGCGGCGCATTCCCACGGCCCGCACGGCCACCCGCCACCTGCAGGTGCGCCCGGGCACGGATTGCGCTTTGCTTCTGGCCATGCTCAACGTGATCCTGGGCGAAGGACTCTACGACCGGGATTTTGTGGGCCGGCATTGCGCCGGATTTGAGGAATTGCGGGCTCATGTCGCCGAATCGACCCCGGAATGGGCCGAGCCGATCACGCGTGTTCCCGCGGAACAGATAAGCGCCGCCGCCCGCGCTTTTGCCGTCACCTGGCCCGCTTGCGTGCTTTGGGGCAACGGCATCGACATGAGCGCGAGCGCTTTCCAAACCGCGCGGGCGCTGCTGCTTCTCATGGCCGTCACGGGCAACCTGGACGTGCCCGGCGGCATGGTGCGATGGGTGCCGCCTGCCGGAATTCGTCCCAAATCCCCGATGATCGACCCGGCCTTGCGGGGAGAGCAGTTTCTCTCCAGCGAACAGAAATCCCGAATGATAGGAGCCGGGCGTTTCCCGTTCGCGCCGGGCTGTCACCAGCCCACTTTCTGGCAGGCCTGTGTTACGGGAAAGCCCTACCGGCCGCGGGCCGTCTGGCTCGTCGGCACCAACCCCATGCTTACGGCCACCCGCGGCGACATTATTGAAGAAGCTCTCCGCAATCACATTGAATTTTCTGTCGTGTCGGATTTTTTCCTGACGCCGGCAGCCGAGCTGGCGGATCTCGTTCTCCCGGCAGCCCACTGGCTGGAGCAGGACGACATTGTTTATTTCCACAAAATATGGTGCGTGCTGACTCGGCGCAAGCTGCTTCAAACGGGCGAGGCGCGCGACGATCGCGACGTCATCCTGGACCTGGCTCATCGCCTTGGGCTGAATGAAGCCTTTCCCTGGAAGGACTGGCATGCCTATCTCAACTGGATACTGGAACCGTCAGGGATTTCCTTCGAGGAGTTCGCGAAGTGGGATATCGTTTTAGGGGAGATGCGCTACCGCAAGTATGAACGGGAGGGCTTCCCAACACCGAGCGGACGGGTGGAGCTGGTCAGTTCGATCATGGCCAAGGCGGGCAAGCCCGCCCTTCCGGTTTATGTGGAATCGCCTCTATCGGAAAAATCCAGGCCGGACCTGGCCGGGGAATATCCCCTGACATTCATGTCGGGATGCAAAATACTTCCCTTCTTTCACTCCGCGGGACGGCAGATCCCTTCGTTGCGGCGCATGCATCCCGAACCCCTCGTCGATGTGCACCCCGACACGGCTGCGCGTTTTTCGCTCGAGGCCGGGCAAAAGGCATTTGTGGTTACTCCCCACGGCCGCGCCCAATTCACCGTTCACCTGGACGATGGCCTGGATCCCTCGGTGGTCCACGCCGAACACGCCTGGTGGTTTCCCGAGGAACCCGGTCCCGATCACGGGTGGCGCCGAAGCTGCGCGAACCTTCTTTACGGCCATGATTGTTTCGACGAAAATTCGGGCGCGGAGCTTCTGAAGTGCGGCATCTGCCGCCTGGAAAGACTTTCGCAATAAGCGCTCCTGCCGCCGCCCCGCCCGGGGTTCTCCGCTATGCGTCTCCCCATTTCCGCGCCCGCCGGGACCCCGATGCTTATAGCCGGAGCATTCTGCAGGAACCTCCTGGACGAAAGATCCCTGCTGCGATCGGGAATTGCGTTTGACAAGGCTGGTGCCGAAGGGGGGGGTCGAACCCCCATGGTACTAAGTACCGCGGGATTTTGAGTCCCGTGCGTCTGCCAGTTCCGCCACTTCGGCTCTGCGGATCGAAGGCCCGGTGGACGCAAATAGTAGCGTAGGCCGTCCTTTCGAGTCAATCGCCGTCATCGAAGGCTCGGGGGACGCGTGACGGAGGACGCACGCCGCGGGGATCCGCGCGGCCCCCGAAGCGCCCCGAGCGCGCCCACGCCCCAGCAAACCTTTGATCCAGGCGACATTTTTTGATATTATGAAGGCTTGCCGGAGGCGTTATGGAGTTTCGAGTAGGAGAAAAAGTCGTTTACCCGAACCACGGAGTGGGCATTATCGAGGAGGTCAGCCGCAGATCCGTCAATGGCGTTCCTGAAGAGTTTTACATGCTCCGGATTCATTCGAACTCGTCCCTTGTCATGATCCCCACGTCCAACGTCAAAAGCGTGGGTCTGCGCCGCATCATCAAAAAAGCCGACGTCGACGGGCTCTTTGAGCTCCTTCGAAAGGATTTTTACGAGCCCGAGACCGACTGGAAGGACCGCTATAAGGAACATTCCGAAAAGATGCGCACCGGCTCGATCTATCAGGTGGCCGAGGTGCTGAAAAGCCTCGTATACCTGAGCTACAAAAAGAGCCTCTCATTTCGCGAAAAGAGAATGCTGGACCGGGCCAAACAGCTCATTACCAGCGAAGTGGCAACCGTGCGCGGAATGAATGAAAAATCTGTCGAAGACCAAATAGACCGTATTCTTTCCGAGGCTTATCTGCGCTCGACGAAAGCCTCAGCCTGACTTTGTCTCCGCTGATTCTATACATCGCGCTCCTCGCCCTGTTTATGGCGTTCGCGGTCTTCTTCTCGGCCGCCGAGACCGCCTTCATGGCCATCAACCGCCTGCGTCTCAGATACCAGGCGGAGGCCGGCGACAAACAGGCCGAAGCCATCAAGGGAATCCTCGCCAATCAGGACCGCCTTCTCGGGGTTCTGCTCTTCGGGGTGACGGTGGCCGAAATCGCCGCCGCCGGCCTCTTTTCCTACCTGGTCGCGTCGCTCTTCGCCGCAAAGCATTCCGAGGCCGCCGGCATTTTCGGGTCCATCCTTTTCGCCCTGATTGTTCTCCTTTTTTGCGAGCTGACGCCCAAGATCATCGCGGCCGCCGATCCGGAAAGGGTCACGCGAAAGCTCCTGATTCCCGTAAGGCTGTCCATCCTGATCCTGTCCCCCTTTTCAAAGCTCGCGGCCGCCGTCGCCAACCTGATGGTCCGGGCCGTCGGCCTGCAATCCGCCGGGAGCCCCTTCGCGCACGGCCTGAGCGAGGACGAAATCAAGGCGATGATCGCCGGCACCGGCCCGGAAGCGATGCCCGACGAGAAAAGGGAAATGCTCCGGAACGTCTTCAAGATCGGCGCGACACAGGTGCGCAGCGTCATGATCCCGCGGGGGGAAGTCACGGCGATCGAGATCAGCGACGACATCGAGAAGATTTTCGAGGTGGTCAATAAGACGAACTATTCGCGCATACCCGTCTATCGCCGGGATTTCGACAATCCGGTCGGGCTGCTTTATGTCAAGGATCTGCTGCAGTATGTCCGGAGGGCCGAGGATATCAACCTGCAGGCGCTCCTGCGGCCCGTGCACTTCGTCCCGGACAGCGCCCGCGTCGACGTCGTGCTGCGCCAGCTTCAATCGATGCACCTGCACATGGCGATCGTGGTGGATGAATTCGGCGGCGTCGAAGGGGTCGTGACGCTGGAGGACCTTCTGGAGGAGATCGTGGGAGAGATCCGCGACGAGCACGACACGGAGATCGAATCCATCCGCGAGCTCGGCCGGAATCTCTACACCATCGCCGGAAACCTGCCTGTGAAGGATTTCAACCGCTTCTTCGAGGAACAAATCCCCGAGGCCCCGGAATACGCGACCGTCGCGGGATTTCTGCAGTCCCTGACGGGGCGCCTCCTCCTCGAGGGCGAAAGCGTCTGTTACAAGAGCCTTACCCTGACGGTCGAAAAGACCGAAGGGTTCAGGATCGTCTCCATCCGCGTCCGCACATCGCCGGCGGCGGCTGCGGATTCGCCCTAGCGGCCGGCCGCCGCCCGGGTCGCGATTTCCCTGAAGACTTCCCTGGCGGCCTGAAGCGTCGCCCGTATATCCCTCGGACTATGGGCCAGGGATACAAAACAGGCTTCAAACTGCGACGGCGGGAAGTAGACGCCCCGGTCCAGCATGGCGTGAAAAAACTTCGCGTAGAGCCCCGTATCGCTCGCCTTCGCAGTCTGAAAATCCACCACGGGGGAAGCCGTGAAGAACACGGTGAACATGGACCCTATGGAGTTGATCTGCACGGCGACGCCGGCGCTTTCGGCAGCCTTCCTCAGTCCCGAGACCAGCTGCGCAGTCACGCGCTCGAGCTTCTTATAGGTCCCGGGAGCCCTCAAGGCCTTCAGGGCGGCGATTCCCGCCGCGACGGCCAGCGGATTCCCGGACAAAGTTCCCGCCTGGTACACCGGCCCTTCCGGCGCCACCCATTTCATTATGTCGCGATGGCCGCCGTAGGCCCCTACGGGAAGCCCTCCGCCGATGATTTTTCCGAGGCACGTCAGGTCGGGCTTGACTTTCAGGATCTCCTGGACGCCCCCGTAGGATAGGCGAAAACCGGTGATCACTTCGTCAAAAATAAGCAGTGCGCCGTGTTCCCTCGTGAGCTTGCGCAACTGTTGAAGGAAGCCTTTCGCCGGCAGAACGGTCCCCATGTTTCCCGCGACCGGCTCGACGATGACGGCCGCGATTTCCGCCCTGTTGGCCTCGAGGGCGTGCCGGACCATCTCGCTGTCGTTGTACCGCACGGAGATCGTGGAGGCGCACTCCTGCGGCGCGACCCCGGCGCTGTCCGGCAAACCCAGAGTCGCGACGCCGGACCCGGCCTTCACCATGAGGCTGTCGACGTGCCCATGATAGCAGCCGTCGAATTTGATGATCTTGTTCCGGCCCGTGAAAGCTCTCGCCAGGCGGACGGCGCTCATCGTCGCTTCGGTCCCCGAGTTCACCAGGCGCACCTTTTCGATGGAAGGAAAGGCCTCCGCGATCATCTCGGCGAGAACCACTTCATTCTCTGTCGGGGCGCCGAAACTCGTGCCCAGGGAAATCTGACTCCGAAGAGCCGCCTGCACCTGGGGGGGACAGTGTCCCAGAATAAGGGGCCCCCAGGATCCCAGGTAATCGATATAGGAATTACCGTCCACATCGACGACATGGCTCCCCTTGCCGGACCGGATGAAACGGGGTTCGCCTCCCACGCTGCGGAACGCCCGCACGGGGCTGTTCACGCCCCCGGGTATTCTCTGCTGCGCCCTCTGAAACAGCTTCTTCGATCGTTGATTCACCGGAGTCGCTCCCTGGTTTCCCAAATCAATCCGCGCTTGTCATGACAACAGTCTGGACGCTTCCTTTGCAAAATAAGTGAGGATGATATCGGCACCGGCGCGGCGGATGCCCGTCAGAGATTCCATCATCACCCGCGGCAGGTCCAGCCATCCCAGGCGCCCCGCGGCTACAAGCGCCGAATATTCCCCGCTCACCTGGTAGGCGGCCACAGGATGCGGATAGCGGTCCCGGACCATGCGGATGACATCCAGATACGGCCCCGCGGGCTTTACCATCAGTATATCCGCGCCTTCCTCAATGTCGAGCTCCACCTCCTTCAGGGCTTCGCGGGCGTTGGAGGGATCCATCTGATGGCTGCGCCGGTCCCCGAACGCCGGAGCCGACCCCGCAGCCTCGCGGAACGGCCCGTAGTAGGCCGAAGCGTATTTTACGGCGTACGAGAGAATGGGAACGTTCGAATAGCCGTTCTTATCCAGGACCGCGCGGATGGCTCCGACTCTCCCGTCGAACATGTCCGACGGGGCCACGATGTCGGCCCCCGCTTTCGCCTGAGACAGGGCCGTCGCGGCAATCAGCTCAACGCTTTCGTCATTGAGGATTTCGTCGCCCCTCACCAGCCCGCAGTGGCCGTTGGCCGTGTATTCACAAAGGCAGACGTCGGTTATGATCAGGATTCCCTGCACTTCCCTCTTCAGAGCCCGCACCGCCTCCTGCACGATGCCGCGGTCGTCATAAGCGGAGCTCCCGCGGTCGTCCTTGCTCTCGGGAATGCCGAAAAGCATGATTCCCGCAATCCCCAGCGACTTGACGGAACGTACTTCCTCCACAAGCATGTCGATGGACCACTGGTAATTGCCCGGCATCGAGGATATTTCCCTTTTCACCCCCTCCCCCGGGCAGACAAACATGGGATAGACGAATTGATCGGGCGAAAGACGGGTCTCGCGAACCATCCGCCGCACGATTTCATTCATTCGAAGCCGCCTCGGGCGCGTTGCCGGGAAAGCCATGAGTCCCTCCCCTGAAGAATATGCGCAAAAAACAAGGGTAAAAGTATAACATAGATGGCGCCGCCGGAGCCTTCAAGCCGGCCGCCGGCCGTCCGGCGGCGGTTTCGGGAAGAGCATGGAACGGGGACCTGCCTCGGCGCCGGGCCGCATGGGAGGCGCTTGATGAACTCCGTGAGTTTTCAACGCAAACCGCAAAGCCCTCAAAGACCTCCCCCAAAAAGAGCCGCTTCGCGGTGAAGGGGCGCCGTTTCACGGTTCTTTCCATTGCGGGACAGGAGATGCCGAACAGGGGATTTCGAGAGCGGGCGGGGGATATGGAACTGCAGGTCCGCAGGACCCTGCGCAAGTTCAGCATGGTGGCCCCGGGCGATCATGTGCTCGTCGCGGTATCCGGAGGGGCCGACTCCACGGCCCTCCTCCATTGTCTGCACCGGCTCGCGCCGCGCCTCCATCTCTCGCTGACGGTGGCCCATCTCAACCACCGCATCCGCGGCCGGGAGGCAGACGAGGACGAGGATTTCGTCCGCCGAATGAGCGCCGATCTGAATCTGCCGTTTGTCTCGGAGGCCGTCGACCTGAAACGGCAGGCCGCGGAGACAAAACAGAACCTGGAAGATCTGGCACGCCGGAAGCGCTACGAATTCCTCCGCCGAACCGCCCGCAATGTCGGCGCCGGAAAGATCGCCGTCGGCCACACCCTCGACGATCAGGCGGAGACGGTCCTCTTCCGCTTTATCCGCGGCAGCGGGGTCGAGGGCCTTTCCGCGATTCACCCGGTTGTAGACGGCTTGATCCTGCGGCCCCTGCTGGAATGTCCGCGCGAGCAGGTCCTGACCTATCTGCGGCGCCTGGGCATTCCTTACCGTGAGGATTCGAGCAACGCAGACCTGAAGTATTCCAGAAACAGGATCCGGCGGGAGCTTATCCCTTATCTGCAGAAAAACCTCAACCCGCGTCTGGTTTGGACCCTGGGACGTGAAGCCGAGCTTGCCCGGGAAATATCGGATTTTCTGCAATCCCAGGCGAAGGAGCATTTCCAAACCCTAAGCCGTCCTATCGATGACGGCATCGCTTTTGAAATCAAGGAATTGCTGAGGATTCACCCGGCGCTGCAGCGGCAGGTCGTGCGATGCGCCCTCAAGGAAGCCCTGGGGACCCTGCGCCGCATCGGTGCGTCCCATATCGAAAGCATTGTTTCTCTCTGCGCGGGTGGAAAGACCGGACGCAGTGTCCGCCTGCCTCTCGGAGCATCCGCCGTCCGTCAATTCGACAGGCTTCTTATCCTTGCAGAGGAACCGTCCGTCGCCCGCCCGTTCCATTACGAATGGGCCGTCCCGGGGCGCTGCATCGTCCCCGAGATCGGAAGAATATTTAAAGCAACAAAATGCAGCGCACCGGGTCTAAGGACGATAAAGGAGGTATGTTCGACGCGGGCGTTCGTCGAACCCGCGGGACTGCCCGGGGTTCTGACCATCCGGTCCAGGCTCGCGGGGGACCGTTACGGAGGAAGCGGCCATCGGAAGGTGAAAAAGATGCTGATCGACAGGAAAATCCCCGTCCGCGTCCGCTCGACACTGCCGATGGTCGTCGCCGGCAACGACGTTATCTGGATTCCGGGCTTCAGGCCTGCGCGAAACTATGAGGCCCGGCCGGAGTCGGCAAACTGCCTGATGCTGGAGTGCGAGGAAATGGAGAGCTGACCGGCGGGGATCCGGCGTCAAACCGCAGATCCCGCGAATTGCGAGAATTTCTTTGCGGGACTCGCGGTTTGCTGTTCACGTCCCATATTTTTTGCGGATGGTCTGCTGAAGATGGGATTTGCGGCAAGGCTTTGCTATAATTAATCCGTAGAATCCGGCTCTCGCGAAGAGCTTTTCCAGCCCCATGACGGAAAAGGCGCGGCCGCGGGATCCCGATCGGAGGTCTGGTTTTTGAGCACCAATTTAAAGAACATTCTGGTATGGCTCGCGGTGGTCGTCTCCCTGGTGCTGCTGTGGCAGCTGTTTTACAACATCAGGGACGTCAACATCGAAGAGAAGGATTTCACCTCTTTCCACCGCGATGTCGTCGCCAAGAAGGTTAAATCCGTCAAGATCATGGGGGAGGATCTTGAAGGGGAGGAGGCCGGCGGAAGAAAGTTCAAGACCGTCATTCCGGCCGAGGCGGGCTGGGACCTTGTCAAGGAGCTTCAGGATAACGGGGTGACGGTGAAAATCGAGAAATCCTCCAACTCGTCGCTCATGTATGTCTTTCTGTCCTCCTGGCTCCCTTTCATCCTCCTCATAGGGTTCTGGATTTTCCTCATGCGGCAGATGCAAAGCGGAGGCAACAAGGCCCTTTCCTTCGGCAAAAGCCGGGCGCGCCTCCTGTCGAGCCAGCAGAAGAAGGTCACGTTCAAAGACATCGCCGGCGTGGAGGAAGCTCAGGAAGAGCTGACTGAAATCATCGAATTCCTCAAGGAACCGCAGAAGTTTCAGAAGCTGGGCGGCCGAATCCCCAAAGGCGTTCTGCTCATGGGACCGCCGGGGACCGGCAAGACGCTTCTCGCCAGGGCCATCGCCGGGGAAGCCAATGTGCCGTTTTTCTCGATCAGCGGCTCGGACTTCGTCGAGATGTTCGTGGGAGTGGGAGCCAGCAGGGTCCGGGATCTTTTCGAGCAGGGGAAGAAGAACGCCCCCTGCATCATCTTTATCGATGAGATCGACGCCGTCGGGCGCCACCGGGGCGCGGGACTCGGCGGGGGTCATGACGAAAGAGAGCAGACGCTGAATCAGCTGCTCGTGGAAATGGACGGCTTCGAGTCCAACGACGGCGTCATTCTGATCGCCGCGAGCAACCGTCCGGACGTTCTCGACCCCGCCCTGCTTCGGCCGGGCCGTTTCGACAGGCAGGTCGTCGTGCCCTTGCCGGACATCCGCGGCCGCGAAGGCATCCTGAAGGTGCACACGCGCAAAATACCGCTTGCCGATGACGTCGACCTGCAGGTTATCGCCAGAGGCACGCCCGGATTTTCGGGCGCCGCTTTGGCCAACCTTGTCAACGAGGCGGCTCTGAACGCGGCGCGCTACAACCGGAAAATGGTCACCATGAGCGATTTCGAGGGGGCCAAGGACAAGGTTCTGATGGGCAAGGAACGCAAGTCCATGGTCATCACCGAAAGCGACAAGAAGGTCACCGCCTACCATGAAGCCGGGCACGCGCTGGTGGCTTATATGATCCCGGGAAGCGACCCTTTGCACAAGGTGACCATCATCCCGCGCGGCATGGCTCTCGGTCTGACACAGCAGCTCCCCGAAACGGACAAACACAATTACACCAAGGAATACGTCGAAGGCCAGATCGCCATCCTGATGGGAGGGCGCTGTGCCGAGAAAATGTTCCTGGGCATGGAAACGACCGGCGCGGCGCACGACATCGAGGTCGCCACCGAACGAAGCCGCAAAATGGTTACCGAATGGGGCATGAGTCCGGCCATGGGGCCTCTGACCTTCGGCAAGAAGGAAGAGCAGATATTCCTCGGCAGGGAAATCGCCCAGCACCGCGACTACAGCGAGGCGACCGCCATTCGCATCGATCAGGAAGTGAAGCGGATTGTGGAAGAAGGCTACGCCCGGGCCTGGAAAATCCTGGAAGACAACCGGGAAAGCCTGATCCGCCTGGCCGAGGCGCTCCTGGAATATGAAACCCTTGACAGCTGGGAAATCGAGGCGATCATCAAGGGACAGCCTCTGAAATCACGTACGGGGACGACGTCGGACGGGGACAAGGATTCCGAAGGGCAGCCCGCCAAGGAATTGACGCCGGGGCCCTCTCCGCTGCCGCAACTGATCCACCCAAAAGGCAAACCCGCGCCGGCTTAAGCCGATCACATTCAAAGAGGCCGCGAATTGCGCATCACGGGCGGGGCAGCGCCCTCCTCTTTCGCGAAGGACGCGGCCGGCGTTTTTAGCGTTGGAATGACCGCCATGCCCGAGATTCACCGTCGCAAGCCGTATACTTTCCGGGCCGGAGAGCGGTCTCTGGAACTTGGCGCGCGGACGGCGGTGATGGGGATCCTGAACGTAACACCCGATTCGTTTTCCGACGCGGGGCGCTACTTCTCGCCCGAAGCAGCCGTGGAACGAGCATGGCGCATCGCCGAAGAGGGCGCGGACATCCTTGACATAGGCGGAGAGTCCACACGTCCGGGATCTGATCCGGTCAGCGCGGAGGAGGAGCTGAGACGCGTGACGCCCGTCCTGGAAGCCTTGGCGCGGAGCCGCAATTATCCCATTCCCATCTCCGTGGACACGTCCAAGGCTGAGGTCGCACGGGCGGCCCTGGAGCGCGGCGCCTCCATCATCAACGACGTTACGTCCCTCAAGAAGGATCCCGCGGTGGGAACGGAGGCGGCGCGGCATCGCGCGGGGCTCATCCTGATGCATATGCGGGGAGAACCGAAAAACATGCAGACGCTTGCCCCCAGCGCGGACATCCTGGGCGATCTCGACATCTGGGCCAGGGAGGCGGTTGCGCGGGCGCGAAACTCGGGCGTGCCGTCCGACGCGATCGTGCTGGATCCGGGCATCGGGTTCGGGAAAACCGCGGATCAGAATATATTGATTTTGCGGAACCTGGACCGGCTGGCCGCGACGGGGTTTCCCGTCCTTGTGGGGACGTCGCGAAAGTCCTTTATCGGCTCGATCGTTCAAAAGCCCGCCGGCGAACTTGTTCTGGGGACGGGAGCCACCGTCGCCGCGTCCATCATATTCGGGGCGCACCTGGTGCGCGTGCACGACGTCGCGGCCATGCGGGAAATCGCCGACGTCACCGACGCAATTGTGAACCTGAGGGAATAGACAGGAATTGAAACAGAGGCGGTTTGGGAGCCGGCAGTCCTCTCAAGGCAAACCGCAAAAACCCCGGAGAGCTCCGGGAAAAGATGCGTTTTAAGGTTTTAAGGGTTTCCGCGGTTGGAAGGGAAGCGCCGACAGGTTAGAAGGTAAACCGATGGACTGGATGCTGGGATGGATTCAATCGACATCGTTCTCCATCCGCGATCTCATCGACATCGCGCTGGTCGCCTTCATCTTCTACCGCTTCCTCCTCCTGCTGCGCGGCACCAGGGCCGTGCAGATGACGCTCGGCATCGTCATGCTCCTGCTGCTTTTCTGGGTCACGCGGTACTACCGGCTGACCACGGTCGAGTGGCTTCTGTCCAACGCCCTCACCTACATCGTCTTCGCCGTCATCGTCCTATTTCAGAGCGAAATCAGGCGCGGCCTGGCCAATATCGGCAAAACTTCAATATGGGGGTACCAGCGCCGCAACAGGAGCGGATTTGAGGAGATCGTCCTGGCCGCCACCACTCTGGCCTCCAAGAAGATCGGCGCTCTCATCGTCATAGAGCGCGACATCGGCCTGAAGAACTACGCCGAGAGCGGCATTGCTCTGGACGCCGTGCTCACCTACGACCTCCTGGTCACCATCTTCAGCCCGAACACCCCGCTTCACGACGGGGCCGTCATCGTGCAGGGGAACCGCATCCTGGCCGCCGGATGCTTTCTGCCGCTCACCCTGGACCCGCACCTGAGCAAGGAACTGGGATCCAGGCACAGGGCCGCCATCGGGATCACGGAGGAAACGGACGCCGTCACCATCATCGTATCCGAAGAAACAGGGACCATATCGCTGGCCGTTGAAGGCAGAATCACGCGCAACCTGGACGGGGAAGGCCTGCGGGCCGCCCTGCAGAACGCCGCAGAAGGGCGCGTGATCGGCCGACTGTCGCGCATCGCCGATCGGAATCCGGAAACCGTATGAAACGCTTTATCAGGGAATGCCTCACGGAAAACTGGACGCTCAAGGCGACCGCTATCCTCCTGGCCCTGATCCTGTGGCTGTTCGTCCGCGGCGAACCCGGAATCGAAAGAGTGGTCACGGTTCCCCTGGACGTACAGGTCCCCCGCCACATGGAGATCACCAACGATCGCATCACCAGCGTGGAAGTGACGCTCCGGGGAGCGGCCTTCTCCAACATCTGGCTCGACCGCTCTCTCCCGACATGCGTCGTCAACCTGCAGGACGCGAAGGAAGGGGACCATGTCGTGACCCTGACCCCGGCCAACGTGAAAACGCCGAGAGGCTCCGGCATCGAAGTTCTCCAGATCAATCCCGCCCGCGTCGAACTGAGGCTGGAACAGACGATCTCCAAAGAGGTCCCCATTCAGGCGCCGATCATCGGCGAGCCTTCCCGGGACTTCGAAATCTACAGAAAGTCGGTGAAACCGGACACCGTAATCGTTACGGGACCGCGCTCCAGGATCGAGCCCCTTGAGGAAATGTCCACCGAAGCCGTGTCCATAAGCGGCCAGAAACAGTCGACCCGATTTCTTGTACAGCTTCAGCCCAAGAGCCGCTTTGTGCGAACTTCCCTGATAAATCCGGTCCAGGTGGATATCCAGATCGGGCCGCGCCGTCATCTGTTTACGGTCGATAAAGTGCAGGTGGCCGTCGACGGAGCGTCCTACACAACGGTCCCCCGGCAGGTTGCCGTTCAGGTGATGGCGCCTCTTGAGATGAGGCAGATTTTGACTCCCTCCCATTTTTCGGTCACCATCCCGATCAAAGGCCTGGATGAGACGAAGCTTCCCGCCCGGGTCAAACCCGAGGTCCGGCTTCTCGGAGTAACCAACGACACGATTCTGATCAAGGGAACCCAACCCCCGGAGGTCACCGTCCGCAGGAAATAGCAAACCGAGCGGATGGGAGCACCCCCTTGCACGGCTCCTCCGCGGCCGTGCTCGCTATATTGTGGAGAAGCGGCGTATTTGCTAACCTGAAGGATTGCCATGTCCGCCGGTAAAATAAAGACTCTGGAAGAAATCCTTGATTTGCGGACCCGCCTCCGGGAATCAGGGAAAAAGCTCGTCTTCACCAACGGCTGTTTCGACATCCTGCACGTCGGTCACGTCCGCTGTCTTCATCAGGCGCGCTCGATGGGAGACGTGCTCGTGGTCGGGCTCAACAGCGACAGCTCCGTCCGGGCCATCAAGGGGAATTCCCGCCCTGTGGTACCGGAATTGGAGAGGGCCGAGATCCTGGCGGCGCTGGCCTGCGTCGACTACGTTTTCATCTTCGCGGACGAAACTCCGCGGCGCGTCATCGACGCGATCGTCCCGGACGTTCTCGCCAAAGGAGCGGACTGGGATATTTCCGACATCGTCGGCCGCGATACGGTCGAGGCCTCCGGCGGCGTTGTGAGGAACATGGCCCTGGTCGAAGGCTGCTCGACGACGGAAATCATTCGGAAAGTGCTCCGGCACTTCGGGAGTGCACAGGCCCCGAAGGCCTCAAATACGAGCCACGAATCGAACGAATCTCACGAATGAGACGATGAAACGCCCTTCCTGGAATTCGTTCCCTTCGTGGTTATTGCGAAAAGCATCGTTGTGCCGCGAAGGATCCGATTTTCTGCAGTACGAATGGCTCCAACGTATGCTGAGGCGATTCCGGAGCCGGGAGTGGTTCTGATTTGGTTCATCTGAGGAAGCTGTTCGAGGCCGCAGCGGAAAGCGGCGCCCTCCGGCAATTGGAGGCTCTGCTTCGCGAGGGCCGTCGCGTCCTCACTCTGTCCGGCGCCGCCGGCGGAGCCAGGGCCCTGGCAGTGGCCAAGGCGGTTCTCAGCGAAAACCGGTCCTTCGCGGTACTCGCGCACTCCAATCGGGAAGCCCAGCATCTCGCCGAGGAGATCCGGTTCCATCTCGATCTTCTATCCCCACAACCGGTCGAGGTTGTCCACCTTCCGGACCTGGAGACGGACCCTTACCGCGGCCTGTCGCCGCACCAGGAAATCGCCGCCGCCCGCGCCAGGGCCATCTGGCGCCTGCTCCAGGACGGACGAAGGGTTCTGGTCGCGTCGGCGAAAGCCGCCTCCGTGCGTCTGCACGGCCCGGAGCGTTTTCTCAATAATTGCCTGATGCTGAAGCAGGACGAGGAACTCTCTCCGGACATGATGCGCGACTACCTTTTCGATTCCGGATATGTGGAGGACGATCCCGTGACGGACCCGGGCGAGTTTTCCATCCGGGGCGGGATACTCGACGTCTTTCCGCCGCACTTGGATAAACCCGTCCGCCTGGAATTCTTCGGGGACCGCATCGAATCCATCCGGGTGTTCGACGCCGACAGCCAGAGATCGGTGGGCGCAGTGCGCAGCGTCGAAATCATTCCCATGCGGGAATTCTGCTTCCGGCGCGATGCCCTGAGGCTATGGGCGGAAAAAGCGCCGTCGCTCTGGAGCGAACCCTTCAGGCCCCATCTGCGCGAAGAGATCGCTCAGGCCCGCCAAAACGAGTTTTTCCCAGCCTTTGAGTTTATGCTGCCCGCGGTCGATTCACTGGATAGGACTCTCTTCGACTATATCCAGGGCTACCGTCTGATCGTCCTGGAACGTGAGGTCCTGGAAGACACCCTGCGGAAGCATCACGCGGAGCTTTACGAACGTTTCATGGACAGAATCGAGGCGCATAAGCCTGTCCTCGCGCCCGAGCAGATCTACGTGGCCGCCGACGAGTTCCGGTCCTCGATCGAGCGTTTCCCCCGTCTCGAGATTGAGGAACTGGGCGTCGCCGGCGCCGACAACTCGCCGATCCATCTCGCCTCGCAGCCCGCGCGCCGGTACCACGGCAACATCCGGGAGCTCATCGGAGACCTCGGGAAGTTCCGCGATGAAGGCGAACGCGTCGCCCTCGTCTTCTCGAACCCGGGGCGGGCGGAGAGGATGAACGACATCCTGAAGGAATACGAAATAGCGGCGCATCTCTGCCGCGGCGGCGAAGAGGCGCCGCCCGCCGGACCCAGCGAGGCGGGGATGATTCTCGTGGGAGTCGGCGGCCTGCACGCCGGCTATTTCCTCGCGGCGGCCGGACTGCGCGTGCTGACGGGTCAGGACCTTTTCGACGAGGCGGAAGTAGGGCCCGGTCCCAGAAAAATCAGGGCGGCGCAGCGCCACCTCTTCCTGTCGGACTTCCGGGACCTGAAGCCCGGCGACTATGTGGTTCACGTCGATCACGGGATCGGCCTGTTCCACGGGTTGAAAACCATTGAATTGCCGGAGGGCCCCAAGGAGTTCGTCCTTCTGACCTATCAGGACGACGCCCGGCTCTACGTCCCGGTCGAACGCCTCGACCTCATCCAAAAATACAGCAGCATGGGCGGCACACGCCCGTCCCTGGACCGTCTGGGCGGCACGAGCTGGGCCCGGACCAAATCGCGCATCCGGAAATCCATGCGGGATATGGCCGAGGAACTGCTGAAACTGTACGCCCAGCGCCGGACGGTCCCGGGATTCGCGTTCTCCCCCGATACTCCCTGGCAACAGGAGTTCGAGGACGCGTTCGAGTTCGAGCTGACGCGCGACCAGGTGGACGCCCTCGCCGCGGTCAAGAACGACATGGAGGCGCCTCGTCCGATGGACCGGCTGCTTTGCGGAGACGTCGGCTACGGCAAGACCGAGGTCGCCATGCGCGCCGCCTTCAAGGCGGTGATGGACGGCAAACAGGTCGCCGTGCTTGCCCCGACCACCGTCCTCGCGTTTCAGCACTACAACACTTTCCGGCAGCGCTTCACGGCCTTCCCCGTGCGCATCGAGCTCCTGTCCCGCTTCCGCAGCCCCAAAGAGCAGAAAAGGATTGTGGAAGACCTGGAAACGGGACGCATCGACGTGATCGTGGGAACGCACCGTCTGCTCTCCAAGGACATCGCCTTCAGAGATCTGGGGCTCGTGGTGGTGGACGAGGAGCAGAGGTTCGGAGTATCCCACAAGGAGCGCCTGAAGGCCATGCGGACGCGAGTCGATGTGCTGACCCTCAGCGCCACGCCCATACCGCGAACGCTGAACATGGCCCTGCTCGGTTTGAGGGATATGTCGACGATCGAAACTCCCCCAAAAAACCGTCTCGCCATACAAACCTCGGTCCTGAAGTACAGCCCCGACGTCATCCGCTCGGCGATTGAGATGGAGCTCGCGCGCAACGGCCAGGTCTACTACGTGCATAACCGCGTAGAAACCATCTATACGGCCGCGGCCGGGATTCAACAGCTCGTCCCGCAAGCCAGAATCGGCGTGGCCCACGGCCAGATGAAGGAGCGGGAGCTGGAGGGGGTCATGCTCCGGTTCGTTCAGAATGAGCTGGATGTCCTCGTGGCGACCACAATCATCGAGAACGGGCTGGATATCCCCAGGGTAAATACCCTGATCGTCGACCAGGCGCAATTCTACGGTCTGTCCCAGCTCTACCAACTCCGGGGGCGAGTGGGACGCAGCGACCGCCGGGCCTACGCCTACCTCCTCGTCCCATCGGATGAGACGCTTTCGGAAGTCGCCCGCAAACGCCTGGCGGCGATCCGGGAGTTCAGCGATCTGGGCACCGGTTTCAGGGTCGCCGCCCTGGATCTGGAAATACGCGGAGCCGGCAATCTCCTCGGAGGCGAGCAGCACGGACACATCGAAGCCGTCGGATTCGATCTTTATTGCCGGCTGCTGGAACGCACGGTGGAGGAGCTGCGCGGGGAAAAGCCCGAAGAAGAGATATCCACCAGCATCCATCTCAATCTCGACATCCGCATCCCGGAAACCTATATAGCCGATCCCGGCCAGCGCCTGCGAATGTACAAGCGGATTTCATCCGCAGCGGACGAGGAGGAACTGGAGGCCCTCCGGATGGAGATGGTGGATCGGTACGGGCAATACCCGGACCCCGTGGAAAACCTTTTCCGTTACGCCCGCCTGAGACAATCGGCTCTCGCGCTTCAGATCCAATCCATCGAAAAAAACAGGGACCAGATCTTCCTCCGTTTCGCCGATCATTCGAACGTCAACGCGGAGAAACTGCTGGAGATCGTCATGCACGGCAAAGGGGCTTCCTTCTCGCCGCAGGGCCTGCTGACGCTCGCGGTCCCGGAACTTCCCGCCCCGCGCCTGTTTGACCTCATCGACGGGATTCTGAACGAAATCCGCATGTGACAGACTGCGAAGAACACATTGGAGGGCTTGCCTTTGTCCTTCGTGTTTCGTCGCTCCTTCTGGTATCTTTTGGCTGCGGGTCTCCCGCGCGCACGCTTGATTGGGGAGCCATGATACAATATCAGTCGTTAACGGGCGGCGGATTTCCGATTGCCATGAGAAAGGGAGATATTCCATGAGAAAAGCGGGGTGGATTATCACGGCCATCCTGTTCGGCCTCTGCGGCGCCCGGGCCGGGACGGTGGATCGAATCGTCGTCCAGGTCAACGATGAGATTATCACCCTGTCCGAACTCAACCGCCATATGGCCGCGGCCCGGCGCGAGCTGGCGGCCAAGTATTCCGGAGACAAGCTGGAGGAAATGATCAAAAACGCGGAGAAACAGACGCTCGAAGGCCTGATCCGCGAAAAGCTGCTGTACCAGAAGGCGGTGGAGCTGGGATTCAACGCCAATGTGGAAGCCAGGGTCTCCGCCTACATTCAGCAGCTCATGAAGGAAAACAACATCAAGGATACCGAGGAGCTGGCCGCCGCCTTCGAGCAGCAGGGAGAGTCTTTGGCGGATTACCGCGAACAGCTGCGGCGGCAGATCATCGCCCGGGATCTGGTCCAGGAATTCGTCGGATCGCGCATTACCCTGCTTACGCCGGAAATCGAGAAGTTTTACAAGGACAACGCCGCGGAGTTCACCGTGCCCGAAGAGGTGACCCTCAGCGAAATCATCCTTACGGATCCGGATGCGGGAAGCCGGGCCGAGGAAATCCTGCGCCGGCTGCGGGAGGGAGAGTCTTTTGCCGCACTCGCGAGCCAATACTCCAAGGGACCTACCGCAAACAAAGGCGGCGGCATCGGCACCTATGTCCTCGAAAAGCTGAACCCCGAAATCGTCGCCGCCATTAAAGGCCTCAAGGAAGGCGAAGTATCCAGGCCGCAGAAAATAAAGGAAGGCTGGGTGGTCTATCGCGTCGATTCGCGCAAGCCTGCACATGTCCGCCTGCTGGAGGAAGTCCGGGAGGAAATCCAGGACCGGCTGTATCAGAGAAGGTTCACTCCCGAGCTCGAGCGATACATCGCGCAGCTAAAGGAAGACGCCTACATCCAGTACTTTACCGAAATCAAATAGCATCCATCCCTTCAGGATGCGCCACGACGTCCTGCCATCTGGATAGCTTCGATTTCCGGGGGCTGTCAACAAGACCTGTCGTCTTCCAGCAGGAAAATAGCCAAGTCTGGCCCTGAACATCTGCTCAATGCCTAGAAGGTCCCTGGCATCGCGGGAAGGGTCCGCGAATTACTCCTAAACACCATAGCTCTGTTCCCAGGGCCAGAGCTTGGACAACGGGAAATTCCAAAAATAAGCAAGCATGTTATATGCCAAAAGACGCGCGCGCCGGACGCCAAAACAATGTGTTTGATTTAAAGGATTTATCTCATTGTTCGGCACTGGGGCGAAAAGGACTCCAGCTCAGAATCCAACAATTTGAATTTGCCTGTTGGATTTTTTGAAACTCCGGCGCTCTTGATCCCGGGCCATCGCAATGTTATGAGATCTCGTGGTCGGTTACAGCCCAAGGCACTGCACCCACACATGGCGCGTCCGGGGACCATCGAATTCGCAGAAATAAACAGCCTGCCAGGTTCCGAGCCGCAGGCGGCCTCCGTCCACCGGGACCTGGACGCACGATCCCACCATGCTGGCTTTGACATGGGCCGCCGCGTTTCCTTCCGAGTGCCTGTAGTTCGCCTTCCATGGCACGGCCCTCTCCAGGGCTTCCCCGATATCCGCCGTGACATCGGGGTCGGCGTTCTCATTGATGGTGATCCCCGCCGTGGTGTGAGGGACAAAGACCGATGCGATGCCGCTTTTTAACCCGAAATCGTCAACCAGCCTTTGAACCTCGCGCGTGATGTCCAGAAATTGGGTTCGGGCTTTTGTGTGAATCGAGAAAGTCTGCATATTCATATCCTCCGCAAGCATGCAACATGGGAGAGGCGACTTATGAACTATATGTGCTTTCCGTGCAAACCGCGGGATCCATTATGACACAGGTCTCAAGGCTTACGATCAACGCCTGCACCGAGGCATCGAACGGCGGTCCGCGAGCAGCCCCGGTCGAGGCTTCCCGCACCGGAACATCTGCGAAACAGCCTCCGGTTTCTTTTCTCACGCAAGACGGTCATAGAAGGCGTCCGGGCGATCATCGGGAAAAAGGAGTCGTTTCTCGGCGGTTGACAACCGACACTGCGCCTCTTTTCGTCCATGTCCGTCCTGTCCTTTATGCTCTCAGGCCGTCGCGGGAAATATTTCTGTTGATATTTACTAAAATTATAGTACATAAGAGGCTGCCGCCGGGGGAATCGGGACTCGAAATTCCTCCGGAGACTCCACATGGACGAATCGAGAGTCAAGGGGAGAAAATTGTCCAATCTTCGCTTTGGGTCCCTGTCCTTTGGACAGCCGTGCGATGGAAGGGTTACCTGCAGCCGGCGGATCGGCCGGGCTCGCGACAGCGTGTAGTTGGCCTATGCTTCATTCGCGCCGAAACCTCTGGCTGACGGGAATCCTGGTCCTTGAGGCGCTGTTATTTGTCTGGAAGAGCGATCATTTCTTCAACGGCGACAGCCTTTTCTTTTTCTCCCATCGGATCGAAAACCCGAGCGATATCTGGCATATCTTCAAGGGACCGGACCATTTATGGCAGTACCGGCCCCTGACTTATATCATCTTCTCTTTCCTTCTGAACCCCGTCTTCGGCATGCATCCCCTCGGATACAATCTTTTCCCCCTGATAGTCCACGGAGCGAATACGCTGATCGTTTTCGGCATTCTCCGCATGTTGGGATTGGCGGACCGCGGTGCTGTTCTCGGGGCTTTTTTCTTCGGCGTGCACTGCGTGGCTTTCTACGTCACCTACGGGGTGGAGTTTCTGCCGGACTTCAGCTATGCCCTTTTCTATCTCCTATCCGTATTCCTGTTCCTGAAGTTCCTCAACAACGGCAGGCGCCTCGCCGCTGTCTTTTCGATTCTGTCATTCATCCTTTCGCTCCTGTGCAAGGAAGCCGCCGTCACGCTGCCCGCTGTCCTTTTCGCGATGGCATTTCTCCGGGGCGAAAATGGATTCTCGATGCCGCAGGGTTCGATCCGGCGCGCCATCGGCCTCTCCTTCAAAAAGACCTTTGTTTTCCTCCTGACAGGCGCCGCCTACTTGGCATTTCACTGGATGGCGAAGGCCGGCCAGATATATGCGGCAGGGATACATCATCCCCATCATTTCGAGTTCTCGTTCGACAGCCTTCGTCTTAAATACAAGTATCTGAAGTGGGCTTTCAACCTGCCGGACGGACTCGTTTTCCGCTTCGAGGGATTAACGAATTATCTGATTGCCCTCGCCATCCTGGCATTTGTCGTGCCGTTCACGCTCAGCGCCGTCCGGCGCCTGTGGATGACGGATCGATGGACGTGGTTCGGCTCTGTCTGGTTTATGGCGGCGCTAAGCCCTGTGCTTTTTCTGCGCAACCTCACGATGCATCATTACCTGTACGTCCCGCTGGTCGGCCTGGCGCTCCTGGTTGGAGCCTGGCTGGATAGGGTGTCCCGGCATTTTGCGGATGCAGGCAAGGGGTCCGCGCGTTGGATCATCCCGGCCTTCGTTGCAACCTGCACGGCGGCTGTCCTGTTTCACAACTGGCATGCGGCAAAGAATTCCTGGATTGCCGAAGCGTCCGTCATTGCCGAAGCGTCCCTGAAGGAGATGAAAAAGCTGCATCCCGTTCTCCCCGAAGGCACAACATTGTACATCATCGACAAATCGCCCTCGCCCCGGGGAGATGTGCCGTGGTTCTATGACCACGGCGGCCTTTTCCGATTGTTCTATCCGGTCCAGTCCCTCGATGTGCGTTTTATCGGCCCGGGCGGCCGGCTGCCGACAAGGAACGCGATGACGGGCAATGCCATTATTCTCGAATTTGACGGTTTCCGTCTGCGGGAGAGTCATTGCGGGTTTTAAATTCCGAGGACCTTATCCATGAATGCGGCGAAATACTCGATTTCGGCCTTTTTCCCCGCCTGCAACGACGCGGGCTCCATCGGCAGGATCATTGACGCGGCGGCACGGCTGCTCCCGGATCTGACAGACGATTATGAGATTGTGGTTGTCAATGACGGGTCCGTGGACGGGACCGGGGACCTGCTGCGAGCTCTTTCGCTGAAATATCCTTTCCTCAAGGCGATCCACCACGACGTCAATCGGGGATATGGCGCCGCACTGATCCGCGGCTTCGCCAATTGCACAAAGGACCTTATCTTCTACACCGACGGAGACGGGCAGTACGACGTCCAGGAGCTGCCGAAACTGCTGGCGGCATTCGGCGAAAAAGTGGATCTGGTCAACGGATACAAAATAAGCAGATCGGATCCCGCGATACGGATCGTATTGGGGCGCATCTATCAGCACCTGATGCGCCTATTGTTCCGCCTCAACGTCAAGGATGTCGACTGCGACTTCCGTCTTTTCCGCCGGTCGCTGCTTGACGGAACTTCGCTTTCCTGCGATAGCGGCGTGATCTGCGTGGAGATGATGAAAACGTTTCAAAGCCGCGGCTGCCGCATTATGGAAATACCGGTGCACCATTACCCCCGCAGTCACGGGCGCAGCGAGTTTTTTAGATTCAAGCACCTCCGCAGGGTGTGCGGCCAGCTCCTTGTCGCGTGGTGGAAGCTTGTCGCCATCCCTGCGCTATTGCGCCGTCCGCCATTGCAGGGTCTGCGGACAGGAGCGCAGGACGCCGGCTCTCCGCAATGAATCGTGCGGCAAAAGGCGTCCCTCGGTTCTTTCACCCAGGGGGCGCGCCAAAGCGTCAAGTCGGAAAAGGAACGGGCCTGAGGTCCGTTTTAGAAGGTTGTGCAACGGAACACCGGGATGGCGCACAGCCGGGCGACTCCGTCCCCCCAGGCGAGAGCCCCGGAGGACGCGGCGCGCCCTCCGGGGTTTGGCCCGCGCCTGGCAGGTCAGGGATGAAATGACGCAAAATCTCGACGCCTACGATCCTAAATCCGTGCTTATTACCGGGGGACTGGGTTTCATCGGGAGCACCCTCGCCATGCGCCTCGCCGAAGCCAGCCGGGCGGAAATCGCCATCGTTGATTCGCTCCATCCTGCGTGCGGGGGGAATCCGCACAACCTGGAGGGGATCGCCCGCCCCGTCCGGGTTTACACGATGGATCTCCGCGAAGTATCCAAATTGCGCGAGGCGGTTTCGGGTGTCGATATCATATTCAATCTGGCGGGTCATGTCAGCCATACCGATTCCATGAAAAGTCCGTTGCAGGACCTCGGCGGCAATGCCGAGGCGCATCTCTGCCTGCTGGAATGCTGCCGCGCTGCGAACCCTTCCGTTCGCATCGTTTACAGCAGCACGCGCCAATGTTACGGGAAACCCCGGAGCCTTCCGGTAGATGAGGAGCATCCCATCCTCCCCATGGACATCAACGGGGTTCACAAGTACGCCGCAGAGCTCTACCATCGCATTTATTACCAGGTTCACGGGATAGAGACCTGTTCGCTGCGCCTTACCAACACCTATGGCCCGCGGCAGATGATCCGAAATGCAAGCCAGGGAGTCGTCGGCTGGTTCATCCATCAGATCCTGTGCGATCAGGAAATCGTTCTGTTTGGAAACGGCAGGCAGGTGCGCGATCTGACCTATGTGGACTGCGTGGTGGACGCCTTGCTCCTTGCCGGAATAAGTCCTCGCTCTCCCGGTAAGACCTTCAATCTGGGTAGCGGAGCGCCGGTTTCACTGCTGGACCTCGCCGAGCTCATGATCGCGGTCGCAGGCAAAGGACGCTATCGCTTTGCGCCTTTTCCCGAAGAGCAGCAGAAGATCGACATCGGCGACTACTACGGTTCCTTTTCGCGCATTCAGGAAGAGCTCGGCTGGAGCCCCCGGGTGTCTCTGCGCGAGGGGATCCGCCGCACTCTTGACTTTTTCGAACGGCACCGATCCACTTACCTGGGAACATGAAACCCCTGTCCATACGATTCCTGGATCTCAGTCGCGAATCCGCCCGCAATCGCCGGGATCTGGAAACTGCGATGGCGCGCGTGCTGGATCGAGGCCGTTACCTCCTTGGACCGGAACTGGAATCGCTGGAGAAGGAATTCGCCGCGGCGCTCGGCGCCCCCTATGCGGCAGGCGTTGCATCGGGCACAGACGCCCTTACTCTGGCCATCGACGCCAGCGGCGCTCTGGCTCCCGGAGCCGGGGAGGAAGTGATTACAACGGCGCTTTCGGCGGGGTTCACTGCCTTGGCGATATGGCGGGCCGGGGCGATCCCGCGCTTTGCGGATGTGGATCCCGATACCCTGCAGATCGACATATCCCGCGTTGAATCCTGTATCGGGAAAAAGACGCGCGTTATTCTTCCGGTCCATCTTTATGGACAGGCGTGCGCCATTGAGGCCATTCTCGACCTGGCAAAGAATTACGGCCTGGTCGTTATTGAGGACGCGTGCCAGGCTCACGGCGCGCGGTTGGACGGACGACCTCTCGGCACGTTCGGCCTGGCCGGCGCATTCAGTTTTTATCCTACCAAAAACATGGGCGCCTTCGGGGATGCGGGAATGGTTTTGACCCGGGATGCAGCGCTCATTGATCGGGTCAGGAAACTCCGGAACGGCGGGCAGGATAAAAATTACCATCACGAACTGCTGGGGTACTGCTCTCGTCTTGACGAGCTGCATGCGGCGGTATTGAGGTTTAAACTGAAGGCACTGGAGGAGAGGAACCATCTCCGCAGAATGCTGGCCGCGCGTTATGACGAGGCTTTTGCGGATCTGGATGTCAAACTGCTGCCGGCGCCACCCGGACTCTTGCCCGGCCGGCATTTATACACGATCCGCACCCGCCGCCGCGATGAGCTGCGGCGGTTCCTGCATCGGCGCGGAATCGAGACCCTCGTTCATTACCCCGCTCCGCTGCCGCTGCAGCCTGCGTTCCGGCGCTTTGTCCTTCCGGGGCAGAAGTTTCCCGCCGCAACAGAAGCCTCGCGTGAAATTCTCTCCCTGCCTCTCTATCCTGAACTCACGGAAGAGGAACTTCAGCATATCATCCGGTCCGTGCGCCGTTTCTTCAGGGCTTAGGCCATGAACGAAAGAGAATATCTCCACATGTTCGAGCAGGAGGAAAGCCACTGGTGGTATGTGGGGATGCGCGCCGTCTCTCTCTCGCTCCTGCCTCCGGCCGCTGTATCTTTGAATTCTCTCGTGCTTGACGCCGGCTGCGGCACCGGCTTCAACATGGGATGGCTGAGGCGGAACTACGGCGCCCGGGTCGCCGGCATCGATTATTCTCTTGGGGCCCTGGCTTTTTGCCGCCGGCGCGGGGAGCAGTCCCTTGCACAGGCCGATGCAGCTTCGCTTCCTTTTCCCGCCGGCGTTTTTGACCTTGTCGTTTCCCTGGACGTGTTGTCGCAGCTGAAGGATGAGCCTGCCCGTTGCGCGGCTCTGCGCGAGTTCCACCGCGTGCTCAAGCCGGGAGGGCGATTATTGCTCCGGGGGCCCGCCTACGAGTGTCTGCGAAGCAGTCATGATGAAGAAATCATGACATACCGCCGCTTTGGGAGGAAAGAACTGCGCCGTGCCGCAATGGATGCCGGTTTCCGGCCGCTTCGCCTTACCGGCGCCAACACATTTCTGTTGCCGGCGGCGGCGCTGTGGAGACTCCTGAAAAAGGCCGGGATCGCCCCTGCGGGATCGGACGTGCGCTCGCGCACGCGCGGAAACCGGTGGTTGAACAAGGCCCTGACCCGCCTGCTTGAGACGGAAGCCGCCATTCTCCGATACGGCAACTTCAGCTTGGGCCTGTCCATTTACCTGCTGGCCCTCAAAGACTCTTCATCCGGCCCAGACAGATGCCCCGCCTCGTGAGCCATCCCAAGTTGAAGTGCGCTTTCCCGACCAAACAGCGCCTTATGCCTTCAGATCTCAGTCTCTGAACAAGTTCCCTGATCTCAGCCGCTTCAATAAGAAAAACTTCTTTGCAGAACGCAGAGAGGTCGTTGACAGGGAATTTATCCGCCGTATCGGAAAGGATTGTGCCTTAGCGCAGAATGGCAAAATCCGTTTATGAGGCGTGGAAGGGGGGCATGGGAGCGCGCCGTGCGCCCTGGGGCCCGATCATGCATGACTCCCGTCTCGCAGCCTCGGCTAACGCACCCGCCTGAGATATCCGCTGGGATGCATGGTGAAAAGGAGACGCTCGCGGCTCCTGTCGGGCTCGAAAGCGGGGTTTGCGGCCAGGAATTCCTCGAGCGCCTCCATTGGACCCGGTCCGAATGCTGGATCCACCGGATGCCCGTTCAAATTGGTGTCCTGCACGATCAGGTAGCTCCCGACGCTGACAAGCGGGGCGTAGGCCGCCAATTCCCTGAGCACATGCTCCTTGCTGTGGTCGGAATCCAGGATCACAAGGACCTTCTTCCCTTTGACGCGATTCCTGACTTCCTCAACAGTCCCGGGAGAAGTCGAGCTGCCCCGCAGGAAATCGACGCGTTTCTGAACCACCGGCAGTCGGCGCGCGTCCTGCGCCTGGTCCATGATATCGATGGTTATGACGCGGCCCTCGGGATTCACCTGTTCCAGTATCGTGGACCACAGGGCCGCGCTGCCCCCGCAAAGAGTCCCCGTCTCAACGATAAAATCGGGGCGCGTTTCAAAAATGATCTCCTGCGTGATCCACACATCGTTCGGGTTCTGCTCGGTGAGGACGCCGAGCCATTTATTCACGCGCCATGTGTTCCTCCCGTAATAGAACGCCTTATGATAGAGGTCCACAACCTTCTGCTTGAACCCGGCATCCTCCGATTGGACCGCACCGGCTTTTGCCTGCAGGTACTTCCAGGAGCCGTCCGCGTTCAGCAGGACCTCTTCCCCGCTATCCGTAAGGGCGTGCTGTTGAGCCCCGAGCGCCGCTGCGAACAGAAACAGACAGGCCGGCAGCATGAGAAGCTTCATATCGAACCTCCCCGGCGCGGCCCGGCACCGCGTCCGTTACAAGAAGGCGGTCAGCACTTCTTCGACGGCGCCCTGAACCATGGCTATCTTGTACTTATTGTCCCGGAGCGCCTTGGCGCCGGACGCCGCGGCCGACGCGGCTTCGGCCGCCAGAGCGCCGTCGAGTTTTCTTCCTGCAAGGAGTTTCTCCACCTCCGGAAGCCGCCACGGGTGAGGAGCGACTCCTCCCAGCACGAGACGGCCGCCCCGCACCGTCGCGCCTTCCATCTGGAGCGCCGCCGCCACGCTGACAAGGGCGAAATCCCAGGACTCGCGGGCCGCGATCTTTCTGTAGGAACTCTTCAGCTCGCCGCGGACCGGAGGGATTTGAATATCCGTCACGATTTCGCCGGGCCGGAGTATGTTCTCCCTCTCGAGGACCTTGGCCGGGCTTACAAAGAAATTGTCGATGGAAACGGTCCGGCTCCCGGACGGGCCGGCGATTCCGACCTGGGCCTCCAGCGCCGCCAGAGCCGGCGCCACATCCGACGGATGCACAAAGAAACAGGGTCCCCCGCCGAATATGGCGTGATACTGGTTTTCCCCGGCCATGGCGTAGCAGGTCTTCCCGCCTTTCTTGAGGCACTGGAAATCTCCGCGGAAGTACCAGCAGCGGGGTCTCTGGCACAGATTGCCGCCGATTGTTCCCTGCTCGCGGATCTGAGGTGTGCCTACGGCGGCCGCGGCCTGCGACAGGACGGCGAACTTCCCGGAGACGGAGCCGTCCGCCGCGATCTCCGCCAGCGTCGTGAGGGCTCCGATCCTGAGGCCCCCGTCCGCCCGCGCCGCTATTCCTTTCAACTCCTTAAGACCGCTGACACTGACCACCTTGTCGACGGGCATAACCTCGTCGCGGGCGCATCCCAGAAGATCCGTGCCTCCCGCGTGCAGCCACGCGCCCTTGACGCTCACCGCCCTGATCGCCTCCGCGAGCGAGCCCGCTTTAACGTAATCGAAATTTTTCATCATGGCTCATCCCCTTTTCTTGCTGTCGAGCAGTTCCAGGATCATCCTGCTGTCGATCGGACCGTCGACCGGCCTCACGCCGATCGCGTCATAGACGGCGTTGGCGATGGCGGCCGCCGTAGGCACATGGGCGGGCTCGCCCAATCCCTTGCAGCCGACGTTGTTGCATTCGTTGTCTTTGAGGTCGATGGGGACGACTTCGTGGTCCGCGGGCACGTCCAGGGCCCCGGGGACCTTGTAGTCCCGCAGATTCGCGTTGCACATCTTCCCCGTCCTGCGGTCCATGACCCGCTTCTCCGTCAGGGCGTACCCGAGGCCCATCGTCATGCCCCCGAAGACCTGGCATTCGAAAGTCTTGCTGTTGATCACACGGCCGCTTTCATTGGCCGCGACCATGCGCACCACCTTGACCTGCCCGGTTTCCGTGTTGACCTCCACTTCGACGAAGTGGGCTCCAAACGGCATGATGGCCTTGTTCGCGGGATTCTGTTCCCGATTGCCGATGCCGATCACGTCCAGGACCCCTTTGGCGCGGAACAGCGCATCCAGCGTTCTCTTTTTCGAAGGATCGCTGCGGCTGACGATGGAGTCGTTCCTGATTTCGAGATCGTCCGCGGGGACGCCGAGCGCTTCCGACGCCCACGCCAGCACCTGGCGCTTGACGATCGCCGCGCCGCTGCGAACCGCAGGGGCCACGCTCGGAAGCGTCATACTGCCGCCGCTGCTGGAGGCATAGGGCGTGATGGCTGTGTCGGCGTTAATGATGCGGACGTTCTCGAGCGGGACGCCGAGCTCTTCGGCCGCGACCATGCAGGCGCACGTCTTGGTCCCCGTCCCCAGATCCATCGCACCGGTCTTGATGGTGACGCCCCCGTCCGAGAAAAGCCTGACTTCCGCGGTATAAGGCGGCCCGCCGGAACCCATCATCCAGAGCCCGGCCGCCATCCCGAACCCGCGCTTGACCGGCCCGCTGCCTTTGGGAAGAGCCCGGGCTTCCTTCCAACCGAACTTCCTGGCCCCTTCGATGAGGCAGTCCTTCAAGCCGGCGCTTGAATAGGGCACTTTCCTCGACTGGCTGAAGTCCGTGAAGTTTTTGAGGCGGAACTCCACCGGATCCATATTGATTTTTTCGGCGAGCATATCCATCATCTGCTCAAGCGACCAGGCCCCCGTCGGAAATCCCGGAGCCCGGAAGGCGCGGCATCGGCCGGCGTTGGTATAGGCCCCGCTTTCGGTTACCGAGATATTGGGACATTTGTAAAGCTCCTGGACCAGGAATCCCACGGAGGCCATGGAGGAGTAAGCGCCCGGCGTAAAAAAATTGGTCAGTTTCAATGCGGTCAGCGTCCCGTCCTTCTTGACTCCCGCCTTCAGAGTCATTTTCGCGTTCGGCCGGTTGCCGACCGCGAGCATGCTCTCCTCCCTCGAAAGCATCAGCTTGACGGGGCGGCCGCAGGCGCGGGCGAGAAGCGCCGCGATGACCGTGTGTTTGCCCAGCTCAAGCTTCGAGCCGAAACCGCCTCCCATGTAATGGCAGATCACGCGGACATTGTTATAGGGGAGCTTCATCGTGCGGGCGAAGGGGAGCATGCAGCCGTCGTAAACCCCCTGCGTGGAATCCCAGATGGTGATCTTATCGCCGTCCCATTTCACCACGGAGCCATGAACTTCCATGTTGGCGTGGATCTGAACGCTCGTGGTGAAGGTCTGTTCCAGAACGAAATCGGCTTCCGCGAAACCCTTTTCCACGTCTCCCCTTGTCGTGACCATGGGCTTGCCGCTCGAATTGCCGCCCTCGAAAAGCCTGGGCGCGTCCGGTTTGAGCGCCTCCTCCTCGTCGAGGACAAACGGGAGCACCTCATATTCGGCCTTGACGGCCTTCAGAGCGTCCCAGGCCTGATAGGGGGTCTGCGCGGCCACGGCGGCGACTTCGTCCCCCTGGTAGCGGCAGTGAGGATCGAAGAGCTTGCTTTGCGGAGGCCCGAATCCTCCGTACCATCCGATGTCGGCTCCGGGAGATTTCCCCGAGAGGACGCCGACCACGCCGGGCATTTTTTCGGCCGCGCTCGTGTCGACGTTCTTCACCATCGCGTGGGCGTGCGGGCAGCGGAGTATCGCGCCGTAAACCATGCCGGGAAGGATGATGTCATACGTGTACGCGGCTTTGCCGGAGCACCGCTCAAAGGCGTCCACCCTGGGCAGGCCCTTGCCCACGACGCGCGTTTCCGTCCAGGGCCGCAATTTCTCTTCGGGCGGCGCCGGCGGTTCGAAACTGTTGCGGAATGATTCCTCCAGCCGGTCATAAAATTCAGTCATCACGCACCTCCCTTCTGCCTGCGCAGCTCCGACGCCCTTGCGGCGGCTCTGAAAATGTTTTTATAGGCACCGCAGCGACAGAGGTTTCCGCTGACTCCGACACGGATCTGATCCAGCGTTGGATTGGGGTTGCGGCGCAAGAGGCCCTCGACCGCCATGATCTGTCCCGGGGTGCAATATCCACACTGAAACGCGTCCTCTTCCGCGAAAGCCTGTTGCACGGGGCCGAGCTTGTCTCCTTCCAGCAGGCCCTCGATGGTCGTAATCACGCGGCCTTCGGCCTCGACGGCGAGAGTCATGCAGGAATAACGCGGCTTCCCGTCGATCAGCACCGTACAGGCCCCGCATTCGCCGCGCTCGCAGCCGACCTTGGTCCCCGTGAGCCCGAGAACCTCGCGCAGCACATAAAGCAGCGTCCAGCGCGGCTCGACAAGGACCTTCCGCACGGAGCCGTTGATATTAAGATGAACCGTGACGGCATGGGCGTCCGCGTCGATCTCCTGTGCGGGCGCCGTCGGAGCTCCCTTGAGCGTGGCCGCGACGACGGCGCCCGCGCCCACCGAACTCAGGAATCCCCTGCGGCTGATTCCCGGACTGAAATCCGGCGTTTCGTCTTTTGGATCCTCTGGCATACGAAATCCTCCCTGGGGTTTGCCGGCCGATGTGCGGCAGTGCACAACGAAAGGAACGACCTCCCCTCTCCGGCGTGAGAGGATTCTAACATAGTCCCGCGGGTTGTTAGAACGCCCAAACGCGGGGTGCTCCGGGCGGTTTTGCGTTTTCGCGGAAATGGAGTAAGATAGCGCGGATTTTTCAAGGAGCGAGTCTATGGCGCGTGTTCACAACTTCAATGCGGGACCGGCCGCGATGCCCCTGCCCGTGCTTGAAAAGGCCCAATCGGAACTTCTGGACATCGCGGGATCCGGGATGTCCGTCATGGAAATGTCCCATCGATCCAGGGAATTCCAGGCCATCGCCGACGAGGCGGAGGCCGGCATACGGCGCCTTATGCACATCCCGGAGGACTACGCGGTTCTCTTCCTGCAGGGCGGGGCGAGCCTTCAGTTCGCCATGGTCCCGATGAACCTGCGCCGCCCGGAAAAAAGCGCGGACTACGTGGACACGGGGAGCTGGGCCTCCAAGGCATACAGGGAAGCGGGAATCACCGGCTCTGCGAACCTCGCTTGGAGCGGCAAGGAGGAAGGCTATACGCGGGTCCCCAAAACCGGCGAGCTCAGGCTTCTTCCCGACGCGGAGTATGTGCACATCTGCACCAACGAAACCATCGGGGGGATACGCTGGGCGCGGTTTCCCGAAACGCAGGCCCCGCTTGTGGCGGATATGTCGAGCGAGATCCTGTCGCGGGAAGTCGACGTGACCCGTTTCGGCCTCATTTACGCCGGCGCGCAAAAAAATCTCGGCCCCTCCGGGCTCGCCCTTGTCGTCCTGCGCAAGGATCTGGCGGAACGCGCCCCCCGGAATACCCCGATATTTCTGCGCTATACGACGCACATCGCCGACCGGAGCATGTACAACACGCCAAACACCTGGGGCATCTACCTGCTCAAACTCATCTGCGAATACATGGAATCGCGCGGCGGCGTGCCGTGGATTCAGAAGATCAACGAGGAAAAGGCCGCGCGGCTCTACGGCGCGATCGACGCGAGCGCCTTCTGGCGCTCGCCGGTCGAAAAAGAGAGCCGATCCATCATGAACGTCGTCTGGCGGCTGCCGAGCGAGGCTCTGGAGGAGCAGTTCGTCGCGCAGGCGAAGAAGGAGGGGTTGATCGGATTGAAAGGGCATCGATCGGTCGGCGGCATCCGCGCAAGCCTCTACAACGCCGTTCCCCTGGAAGCCGTCGACGCCCTCGTCTCCTTCATGAAAGAGTTCGAGCGAAAAAACGGATGACGATCCGGCCGGGCGGAACTGGACGCCTCTTCTTCAACCCCGAAGACCGCAGAGGATTTCTCTTTCCGGCGGTCTTCGCGGTTTCCGCTGGAAGCCCTTCCAAGCTTTCTTTCACTGTCACTGGTTGATATGAACGACCTTGGCGGGAGGAAATCCGTTGAAGCAGGTGGAAGAGGCGTGGCTGTAAGCACCGATGTTTTCGCTGTAGACAAGGTCGCCCAGCTTCAGCTCCGGAAGCGACTCTGCCTGGGAAATGGTGTCCAGGGCGTCGCACGTGGGCCCGAAGACGGCCGAGATTTTTTTGGGACCTCTCTTGAAGGCCTTCACCGGATACTGGCAGTGGTCGAACAGGATGCCTGAAAACGTGTGATAGATCCCGTCGTTCAGGTAGTAGCAGCGCTTGCCGTCGCGCTCGGACTTGCCGATGACTTCCGCGACCAGGGTCGCCGCCGTGGCCACCATAAACCTGCCGGGCTCGGCCAGAATCTCCATGGTCTTCGGAAAGAGCCGGTCCAATTCCGCGCGCAGGATGGCCGCCAGCTCCCGGAAAGGCCGCACATGGCGGTCGTAACGCGCGGGGAACCCGCCCCCGATATCAAGCAGCTTCATGGCGAATCCGCGCGACGCGGCCTCCTCCGCGACGGACGCCGAGGTGGACAGCGCCTGCACGTAATTTTCAAAATTCGTGCACTGGCTGCCCACGTGGAATCCCAGCCCTTCGACGACCAGGCCGGAATCAAAAGCCGCGGCCATAAGGTCCGCCGCCTCGCCGGGGGAGGCGCCGAATTTGCTGGACAGCTCCACCATCGATCCCGTGTTGGGGACCCTGATGCGCAGCACCAGCCCCGCGTGGGGCGCGTGTCTGCGGATCTTTTTTATCTCTTCCCTGTTGTCGAAGGCCACCAGAGGCTTATAGGCATCCAGCTCCTCCAGCGTGCGCGTGTCCTTGATCGGATTGGCGTAGACGATCTTGTCCCAGATGAAATTCTGGCGCTCTTCGGCG
This sequence comes from uncultured Acidobacteriota bacterium, assembly GCA_964481255.1. GTDB lineage: Bacteria > Acidobacteriota > UBA6911 > UBA6911 > UBA6911 > UBA6911. Next base: position 6,556 of record CAYZTZ010000006.1, on the reverse strand, counting down.
GGCAGACGCCTGATGTTTTCGTATACCAGCCTGAACTCGGCGATGGAAGCCACGTCGAAACTCGCGCCGATGCGGTAAAGCGTCCGGACGATGGCGGGATCGGGATTGGCCTTGACGGCGTAATAGGCCTGCACGCGGGGCAGGTATCTCCGGAACGCCGCGTAGTTGGCGCGAATCACATCGTGATCCACGACAAACAGGGGCGTCCCGTGCTGCTTCGCCAATTCCTTCAGGAGGGAGGTCTTACCCATGGGTTTCCACGTTGCGTCAACGCGTTAAGGGCCTGCTGAACCCGCGGCCCGGGATTCGCCGCCCGCCGTTCGTTAGAGCCGCTTATTGTGTTTCCAATACTCGTCCGTGACCAGCTTCATGATCGCGGGGAGCTTGTCGTACAGTCGTTTGTGCTTTCGGGGCCTATGGCGCGACAGGGCGTAGTGCGCCAGCAGGGGGAACGCCACCGTCGAATCCACGTAGCAGACGACGGCGTCGGGGAGCCTCGTGGGATCCACCTTGCCCCAGGTGATGGCTTCATGGGGCGTGGCTCCGGAGAGCCCGCCGGTGTCGGGCCGCGCGTCGGTGAACTGGATGAAGTAATCGTGGCCCTCTTCCTTGACGCGAAGCACCTCCTGAATCTGCGGCTCGGTCTGCAGTGTGAAATTCTTGGGCGATCCGCCGCCGATGAGGAGCGTCCCCGTCTTATGACCGGCGCGTTTGGCGGCGAGCACGATGCCGGTGGACTCATTCACGTCGCGCGACGAATTGATGCGGAGCTTGTTTCCGCGAAGCTCCAGACCGGCGATATTCATGCCGATGGTCGAATCCCCCGGCGATGGGCAGAAGCAGGGGACGCCGGCGCGATAGGCGGCGGCCAGAACGGACACGTTCCTCCGGCCGGTCTGTCTTTCGAATTCCGCACAGTATTTTCCCAGAAAGTAGTGGAGCTCGGCGGTGCCCATCTCGCGCTGGAACTCGGGCTGCATCAGCACCTGTCTCAGGACGTGATCCGTGGCCATCAGAACGTCGTTGTAGTCGAGCAGAATATCGTAGATGCGGACGACGCCCAGTCTTCGAAGTTCCGGATCCGGGGAGAAGGGGGAGCCGCGGTACAGCGGCATGTTCATGGCGTGATGCATGTCGTGGTAGAGGTTGGCGCCGGTGGAGACGATCCAGTCCACGAAGCCCGCGTTGATAAGGGGGACGATGACGGCGGATCCCAGTCCGGCGGGGGTCAGAGCGCCCGCCAGGCTCATTCCGACGGTGACGTTGGGCTGAAGCATTCTCTCCGTGAACAGGCGGCAGGCCTCCTGGAGCCGGGCCGCGTTATAGGCGAGAAACGCGTCGTCGATCAGGTCCGGAAGGGATTCCCGTCCGGTGATCGGCTTCGGCAGAATGCGTTTGCCGCGCAGAAACTGACGCTTCCCCCTGGCGAATTTATGCGGATACCGGCTTACAAACCTCCTAGGTAGCTTGACGTCGCCCATGCCTGCCCCTCCTTGTTCGGCCCGCTTTCGGCCCTTTAGCCAGCAGATAGGAGAAAAGCTTGTATACAAGCCTGGCCGCGAGAAAATCCGGCGCCCGGAAGCCCGCTATCGGAGCCAGTTCCACGACGTCGAAAACAGGCACCTCCGCCGCGTTCCGGCCGACGGTGCGCGCTATTTCGAGCATCCTCTCCCAGGAGATCCCGCCCGGTTCCGGCGTTCCCACGGCCGGCATGATCGACGGGTCCAGGCCGTCCAGATCGACGGTGAGAAAGACCCTTTTGCCTCTCACGAAACGGGCCAGATCGCTCAAGAAGCGGCCCCCGGGGGAGGCCGCCTCTTCGCCGTATGCCGTTCGCACCCTCGGGCAGTCCCGCAGAAAAGAGGCCTCTTCTTTTGAAAGGTTGCGAATCCCGATTTGAAAAACGGGGCAGACATCCACGATCCGCCTGGCCGCGCAGGCGTGACTGTAGGGGGAGCCCTCATACTCCTCCCTCAGGTCGGCGTGGGCGTCCACGTGAACGGCGACCAGACGATCGCCGGTCCGCGCGCGCGCCAGCCCCCGCGCCACCCCCGCGGAGATCGAATGCTCGCCGCCGAGCACTCCCAGCACCTCGGGCCGCGGCCTGCCGGAAAGAATAGCGGCGACCGCGTCCTCCACGGCCCGGACCATGGCTTCCGGGGAATGATGCACGGGGTTCAAAGGAAGCGTGGTATGAATGCCGTAACCCATGGCCGGCTCGGTTCCGAACTCGTGATCATAGAGCTCGACCTGTCGCGACGCGGCCAGAATCGCCGCGGGCCCTTCCCTGGTCCCCGCTCCGTAGGAAGTCGTGGACTCAAACGGAACCGGCAGGAGCCAACCACGGGCGCGCGCGGGATCCGCAATGTCCTCCGGGAGGCCCAGGAAATTATAGGGAGTCTGATACAGATCGTTTGTCATGGGACACTCGATAACCGCGGCCTTGCTCCGGCGCTCCATCTCCTGAAAATTCCCAATGAACCGCGAAGCGTCCGTTTTCCTGAAGGTCCTCAGGGTCTCTGCGGTTCGATTCGAATCTCTACAGCGTTATCACTTTCCGGGCCGTCCACTGGGCGCGGATGATGTCGTTCATTCCGCCGACAATTCCCACGGCGAGCTGGTCCTTCAGCCCGAAATACTGCAGGCATGTGCCGCACACGATCAGGCGCACGCCGGCGGACTCCATGTCCTGCAATATATCGAGAACGGGAGATCCCTCCACCGCCATTTTGATCCCTTCGGCATAAAAACATATCGTGTCGGGGTAAAATCCGTTTTCACGAAGCAGCGTCAGGTAGCTCCGCAGCAGCTTATGCCGCAAAGCTTCCTCCGCGGACCCCATGCCGTCGCTGTGGATCAGAATCACGGTGGAGGCGCCGGCCTTCAACGCTTCCGTTTCCGATACATCCATGCCGCCTAATCCTTCACGGGGAGGACATGGATGGCTTTGACGACCAGAGTGACCCTGTCGCCGACCTTCAATTTCATGTCTTTTACGGATTCCGTGGTCAGAACGGAAGCCATCTGGCCCGGGGCCTTGACCTCGAATTTTACGAGCGACATGATCTCGTCGCTTTTAATGGATGTCACTTTGGCCTTGAAGGCGTTCCTCGCTCCAGTCTTCATGATGCCCTCCTTCGGTCATCCGGGATGACCCGTGGAAAGAATTTCGTTATGCGTCCGTATCGGCGCCGATCCTTAATTGGCGGCCCGGCCTGAGGTTCCCTTGGCGGTCGCGATGTATTTTTTCGCCGGCTCTTTCGGGCGCAACGCCCGGGTCGCCTTCCCCGCCAGCCACATTTCGGAGTTGGCCATGACGGCAAGCTCCTTGGCAAGCTGCTGCTGATAATCGGGCTTGCCGCAGCTTTGCAGCACCCTCTTCGTTTCCTCGCCCGACGCGACCCTCCGGTAAAGCGTTTCAAAGAGGGGCTTCACCGCCTTCCGGAATTTCGGCTTCCAGTCGAGGGCGCCGCGCTGGGCGGTGGCCGAACAATTGGCGTACATCCAGTCCATGCCGTTTTCGCCGACGAGACATATCAGGCTTTCCGTGAATTCCTCGACCGTCTCGTTGAACGCTTCGCTGGGGCTGTGGCCGTGCCTGCGGAGCACTTCATACTGGGCCTCCATGATCCCCGCGATCGCGCCCATGAGGACGCCCCGCTCCCCCGTCAGGTCGCTGAAAACTTCCTTTTTGAAGGTCGTGGGGAACAGGTATCCGGACCCGATCGCGATGCCCAGCGCGATGCAACGCTCGCGGGCGCGCCCGGTGGCGTCCTGCTCGACGGCGAAACTGGAGTTGATTCCCGCTCCCGAGAGGAAGTTGCGCCGCAGAGACGTGCCCGATCCCTTGGGGGCCACCATGATGACATCGACATCCCCGGGCGGAATGACTTTGGTCTGATCCTTGTAGACGATCGAAAAACCGTGCGAAAAGTACAGGGCGTCCCCGGGCTTAAGACGCGGCTTCACAACGGGCCATATGGCCCTCTGCGCCGCGTCGGAGACGAGCATCTCGATGATGGTGCCCCGTTCGCAGGCTTCCGCGATGTCGAACAGGTCCTTGCCGGGCACCCAGCCGTCTTTCCGGGCCCGATCCCAGTCCCGGCGGAATTGTTTGGACTGGCCGACGATGACCCTGAAGCCGTTGTCCTTCATGTTGAGGGCCTGCGCCGGTCCCTGGACCCCGTATCCGATGACGGCGATGACCTCATCCTTGAGGACCTTGCGCGCCTTGCGCATTGGAAACTCCTTCCGGGTCACAACCTCTTCCTTGACACCTCCAAAATCGATAAGCGCCATGAATGCTTTCCTCCCTCTATTCAGGCCTCCGGGCGTGCGCGCCCGGATTCAAAGACCGATGACTTTTATAAGTCATTCACCCTCGCGGTTCAAGGCGAAAGACGAACGGCGCGGCCTATCCAAAGGCGGGATCCGGCGGGCCGTCGCCGCGGAAGGGATCGCCGCCGCGGAGTCCGCGCGGCTGTAGGATCTTGCAAAATCGAAAAGGGTGCCGGCTTCCAGCGCACGAATGTCGTTGAACGCGACCGCGAAGTCCGATAGCATGAAGCCATCTTTTAGGAACAAGAACGGTTTTCCGGCGAGACGGCCTTAAGAGGAGACCGCATGAAAAAATCAATCGGCGTCCTGTTTTTGGTATTCCTTATTTCTTGTATAGCGTCGGCCCAGGACATTCCCAAGGTGGAAGTCTTCGGCGGATACGCGATCCAGAGGCTGGGCTATTCCGAAGAGCAGGCCGAAGGCTTGGAAGACATATTCAACAATCTCGGCCTATCGGGCAATTTCGAAACGAAAAGGTTTCTGAACAAGGGATGGATCGGCTCGGTGACCTATAACCTGACGGACATGCTGGGCATCGAGGCCGATTTCCGGCGGCATTCCGGCGATATTCTCGACGGGAGCTTCGACGTTCAGGGAATCCGCGGCAGAGTCGGCGCAGAATATTCGAATTTCGCGTTTCTGGCAGGCCCGCGCATCGCGTTCCGGCAAAACGAAGCGGTGACGCCTTTCGCCCACGCCCTGTTCGGAATCGACCGGGGGGAGATTTCCGCGAGAGCCTCCGCCCTGGGCTTCTCGGACAGCCAGGATGTGGACAGCGATGTCGGTTTCGGGCTCGCGCTCGGCGGCGGCCTCGACTGGAACGTAAGCAGGAATTTCGCCGTGCGCTTCATTCAAGCGGATTACTACATGACGAAAAACTGGAGCGAGACCATGAACAACCTCGCCCTGGCGTTCGGGATCGTGATCCGTTTCGGAGATTAAGCCGGCTCCGGCCGCGCATCCGGCCTTTCACTTTCCGGCAAGGCCGTCATGACATCGCAATTTTTCCCGAAATCGGGACCTGTCTGCGGTAGACTTCTGCCCCATGAGACCGACGATGCAGATTCTTTTTTTCGGAATTTTCTTCGCCATTCTGACGGCGATCAATTTCTATATCTATATCCGGGGCCTGCAGGCCCTTCCGGCCCATTCCGGCCTGCGGCACGGGTATTCGATCGTCTTCTGGGTCGTTGCTTTGTCCTTCATGGGAGGACGGATCCTGGAAAACATCCTTCCTCCCATCCCGGCCAACCTTCTTACATGGATCGGATCGTTTTGGATCGGCGCCATGCTGTATTTTTTGATCGCCGTCATGGCGCTCGACCTGCTGCGCCTTATCCACCATTTCCTTCCTTTCTTCCCGTCCGCCGTGACGGCCGACTACGGCCGGGCCAAACAGATCGCTTTCGCCGCCGTGACGGGGGCGGTCGCTCTGCTTTTGCTGGCGGGATACATCAACGCGGTGACGCCGCGGATTCGGACCATCGACCTGTCCATAGCCAAGAGGGCCGGCAATATACAAAACCTGGATATTGTGGCTGTTTCGGATATCCATCTCGGCACGATCGTGAGCCGCTCCCGCATCGGTCAGATCGTGGACAAGATCAACGGCCTGCACCCGGATCTCGTCCTGCTTGCGGGAGACGTCGTCGACGCCGACATCGCGCCCGTGATCAAGCGGAACCTGGGCGAATCGATCCGGAGTATCCGGTCCAGGCTGGGAGTTTACGCCGTTACGGGCAATCACGAGTACATCGGGGGAGTGCGGGAGGCCTGCGCCTATCTGACGGAGCACAACGTCACCATGCTGCGCGACGAAAGCGTGAAAATCGGCGGCGCGCTCTATCTTGTCGGCCGCGAGGACCGGATGTCGGCCCGCTTCAGCGAAAGCCGTCGAAAAACTCTGCGCGAGCTCATGGCGGCGGTGGACAGGAGCTATCCCGTCATCCTGATGGATCACCAGCCCTTCGAGCTCGAGGAAGCCGTCGCGGAAGGCGTGGATCTTCAGATTTCCGGGCACACGCACGCGGGACAGCTGTGGCCGCTCAACTATATCGTCAATTCCATTTATGAGCTGCCGCAAGGCTACAGGAATATCGGCGACACCCATTTTTACGTATCCACCGGAGCCGGGACATGGGGCCCGCCAGTGCGCCTGGGAAACCGTCCCGAAATTGTGCGCTTCCGCCTCCATTTCGAGTGACCGCGGATTCGCGGT
>CAYZTZ010000005.1:3757-69121 GCA_964481255.1 uncultured Acidobacteriota bacterium | reverse complement strand
CCTTTTGTGCCGCGTATTCATCAACTCGGCGAGCTTGCGCAGACTTCGGGCACGGTCGGGTGGAAGTGTGGATTCAGCCACAGGATCCTCCAGCGAAGCGGCCACAGATTTCACGGAGCGGCCAAGCTTTCAGCCAAATAATAATTGATAGACAATTGCTTTTTACATCTGGGGGAAGAATAGCACAGATTGCCGCGGGAATCGAACTGAATTCTGCCGGCGGTCGGTGAAGGGGGTCACTTTACGCTGCGATTGGAGCCGCCAATGATTCCGAAATACGCAAATTGGGCGGGAGAGAGGCTTCCCGGCCGCGCGGCAGTTGAAATAGCGGGCGCTTCTAACCTTCATGCTCACGAATGCATCGGCGGGCCGTCCTGTCAGGCGGCATCCGGATCGAACTCATAATGAAAAGTCGCTGGAGGCGGAGAGGGGGGGCGGACGCTCAGGGCGGTCCCAAATCTTCAAGTGGCGCAGGATCTTTTCTATGACCGGGCCATCGCCGATCAGGCTGATGATTTTCAGTGGACCCGAGCAGCGGGGACAAACCAGGGGGTCAGCTTCGTACACTTTTTTGATCAACCGTGCCCACGAGCGCCGGCGGTTGCGCGAGAATTCCGCGCTGCTGTCGGAACCGTCCTGCTGCATCGTGTGCGCTCCGGCCGGGGAAGTTGAAGCGACAAGGCCATACATGCACAAGCTTATACGCGGAGCTACACGGACATAATGCGGACGATAATGAGGAGATGGTATGACCTGATTCTATAATTCGCCTTCCTTATTGAACGGGTTTAATCGAGTGGCCCCCGAGCAGATAAACCGCTCCAAAATTATAGCCTGACACATCACCCGACACAAAAATGTTAAGGTTGTCCGGTGAAACGATAATAGGTATTTTGCCTCCGGGTTTAAGGTTTTCCCAGAACACAGGGATGCGGTCTTCAGGAATATTACCGGTTCCTCCCCAGGCTTCGGACCTTTCCGAAAGTTTCTTTTTAAGCCCTTCTATCTCAGCTTTGCTCAGCTCCTCATAGGGTACGGATGTTTTGTCGATAATGTAATCCTGGAGGCTCTGCCTGGAAAAGCCCCGTTTTTTCAGTTCCTGTGCCGTATCGGGACTCAATACGAAAATATAGTTGAGAGGCCTGACACCGGCTCCCGCAAACATATTGCGGTTGGAAGCTATTCTTTTAACGATTCTTTCCAGAACGCTCTCAACTGTCCAGGCGGCTCCGGTTCCGCCGCCGTAATCCGTGAAATCGCCGCCCAAACCTATACCGGACACCGTAACACAACTGTCTTCCGCCCGGTAACCATGAACCGTGTGGTAAGGAGCCCAGGGACTTAATTCATCATTTTCAGCCAGCACATAAAAAGTATGGGATGACGCCCTGCCGGTTAATGCCGTATCCAGCTTTGCCGGTTTCAAATTGCCGATATTGTTCATGCACAGCCTCACAGCGCGTCCAATGGTATTGTTGGCCCGCCATCCGTGCCCCAACAGACCTGTTCCGGAGTGCATACCGATTTTTTTCGCAATGGGACCGGACACGGCTATCAAAAGGTTAAAGGAGGCGTCTGAAGAAAACACGTGACTGGAAAATCCCTTATCGGATATCCCTTTCATGGCGGCGATAATAACCGGGAAATATTCCGGTTTGGCGCCGGCCATCACAGCATTGACAGCAACCTTCTTCACAGTGACATTCACCAGGTCGCAACTCCCGTCATGCACTTGTATTGTACCCAGGATCGTATCAGGCGGAAGGCTGGTTGCCTTTAGCATCTGTTCGACATTATGGCGTGTGGGAGGGACCAATGGTAGTCCGTCGCCCCAGCCATAATCCATGAATAGCTGGTAGAATTTCTCATAGGCGGATTCCAGGCTGTCGCCTGTAATTCTGACAAAATCCGGCATCATCTTTTTCGGTATCAAAACGGCATTTTTCTCTGAAGGCTGTATCGGGCGGGTCAACGCATTTATGATATCGTCCAGAACCATTTCGGCACAAGGTATCATGCTCTTTGCGCTTGCCCTGTTCGGGTAGAATTCCATGCTGGGCAGCGGCACCATACGTACCGACGGCATGCCGAGACGGGTAGCGGCCACTTTTGCGTTATATAACACGCGGTCGCCAAAAACAGCGACACCGGGTTTACCGCGCTTTTCCAGTTTTACCGTCCAGGTTATGCTGTCCCAGGCCGCCTGGCCGGCATCTCCCACCGCATAAACAAAGGCATCTTCTTCCTTCACTATCCTCTCCTCTGCATTATCCACCCACCGGGTATATCTGGTGATGGTGATCGAAGGATATTTCTTCTTCAGAAGCACCTCTAACGCATCCAGAAAAAACTCTCCACCCGATTTGCCGGCGTAGAGCAATCCGATCTTCTTCTGCGACAGGTCCTTAAGCCGCGGAGAAATCAGTGAGATTTCAGATGGCATAATCATCTCGGTCTCAGGATTAAGCACTTCAAACGAAACACCTTCTGCCTTCCGTGCAGGCTCGGCAGTAAAAGTATTTGCATGCACCAGGATTATAGGGCAGACAAAAAAACCTATTAATGATCTTAACCCAACTGCATTAAACTTTCCCATTTCTTCCTCCTTCTATATAGCCTGAAGATTGAGAACGGTTTTTTGCTGTGGCGGCTTTATAGTACCTAGACTCTATCTCTGGACTCTCAACCCCGTTTGGGGATAGACTTCCCACATAATGCCATGGACTCATTCCCGAAGCACGTATTATGGCGGCTTCGTGCCACGTGCCTGCCTTTATGGAGAGAATAGACATTGGTCTCCTGCACGCATCTACGTCGTTCCAGGTAATGAAATACACTATAACTTCAAGAATATATCATGTAATACGGGGCGCACATCCGGTTCCGGCTTCTTGTAATGTCTGAAAGGATCTTTTCGCAGTCACCGCAATCCGGTGACGTATCGAAATAATTAATCCCCATATCCAATGCGCGGGAAACCTCTTCCGTCAGAGGCACGAACCCGATTCCGCAGGCTATTCCGCAAACCTTCGGGCCTGTTTTGCCTAAAGTGTTCTTGACAACATCTGTATGCGGTTGAAATGCGGCTTTAGGGCCTGTTGTTGAAGCACGTCCGGCGGCAGGCAGCAATACTCCCGCACCCGCAGCCTTTAGAAATGTCCTCCTCGATGTGTTAAGGCTCATAAGGCCTCCCATTATAGTGAACTGCCTTTAATCCGCATGATTCAGGAAGTTTAAGGCTTCGGCAAATAACAAATCCTATCACCCGAGTAGGTTCCGACCCATATCTCATGGCCCACGACAAGTGCCGTCGTGCCATTCTGCAGAGCTGCCGTTTGATCAACACCGGTGACTCGTTTCAATTCCAGGGTTCGGGGATGGACACTATAAACGGACCATCCGGTCCGACATGGTGGTTTTGGGCATTGCTCCGGCGGCACATAGTTATTGCCCGCGACGTAAAGCATGCCATCATCACCCCAACGGATGTTATCAGGCATGATGTCGATTTTAACTCTCTCCATTGTAATGGGGCTTTTTGTAAGGTTAAACCGGGCTATCTCGCGTGTGCCAAAGGCCGTCACATAGACCCATTCATTATCCGGCGATAACGCGATCCCGTTTGGACCTGATAGCTCGGTACCGTGTATGCCTTTTACATTTCCGCCGGGATGCCATTCATAAACGGCACCGCTGATCTTGCCCTGGATGAGATCTCTTATGGAATTCGGCACAGTCGGATCGAAATAATTGGTTGTCAAAAAGCCGCCATCTGGCAGGATCGCGACACCGTTCGCCATGACTTCTCTGGGTAATAATACACAACCCGCCCAAGTGATCGCCGGCTTTGTTCCTTGAGCGTCGATATTAAATACTTCTATGGCTTCCCTTTCTCCATGATTGACGACGTACAGGCGATACAGCCCTGAGGACCGTTGCTGCACGGCCAGTCCATGGGCGGAAAACTTGTTAGGGTTTATCGGGCCTGGGCAGGCATTGAACAATGCCTTATCATGATCAAATTTTGGCGTTGCCCCCGGAAATAATTCTTCGAATGTCTTCTCTTTGCGATGGACCAGGTAGATATGGCCGTTATCATCGGTTTTTGAAGCCTGACCGTTCAAGCCGGAGGTAACCAACCATTGAGAATCACCAAGCGGTTGGATATCCTCGGCATTCCGGGGACCGTGAAGATATTTAATGCCCCCCGAGTCCGGACGATCATCGGCGATAGCGGCGCTCCCGCAAACAATTAGGATATAGCTGATGAATATCAGCAGTTTTTGCATATTGTTTAACCTTAGATTTTTCATCTGTGGTTCCTCCCATGGATGGATATATTCCTTTCATACAGTGCCTGGTCTTCCACTGTCCCGGAGTGTCTTTATCATCCTCCCAAGATCCAGCTCTTCGAATATCGGCACATCTCAGATCTTCAAAAATCAGGCGTGCTGTCGAGAGCCTCTCGCCCGACCTGGATGATCTCGGCAGGCTCATTCTCTATGATGTTGGTTTTTCTCGTTTTTAGGGCTAAAGCCCTCGATGGACACAGATGTCGCCTTCCAACATCACTATTTTAATCTTATTGACATCCTGCAGTATCTTTATGTCCGCCAGCGGGTTGCCATCGACAACGATAATATCGGCGTACTTACCTGCTTCTATCGTCCCCGTTTTATCACCCATAAAACAAGCTTCGGCGCCGTGTTTGGTCGCTGCTACAATGGCTTCCATCGGGGTGAAACCGCAATATTTCTTCAACAATTCAATTTCCATCGCACCTTCTCTTGCATCTCCGAAGCTATCCGTGCCGGCGGCCAGGACAGCTCCTGCATCGTGCATTTTCCTGTATGCCTCAACGGAAGCATCCCACTCCTTTTGTATCATTGCGGAGGCTTGAGAGGCCAGTTTTCCATCAAGCATCACCCTGAGATATGCGAGAGTCGATACGAAAATCGCACCGTGCGCCTTCCCCAACGACACGACTTCGTCATCCGAGCCGCTGGCGTGGTCTATGGTCTTTACCCCGGCAAGTATGGCAATCTTCGAACTATGGCGATTCTGAGAATGAACCGTAACGAATTTGCCAACCTGGGCGGCTGTCTTCACAAAAGCCTCCATCTCATCCATACTGAATGTGACACCGCTTGGAGAATCGTGATCCGCATTCCAGAAACTCATGCTGGCAAAGACCTTAATGAAGTCCGCACCCAACCGCAGAGAGTAGCGAGCCGCCTTAATACACTCGTCCACGCCATCACAAATGAGAAACTCTGCTTCATCATTCTCCCGTGCATCCCGAGATTTCCCAGCTTTGGATGCTTGATCCTGCGGACCACCTGTCTGGCTCAATACACAACAGGCAGCCACGATGCGAGGAAGCCCTGTCAGGACGCCCTCTTTGACGGCCTGCTTCAGGAAAGGGGCGTTTCTCCCGGCGCAGTCCTTCACGGTCGTGTATCCCGAGGCCAGCATATTCTTGGCATCATCCGCCGCTTTGAACATTGCGACTTCTCTGGGGCGGTACGGAGACGGTCCGATCCCGGAACTGCCTCCCGCCAGGTGCATATGCGCGTTTATCAGCCCCGGCATCACCGTCTTCCCGGAAACATCCAGGACTGTCGCACCCCTGGGAATATCTTGACGCTTTCCCACTTTCTTGATTATCGATCCCTCGATAAGGACTGTCGCGTTCTTAACAGGGTCGGCGCCCGTACCATCGATTAATAAGCCGTTGGTTATTGCCGTTATTTTCTTTTCTTCAGACATCAGCTTCTCCTTTCTTCGTGTCCGACTTCCCAGCTAATACACGCTGCCATCTTGACCCGCCGAGCAGGGGAGGCCACGATAGGTCTTTAGGTGTGGCTTTGTCTGTATCGGCCGTTTCCGGCTGCGTGCCCGAATAGGAACACCATAATCTATCGAGGTTTCTGGCCGGTTGGTGGCGGGAAGACAGGCCCATCATTGCCATATCAATCTCTCCCGGCTGTTCTACCTCCACTTATCCACTGATGCTGATACCACGTACCCGAAATCTCCGGCCTGCCAGGAGACCTCGGTTCCCCCACCCACAACCAGAATCTCAGCCTGGGTGAAGGGCATCATAGCCTTTTGTGGTGAGTCCGCCCCGGGAGGCTGCTTCAGCATAGACGCGAATGGCTCGCGCCCTGCTTTTGCAGACGCCAGGTCCTCAGGCCTCGTTGCCCAATAGTTCCAGAGGCTCATATAGGTGTTTTCCTTGAGCCAATGGCTCAACTTCTCCTTGCTTTCGAAGCCTTCATTCCTAAGATCTTCGGCCGTTACCGGGCTTAATAACAGAGTCGGCCTGCAACTGCCGGGGCCGCTGGTTTCAAAGCTTATCAACAATTTCCTGATGACCTCGTGAATCGGGTACGGCTTAAAAGCACCATAATTAATCAAGCTCCATCCGCTGAATATGCTAACTACGCTTTCTTTTGCTTTATAGCCCTTTTGCACATGCAGAGGATTCCATCCTTTAGGCAGAGACTCTTCATTCTCCGCAAAACACAAATTGTTGTAGTTGAGGGCATTGCCCAGATCCCCCAGATATGTTTCGCCCGGTATCGAGCCTCCCAGATTCTTGGATATCAACGTCCACGCCCTGCCGATGACGGAATTGGCATGATTGAAGGGGCCCAACGCGGCCAGTCCGGAATTCATGTTTATCTCTTTGCGAATTGGCCCGTTGGCGACAACCATTCTGGCGAAAGAGGAACAGGAACTGAATAATGAGGTTACTCCTGTGGATGCTATAGCAAGTATTACAGGGAAATGCTCTTTACCGGCTCCCGCCATCACGGCATTGATAGCGACGTGCTTTACAGTATATTCCCAGGACTCATAGGGAGGGGAGGGCTGCATAGTTACCGGTAATTCAGGTCCTCCTTTCGCCTGACTACTGCCAAGTTGCCTTAGAGAGCCTTCCCATGCCTCGTTAGGAGGAGTGGGCTGCATCGTGCCGATGACCTCATCCGGCTTGTGGCCTGTTCCCTTGAGCATTTCGGCGACTCTTTCTTCCGTAGGAAGAATTATCGGAAGACCATCGGTCCATCCTTTTTCAAGAAAGAGCTTGGCCAGTTTCTCGGGAGTATCAGGTCCCAGCACTCTTTGTATCGGTCTTTCTATGGTACCTGTCTTTCGTTCTTTATCAGTCAGCGGTTTGGTAAGGGCCTCAACGATTTGTTCAATGATTGGTTTGCCGCTTATCGGATCTTTACCCCTTATATATTCCCGTTGTACTTCGACTGGCCTGGCCGTGAAAGGATGGGGAATAAAAGTCAATCGCAGTTCAGGCATTCCCTTCTTGTAGGCGAAGCTTCTCGTGAGATTCGGAAACCCCGCGGTGACAACAGGCGCCGTGGGTATCCCCATTTTTTCCAGTATGGAGGAGAAGATGACGGTCGCCGGCGCATTGGTATCCAGTTGCCCGATGCCGACTATCGCTGCGTCGCCTTTTTCTTTGATTTCATCCCACAGCTCCTGGTCATTAACTAAGTAAGAGCCTTTTTTGACCTTGAGTATAAATGTGGTTTTGGGATATTTTTCGGTGAGTATTCTGTGGATTTCTATCATGCCTTGATGCAACGGTTGGAAATTTATACCTGCGACGTATATTGTTTTGCCCTCCAGGGTATCGAGCCGGGGGGCCATGGGTATCATTTCTATTGGAGGAGGTATGCCTCTAGGGTTCAGCACTGTTACTTTTTCGCTTGTCATGGTGTTCTTTATATTTCCCTGGATCACCACGCTTGCGGCCAACGCGATCACCAGAGCACATAAACAGATTAACGCCGTTTTAAAACGTCGCATGATTTCCCTCCTTTCTTTCACTTTATTCTCTATGAACAGTTGCAAAAATCGAACATCTCAACTTCAGGCACCATCTCCCGGGCGATGATAGCCGCCGGAGCGGTGGGATGACTGTGGTTTTTCAGCACGATGGCTTTCATTCCGAAATCGGCAGACTGTTCAGCGGCTTCAACGGCATCCACGCGCTCCGGCGTCCGGTCCGGACCGGAATGAAGTTGAATGTCTATCGAGCCGGAAAACAATTCGTCGATATTGGGATTCAGCACCTTTCTTCTTCTTTAGCCGATTATGCTGCACTTTAAGCCGAATGATTCCACCAGGCGTTGCATCTCCGTGAGAACACCATCCTTAACTAGAGGAATATCGTCTATGGGGTATTCGAGGCCCAGAGCGACATATCTTGCCTTGCCCAGGTGGTGCAACGGCAGGATGTTTATCTCAACCAGCGAGGGCAGGTCTGCGGCGAAATCACAGACGGCCCTCAGGTTTTCCTCCGAATCATTGCAGCCGGGTATCACCGGTATTCTCAGATAGACGGGTATATTATTACCCGAGACAAAAAGCAGGTTGTCCAGGATGAGACGGTTGGATACTCCGGTTAGTTTGCGGTGGGTATCCTCATCCATGTGCTTGATATCCCAGAGAAAAAAGTCGACATAGGGGAGGACGGCCTCGATATTTTTCCGGGGGACAAAACCGCAGGTATCCGCTCCGGTATTCATTCCGTTCTGTTTAAGAGCGCGGAGCAATTCCGCGGCAAACTCCGGTTCAAGCAGGGGCTCTCCTCCCGAAACGGTTACGCCGCCTCCGGAATGTTTATAGATAATTTCGTCCTTCTTCACCTCGTAGACCAATTCGTCTGCTGTATATTGCCGTCCCAGGAGTCTCAGGGCTTCCGTATGGCATACATCGGCACACCTTCCGCATTTATCGCATAACTCCCTGTCTAGGACCACCGCTTTATCGCCGGTTGTTATCGCATTCTTCGGACAAACCGGAAGACAGTCGTTACATAGGATACACTTATCCGGGTGGAAGGCGATTTCCGGGGACTCCTCCCAGGATTCAGGCGTGGAACACCAGATGCAGCGTAAGGGACAGCCTTTCAGAAGTATCAAGGTTCGTATTCCGGGTCCGTTATGAACTGTCATCCGGGCAATGCTAAGGACAGATCGTTTCTTTGCAGAGGAAGCCGATGGATTCGTCAAGCCGATGCCTCTACCCGGTACGCTTTCGGTCTGTTACCAGCCCTGGTGCTCGGTTCTATGGATGATGTCCATCTGCTGGTTCGGACTCAACTCAACAAAATAAGCGACATAGCTGGCCACCCGGACCAGCAGATCCCGGTGTTTTTCGGGTTCTTTCATTGCATGACGCAGCAGTTCCGCAGAAATTATATTGAACTGAAAATGGTACAAACCTAACTCTTCACATGCTCGAATAAAAGCTGCAAACCTCTCAAGGTCAGCATCGGATGTAAACAGATTCGGATTTAACCGGAGGTTTATAAGACTGCAGAGCGCCCATCGGTGAGTAGGCAATTTACTGAATGACTTGACGACGGCGCTGGGACCGTTCCGGTCGACACCCTGTACAGGAGAGCAGGTATCGGCCACCGGCTGGGGATGTTTACGCCCGTTGGGTGTGGCGCCGACCGATTCTCCGAACTGGGTACTGGCTATTGCTACCAGGCCTCCTGCCAGATATCTGCCTCCCCACTTCGGCATAAGGTCTTTTCGGGTATTGAGCCAGTCTATCAGGTCGGCCCAGACATCGGCTACCCAGATGGCCCAACCGTCGGCGTAATCGTCGTCATTCCCGTATTTCGGGACACCGTTGACGCATAGCTGTCTTAAGTTTTCATAACCTTCCCAGTTGGCGTTCACCGCTTCAATCAACTGATCCCAGGTGATCTTTTTATCACAGTAGATAAGCTTGTCTATTACTCCCAGAGAATCCGCCGCGTCAGCGAGGCTGGCCAGCAAAAGACCGTACACGGTGTACCAGGCGCCGCCCCGGGTAATATCTCGCCCCCTGTCGAGTGGTCCCTCGGCAAGGGCCGAGCAGAATGGAGCAGGATACCATTCGCTCTGGGCTTCCTTGAAAATCCTCTCGGCTTTTGCCATATACTCGCCCCAGTAGAATACCTGTTTGCGGTAGGCGTCTTTCACCTGTTCCATGGTTTTAAATTTCCTGGGATCGCCAGTTTCAAGTCCGATCTGCTTGCCGCATACCGCGCACTTGCCGTTGCTCAAGACCAGCTCTATCCACTTGGAGGCCAGCGCGATGGCTTCATAGCCGTTATCCATAGTGATATAAGGCAGGCCTATCTCCGAACATCCGGCAACAGCGAACTGGCGCCAGTCCTCGATGGCCAGGTCCGGATAGCCCCTGGCTGCCATCTGAATTCCTTTCCGGTCGCCGATGAATTTCGGATAGCCGAGCCCGAGGCGGATAAGCTGGGTTGCCTTTTTAAGATATCTATCGGGGGTCCCTTCCCATATCCTCATGGCGAATTCCGGCTGATTCAGACGCAATTGCTCCATGGCTTCCAGCACGAGCATGGTCACCTCGTTGCAGGCATCTTTGCCCTCTCTGGTCTGTCCGCCGATGACCATTGTCTGGGAAAGTCCCTGGCCGGTTGCCCATTGCGACCACTCGTAGTTGAGCGCCCAGGCCGGTTCGTTGAATTTCACCAGGAAACACTCCAGAAGCTCCAGGGCTTCTTCCCGGGTCATTTTCTTCTCATCTTCCACGGTTTTCTTGTAGAAGGGATACAGAATCTGGTCGATTCGGCCGAGAAAATGTACTGCAAAAGTGGCGTGTTCCATCCAGCTCAGAGTGAACAGGAACCAAATGGACTGTAGAGCTTCCCACCAATCCCGAGCGGGATTTTCCGGTACCCGGTCGCATACCTCGGCGATACGTTCCAGTTCCGTCTTTCGATTCGGCGCGGCTTCTTTTGCCGCCATCTCACGCGCCCGTCCGGCATATTTCTGGAAATATTCCGTAGCCGCATCAAGGGTGATGAGCACGGATTCGTAAAACTCTCGTCTCTGTTTTCGGTCAAATCCGCGATAGGGCTGGTCGAGTTCCGCCATCTTCTCCCTGACCTCATCCTTGATTCCTCGAAGCCCTTTATAAAGGGCCTTTTCAAAGTTGAGGAACATGTGGCCGGCCTCTCTTGCCATCGATACGTCGCCGATAATGGGTATATGCGGACAGGATGAGACTCCGGGAGCGGTATGTTCGAGAATATCCCGGTCGACAGTTTTCAAATTATGTTCGAAAAGAGAGATGGCCCCGCCTTTAACCGCCGGAATGATTTCTTCCCTTAATTCTTTTCTCTCCTCAGGATGAACTAAAATCCTGTCATATGGCCGAGTGGAGAAGTCCTTGACGGGATCGTCCAGCTCTTGTTCGATGGAGGCGATATTCGCCGTTGTTATAAAAGCGGAGCGAGGCTTACTTCCTACGGTGCCTACAATGAGTTCATCCTCCTGGATAAGTATGCTTTTCTCCCTCAGGAAAGTCTCAAGAAAGCGGGCTCGCCGAATGATGGAGGGCTGGTCTTTATACTGGTTACAGGCTTTGAGTTCGGCTCGAATGCGTTCCAGGCAGATTTCGGCTTCTTTGCGCACTCTTTCCCTGGCCTTTTCCACCCGCGCGGAACGGACAGGTTTAAAAATCTCCTGCCATGACCCAACTTCTTTGGCATACTTGCCGCCGGAATTAAGCGCCATTTTTGACCGTCTCCTCGTCGTTATTCCGTCCCTGTTCCCATGCAGAGCATACGGTGTCAGGAATAAAAGAATTGCCGTACGTATACGCTGTATCTATGGGAAATGTGGGAATGTAGTCTAATACTTTAGCCTCGCGCCTTTGGCGTAATTTAGTCTTCCTACATAGAACTCTTCCTCGGGCTCCCGCGGGGTGATACCGGCGGCTTTCAGACCCGCTCTCATTGCGTCTTTCTGGCGCTGAAATATCGGCATTGTCGGCTGTCTGTACATTCCGCCGTTGCCCCCAGTTAACCACTGCATGTATTTCACGCCCATCATACCTGATTGAAGCATTGCAGCCCGGGCTCCAATCGTTATCGGGGCCAGTTCCCAGTAAAGCTCCATCGCCTTTGAAAATTCGCCTTCCCTGAACAGGTTGAACATTCTGACGATGCGCGGATTATCGGCGGTTTCATCGAAAATAACGTAATCTATCGGTCCGGCCCACTGCTGCTTATATTTTGCAACTGTAATAGGCCACTCTTCTACTTCAGCCGACTGTAGCAGAACTTTATCGCCGACACGGTGTTGAATATCGGCCCACTTTCCAAGTCCGTCGCTTATATAGGCTTTTATGGAAACCACGTTGGGTATTTCGGTTATTCTTTCTACCAGCTCGGGATTAAAATGGCTGGGATGAAATCTGCCGAAATCGAACTTGGGTTTTGGCCAGAGGTCTACGGCGACATTAGTCGCATCGCATACTTTTTTGGTTGCCTGGTAAATATCTTCTTCCGACGTAGCGTAAAACATTCCCGGCCAGCCAAGCAAGGTATGAGTTCCCCCGACCTTCTCGAAATGCTGTAACAATTCGATATCCTGCTCCATAGTATCGATGCCGGTGAACATGGAGACCAGGACCTTGCCTTTGGCTTCGTCACAGGCTATTTCTACGAACCTCTTGCGCTCCTCCATAGTCATTGCGCAAACTTCTGTCTGGCAAAGGAAGCTGAACATCCCCTTGTCTATGTTATGCCGGACATCATATCGGATTCCTTCTTCGTCCAGTCGACTCAGGTCCGGCGTAAAGGAAGGGCTTAATACTCCCTCGAGTCCCTTATAATTTTCTTTCGCCCACTGTTTGGCCTCTGATTTCGTAAATTCCATTGTTAACTCCCTTCCTTTATAGTGCGGGATAGAGGCGGGTGTCCCGCATATATATATATGGTATACGTTCATTCAATCTGCCGCTATGAACTGTATTTTTTCAATCTGGCTCCCTTGGCGTAGTTAACCCTGCCGACGTAAAATTCTTCTTCGGGTTCGCGAGGAGTGAATCCCAGCGCTCTCAGCCCCGCCCTTATTCTCTCTTTCTGGTAGTCGTGGAGCCGGCCTGTAGGTTGCCTGACGGTACCGCCGTTGCCCCCGTTGCACCAGTGTGAATATTTATCGCTCAGAGCGGTAACAATGCCCGTATGAAAATAGGAGTCGGCCGGCCCTTCTCCGCCTTCTGCCGGAGGAGCCGCCTCCCAGTAAATATCCATTGCTTTATCTATTTCACCCTTCACCAGCAGATTAAACATATGGACCATACGCGGTCTTTCGGGAGTTTGCATTCCGTAATAAGGGCCGGCGCCTGCCCATTGCTGACCGTATTGGGGCACGGTAACAAACCACCTCTCAGGCGTCGGGTCGTTGACCAGGATTTTATCGCCGCACAGACGAAAAGACATCACCGTAATGGCCATCGAACTCCCTCCGCCGACTTTCATAGCCACGACGTTAGGGATATCAGCTATACGTGGCAGGAGCTGCGGAGGAAAATAGCTCGGATGAAATTTCCTGGTGTGGAGTCGACCGGCGTAAAACACTATCGCGATATTTGTCGAATCGCACATGTGTTTATACATCCGGAAAATATCCTCGACCGACCAGGGATGGTACTGTACCGGATGGCCGAGCAGGGCGAAAGTTCCTCCGACTTTTTCGAGATGCTGCAGCATCTCGATATCTTCCTCGACGGTATCCTGCATCACAGCGACCGACGTGTGCATTTTACCCTTTGCTTCGTCGCATACTATTTCGACAAGCCTTTTTCGCTCTTCAAAGGTCATTCCGCAAACTTCCGGCGCTGCCAATACGGACGTAAAACCGTTGGCAATGAGGTGATTGACATCATATCGAATACCCTCTTCGTCGAGTTCTTTCAAATCCGGTGTAAAGGACGGGAAAATTACTGCTTCCAGTCCTTTCAAGTTCTTTTTTGCCCAGGCCTTGGCTTCATCCTTGGAAAATTCCGCCATCTGTTCCGCCCTCCACGCTCTATGGAACCCAAGTATTCCTTAAGCCTCGCTCCTCCGGCGTTTTGCTTTGACCTTCATCCGCGGCTGTCATTTCGAATCCTTCTATTGGGGACGGCAAGACAGCCCAACCATTTGAGGGAAACCTGGCAGCAATAAACATAATGGTTCCCAGAACTAAGACCTGCTTTGCCTGATGGTCAGTTCTTCTTTTTTCATTTTAAAACAAGCTTCGCCATGTTACAAATAAATTCATGTGCAACTGCGTTTAGGTGCATCATTTTT
Source organism: uncultured Acidobacteriota bacterium (assembly GCA_964481255.1). Classification (GTDB taxonomy): domain Bacteria; phylum Acidobacteriota; class UBA6911; order UBA6911; family UBA6911; genus UBA6911. The sequence goes on along the minus strand of CAYZTZ010000005.1, from coordinate 54,984 downwards.
GTGGAGATAAAGCAATTTCTGTTGCCTGTTAGCGATCCGTCAATAAGCTCCTTCCGTTGTGGAATTGGAGCGTCCGACGCTTTGCCTGCAATGATAATATTGTTTTGCCCCGCTCAAGGAGGGAATAGGAGCGGAAGGGCGTATTGGATTGCGCTCTCGGCGACTCCGGCCGAAATCGCAGCAGGGGCTCCCGGTCAGCCAACGGATCCAATTGCCGGCAAACTGGAAACAGATTCTGTCGGCGGAATAATATCGTCAAATATCAACGGTGTGCAACATGAGATCAAGCAAAGTGCAGGAAACTTGTTTTGAGTCCTCATGGACGTGTGCGTCTTGGGATACGCATCCATCGCACGTTGGCAGAAGGGCGTGATTTTATGGGCGAACGGGTATTCAGCGGGGTGCGAATACTGGACCTGACTCAGGGGATTGCAGGCCCCTATTGCACAAAACTGTTCGGTTCTTTCGGCGCCGAAGTCATTAAAGTTGAAAGACCGAACAAAGGGGATATCACCCGGAAAATAGGACCATTCCCCAATGATCAGTATGACCTCGAGAAGAGCGGTACTTTCCACTATCTGAACACCAATAAGAAGAGCATTACCTTAAACCTCAACAGCAAAAGGGGGATTGAAATAGCAAAGCGGATTCTGAAAACCGCGGATATCCTTGTGGAAAGCTATGCCCCCGGAGGGCTCCGAAGATTGGGTTTATCCAGGAAGAAACTGCGGAAGATCAATCCCCGCATCCTTGTGACTTCAATTTCAGCCTTTGGCAAAACCGGGCCGTACCGCCGCTATCGCGCGAATAATCTCACCGTATCGGCCCTCGGCGGGGCGATCTATCCGATGAGACCCGGGACTAAACCCAAAACAAGACCTTCCGTGCTGGGGGGGGTGCAGGCGGAATTCTCGACGGGGCTGCTGAGCTATATAGCAACGGTGGCGGCGCTTCTGGGCCGAGCGAATAATCCGGATATCGTTTCGATCGATGTGGGAATGATGGAGTGTGTCGCCAGCACCCTCATGGGACATATTACGGAATATTCATACCTGGGATTCAGCAGACGGACCAATCCGTTTGCCATCCACGGTTACCCCGTCGGCTACAGCGTTCCCTGCAAGGATGGCTGGATCAGCCTCACCCCCGGGATCGGAGGGGCGCCGAATATTCCTTTTCTGATCAACAAACCTGAATTACAGGACAGCGAGTTTTTTACCGACCCAAGAACCCGCATGGCCGATCCTGAAGGATTTGATGCCCTGGTCATTCCGTGGCTGATAAGTCGCAACAAATGGGACATTACGGCGGAAGCCCAGCAATTGCGGCTCGCTTTTACTCCCGTTTTGAGCGTCCATGAACTCTTAGAGGACCCGCAATTGAGAGCCAGGAAGTTCTTCGACACGATCCGTCATCCACGTTTAGGTGAATTCACCAGCCCGGGCCCGCCTGCCAGACTATGCAGGACGCCATGGCTTTCCGGACGAGCCCCTTTGCTGGGAGAACACAACCGTGAGATCTATCGAGGATTGGGGTACACCCAAAAAGATATCGAGAGATTGCGGAGTGCCGGTATCCTATAAACGATCGGAACGATAATGGCATACAAGATATTAGACGGCATAAGAATTATCGATCTGACCATGGTTTTTGCCGGGCCCGTTGCCACAAAGATATTGGCGGAACTGGGAGCGGAGGTTCTCAAGATAGAATCATGGCAACGCCCGGATGTATTTACGCGAGCCAATGTCTATCCCGAAAACAACCCGGGGGCCGATCCCTGGAATCGCGGCTGCCTGTTTCACTCCCTCAATGCAGGGAAACGGGCCATCTCTCTCAATATGGCTACCGAAAAGGGACGCGATATCTTCCGGCAGCTTTTAAGAATAAGCAACGCGGTCATCGAGAATTATTCGCCCAGGGTAATGACCCATTGGGGATTGAATTACGAACGCCTGAAGAAGATCAATCCTCGAATCATCATGGTTTCGGTGAGCGGCTTGGGACACGACGGCCCGCTTAAGGACTACTACATGTACGTGCCGGGCATGGAGGGGATGAGCGGTTTGACGCACAACACCGGCAACCCGGATGAGCCGCCTCTTCTATCCGGTTTCGCTTACGGGGACTGGGTCACAGGCGCCAATGCCGCCATGGCGCTGGTCACCGCACTATTCCACCAGAAGATAACCGGCAAGGGACAGTACGTGGATGTTTCCGGAAGAGAAGCCACTCTTTGCCACCTGGGCGACATAGTTCTCGATTGCATCCTGAATAAGCGCGAGCGCCGGCGCATGGGCAATCGGCATCCGGGATGCGCCCCTCACGGCTGTTATCGCTGTAAGGGAGACGACGAGTGGGTGGCGATTGCTATAGAGACCGACGGCCAGTGGAAGCGCTTTGTCCGGGAGATCCATGAACCTGAGGCGTTAAGGGACCGGGCGTTCGCATCGAGGGAGGGCAGGCTTGCGCGACAGCCTGAATTGGATTGTCTGATGGAACAATGGACCATGCGCCGGGACAAATTCGAAATAATGAACACCCTGCAGAGGTTGAGGATCCCGGCCGGAGCCGTGCTCAACATGAAAGAAATCAACCTGAATCCTCACCTCAAGAAGCGAGGCTTCTTTCAGTGTATCGATCATGGAGAAGCCATCGGTCCAAGGCCCATCCCCAGCCAGATGCCGGCAAAGTTCCGAGGATTTAGGGAATTGGCCCTGACGCGAGCTCCTCATTTCGGAGAGGACAACGAATACGTTTTTTGTTCATTGTTGGGCATGTCGAAGCAGGAGCTCGTGCGTCTGGAGAAGGATAAGGTCATTTCCAGAACTCCGGATTTTCCACCCGGAAGGCCCACGCGGCTTGATTTGTTGGAAAAACAACAGGCAGGGTCCATGGATCCGGACTATCTCACCGAACTGAGAAAACACTTTGGTATTGGAATTGGCGAGGGGTAGCCCGGCGGCATAAGGCCGGAACGGTCCGACCGAGCCAAAGAGGTGACGGATGCCCGAGAAAAAAGTGGTGATGCCCGATTCGACAATCACTCAAGACATGATAGAGGACATGCGCGCCAAACTGGGCTTCAAACTGCGCGTGGACGAAAGCACGCACAATGAGTATGCGACCAGAATGGCGATTCTAAAATTCAGCGAAGGAATAGGAGATTGGAATCCCCTGTGGAGTAATGCGGAATATGCAAAAAAGAGCCGGTATGGCTGTATTGTCGCCCCCCCCTCGTTCGTCTGGGCCTGTTTTTCTCATGTGATATTTGGCTGGAGGGGACTGGGCGGATTTCACGCCGGCTGCGACGTGGAATTCATGAAACCGATTTTTATGGGGGATAAAATATCGGCAGAGTGCGTATTCAAGAGCTTTGACGGGCCAAAGAAAAGCAGCTACGCTGAGGAGACCGTAATAGACCATTTTCAAAATCAATATTGGAACCAGCACGGAGATCTGATCGCCCGGTATCATTGGTGGGTGGTACATTTCGCCAGAGCGAAGGCCCGCGAGAAAAAAAAGTATGCCAACCTTGAATTGCCGCATCCTTGGACCGAGGAACAATTGCGGCAGATTGAGCAGGAGATTCTTTCTGAGGAGGTCCGAGGTTCCACGCCGCGGTATTGGGAAGACGTTGAAATCGGAGATGAGCTGAAACCGGTAGTGAAAGGGCCGCTCGGAGTCACGGATGAGATAGCCTATGTGATCGGCGGAGGGGTTCCTATCCCGAGATTGCAGGCTCATGGCGTGGCCTTGCGGTCCTATCGAAAACACCCGGCCTGGGCTTTCCGGGATCCCAACACCTCGGCGCTGGAACCGATTTTTGCCGTTCATTATAACAGGGCGGCGGCAAAGGCAATGGGACTTCCACATTCCTATGATGTGGGTGTTCAAAGGCACTGCTGGGGTATTCATTTAATCACGAATTGGATGGGAGACGACGGCTGGCTGAAGAGAAGTTATACGGAGTACCACAAGTTCGTCTATTTGTCGGACGTCGTTTGGGTCAAGGGCAAGGTTACCGACAAGTACATGGATGCAGATGGAGATTACTGCGTTCGTATCGAACGATCTGCGATCAATCAAAGGCAGGAAAACGTAATGCCGGGCTATGCCATTGTGGCTCTGCCATCCAGGCGGAATAATGCCTCCCCGCTGGATAAACGATTAGGCCGTAAAGGAAATTGAGCGGATGGAAGAGAAGAAATGCCTGGTTCGATCGCCGCGGGTGCTGGATCTGACGAACGGGAACGGCTACCTGTGCGGCAGGATTCTGGCCGACCTGGGAGCGGATGTCATAAAAATCGAAAGGCCCGGAGGCGATCCGGACAGGCGTGTCGGTCCCTTCTATGGTCACACCCCGGATCCGGAAAGAAGCCTTATATGGTTCGCGTACAATGCGAGCAAAAGAGGGATTACTTTAAATCTGGATTCCGGAGATGGACGGCTAATTTTCAAAACTCTGGCAAGCAAGGCCGACTTTGTCATTGAATCGTTTCCTCCCGGACATATGGATGCGTTGGGACTAGGGTACGCCGATCTCCAGGGGCTCAATCCGCGCATGATTTATACCTCCATTAGTCCGTTTGGACAAACGGGACCTTACAGGAACTTCAAAGCATCCGACCTCGTGGTCATGGCTATGAGCGGCTTGTTGTATATCACGGGAAGACCGGAGGCGCCTCCCGTGAGGATCAGTTTTCCTCAGTCCTTTATGTTAGCCAGCGCCCATGCGGCCGCTGCGAGCCTTATCGCCTATTTCCATCGTGAAAAGACCGGGCAAGGGCAATTTGTTGATGTATCGGCGCAGGAGTGTGTCCTATGGGAGCTCTCCAATGCAGTTCCGCTGTGGGAGTTAAATCATAAAATTCTCAGGCGCGTGGGGTCCTATCTCACAGGCCGATGGACGGACACAAAACAGAAGCTGTTATGGCGGTGCAAGGATGGATACGTCATTTTTTATATTTTGGGCGGCGATTTCGGCCTTAAAACCAATCGAGCCATGGCGGCGTGGCTGCAGGAAGAGGGTCTAGCTTCGGGGCTTATGGAAAATTTTGATTGGACGGTGTTCGACATGTCCTGTCAGACCCAGGAAATGCAGGATCAAATGGAGGCCCCCATCGCGGAGCTTTTTTTGAGATACACAAAGGCTGAATTGTATAGCCAGGCCCTGGAAAGAAAGATCATGCTTTGCCCGGTGTCCACAGCTCGAGACATTTTTGAAAACACACAATTAAAGGCCAGGGACTTCTGGGTCAAGGTTGATCATCCGGAAATTCAGGCACGGATCACCTATCCCGGCCCATTCGCAAAATTATCGGAAACGCCGCTCACGATGTTGAGGAAAGCTCCTTTGCCGGGAGAGCACAACCGGGACATTTATGAAGGGGAGCTCGGCTTTTCAAAAGGAGATCTGGAGCTCTTACAGCAATCCGGAACTATCTAGATGTTTTGGTGAAAGGAAGGGATTCGCTTGGATCCAAAGGTCTTTGCCGGAATTCATGTGATTGATTTCGGGTGGGCGATTGCCGGTCCGCTGACTCTCAAATACTTGGCCGATTACGGAGCAACCGTGATCTGCGTCGAATCCATGGAGAGGCCGGACTTATTGCGGACTTCCGCTCCTTTCAAGGATGGTGTAACAAACATAAACCGGGCCGGGTTCTTCAGCTATCTTGCAGCCAATAAATACAGCATCAGCCTCGATTTAAAGAATGCGGCGGGGAAGGAGATCGCGATAAAATTGGTGGCCCTGGCGGATATTGTGGCCGACAGCCACAGGCCCGGCGTGCTGGAAAGCTGGGGCTTGGGCTATGATGAATTGAGCAGAATCAAGCCGGATATTGTCGTGATTCGAAGCTCCAATCAGGGATTAACAGGCCCTTCGGCCACTCAGCCCGGCCTGGGACACCATATTAACGGGTTGGGAGGAATCGTCAATCTTGTGGGCTTCCCCGACGAAGAACCGATATCCCCGATGGTGGCCTATACGGATTATTGCGTCCCTCACTTTGCAGCCAGCGCCCTCCTAAGCGCCCTCGATCACAGGGACAAAACGGGCAAAGGCCAGCTGATTGACGTGTCTCAATTCGAAGCCGGTTTGCAGCTCATAGCCCCGCTTCTGCTTGATTATGCAACGAGCGGCACGCAGGCACAGGCCAGCGGCAACTCCTGTGAATATGCCGCCCCGCATGGGGTTTTTCGCTGCAAAGGGGAGGATCGTTGGTGCGCAATCACTGTCTTTACGGACGCCGAGTGGCAATCCATGTGTAAAGCCATGGGAGATCCTGAATGGACAAAAGATCCTGAATTCTCGACGCTTCCGGCAAGGAAGAAAAATGAAGTAAGGCTAAACCATCTTGTGGAGCAATGGACATCCCGGTTCGAACCGGAACATGTCATGTTTCTGCTGCAGCAGGAAGGAGTTGCCGCGGGCGTTGTGCAGGATGCAAGAGATATTTGCAGGGATGTGCAGCTGCAGGAAAGAGAGTGTTTCTGGAAAGGAAATCATAGGGAACTGGGAAGTTTCTCCTATTTAGGGCAGCCGTCCCGATTGTCAAGGACTCCCGCGAGGCTTTATCGGGAGGCTCCCCTTTTGGGAGAGCATAATGAATACATCTGTCTTGAGATTTTGGGGATGTCAGAGGCCGAATATGATCGGTATCTTATGGCCGGCGCATTCGGTCCAGTGACTTCCTAGAGCCGCTATGGCGGGATGGCAATATGCTGTCGGCCATTCACGGGACTTTATCCCGGCGCATTTCGACAACAACGCAGTATGGACATGCCATTCGCATAGCCTTATGGTTTTCGCCGATACCTGACTTTTGATTCGATTGCGGCAAAATGCGACAAGCAGCGAGAAGCGTCCTTGTTTACCGCAGCGACGCGGGTTTTACGCATTTCGGAGGCGTCTCTTTTTCCAGGGATCTCTGACTGTAATGCAAATTGGCCGCTACCCGGCCCCAAATGTAATCGACCAGCGCCGCAATCGATGGAAGCGGCGGTTGTCCGGCCTGAGATATCAGCCTTTTAGATCCGGAAAAGTAGGTTCCGGTGACAGAAGATCTCTACCGGTGCACCGGCGGCTTCAGAATCTATTCGGTCCGGCGGTTCAAGGGTTTGGCCAGGACTGTGATATGGAGAGGCAGGATCATGTGGAGGGGTACGAAGCCGTTGGGTCCGCGGGCCTTGGCGGATTTCATGCCCGAGGGGAATTCCGGTGTCAGAAAGAATGAAGGAGGAAACAACGATGTATTCAGGTGTTATGGGCAAACTTTTGCGTGTGAACCTGACGGATGGGACTCTGAAGGATGAAGAACTGCATGGCTCCTATATTGAAAAATATATCGGGGGAGATGGGATAGCGGCAAGAATCCTTTACGACGAAGTTCCGCCCGGTATCGGAGCTCTCGAACCCGGTAACAAACTTGTGATATCCGCCGGCCCCCTGGCCGGTACGTCGGTCCAGGCCTCGTGTAATGTCTCCGTTGCGGCAAAATCCCCAGTTACGGGCTTTACAGTATATGATGCACATTCGAACGGCAATTTTGCGCGCATGCTGAAATTTGCCGGTTATGATGCCATCGTGGTTGAGGGGGCTTCGGAAGAGCCTGTGAACCTGGTGATAGACAACGGCAAAGCCCAATTGCTTGATGCGTCGTTACTGTGGGGAAGGGACACGGTGGAAACGCAGGAAATCTTGAGGCGAGAGTCCGGCAAGAGCCGGACGAGCTGCCTGTGTATCGGGCCGGCGGGTGAAAATGGGGTCATGATTTCCTCCATAGTGAACGATGGCTCCCATGTAGCGGGCAGGGGTGGGCTTGGGGCTGTAATGGGAGCAAAGAGACTGAAGGCGATAGCGATCGGCGGCGACCGCTCAGTGCCCATTGCGCATCCGGGTCCGTTTGCGAAGCTTGCACGTGAGTGGCGCAGGTTAAACATGCAGCATTTAGAGGCTCAAGCTTTCAGTAAGTTCGGCACGGCTGCGTTGGTTCAAATGTGCTATACAGCGGGGGATCTGCCCATAAAGAACTGGGGATATGGCACGCTGAAGGGTTGGGAAAAGTTGACCGGTGAATACGTTGTCGAAAGTATGTTCAAGCGGGATATCACATGCCCTGGTTGCACGATCCGTCATGGCAAGCTTCTAAATCTGAAAAACGGTGCCTTTGAGGGGGAGTGTGAATCACCCGAATACGAGTTGATGAGCGCTATGGGAAGCAATATCGGGGTCACGGATCCAACGGTGGTCGCTAGACTGACGGAACTGGCGGATCGATTAGGTCTTGATGGATTAGGGATGGGCAATGGGATAGCCCTTCTGATGGAGTGTTATGAGAAAGGCCTCATTTCGGCTGCGGACGTGGAGGGACTGGAAGCAACCTTTGGCAATTACGAAGTTGCATGGAAGTTGATAGAAAGAACCGCGAAAAGGGAAGGAATCGGCCGGGTTTTGGCGGAGGGCCCTTTGTTCGCGGCACGATATATCGGGCAGGGTGCGGAGGATCTTGTGGTGCAGGTCAAAGGAATGCCTCTTCCCATGCATGATCATCGCAGTGCCTGGGGATACGCGTTGCAGTATGCCGTGGGAAGCGCCGGTCCCGCCCACGAAGGAGGCCCGCTTCGACTTGAGCTAACGGGAGAATTGCCTAGGTTTTCAGTCGCGGGGAAAGCAGAAGCTGTGATACGCGGTCAGGAGGCGAGATGCTTTATTAACACTTTAGGAATCTGTGCCTTTGGAACCATCGGCGTTCCGTTGGCGAAGATAGTTGAAACCCTCGCCGCTGCGACGGGGCTGCAAATTGACGAAAAGGAAGCGAGGATGACGGCTCGAAGGGTCATTAACCTGCGCCGGGGATTCAACATTCGACACGGTCTGAGACCGGAAGATGATACCCTTCCGCATAAATATACGGCGGTGCCGCTTCCTGATGGGGGTTCCAAGGGAAGGGTCGTACCCATAAAAGCAATGATATATGATTATTATAGACTTATGGGATGGGACTCAAAAACCGGGAAACCTTATAGAAGCACATTGTCAAGCTTGGGTCTTGAGGAAGTCATCAAAGATTTATGGGGTTATTGATACACCGCAGGAGCAGTGTTTGCAGGTTTTGTATTTCCAGGAAGCAAGATAGGAAATATCAATCCTGGCCCGGGCGATAATGCATCCCGTTAGGCATGTGCCCTCGGCAGGGCTGCTGAATCCGTTTGAGGCGTTTTGAGGTCGCCGGCTTGCCGGCGCAGGCGGCTCCAACGCTTTCGCGCCAAAGCCGCGGCGGGTCGCGCTGTGGAGCTTGGCGTTGTTTCCCGAATTGGAGGGCACTCTGTCTGCCCCCGGGGCATGTTTGCCCTCGCTGTAACCCGGCTGCCGGCTATTTCAGCGTATCCAGCCAGTCATGGAGCGCCTTTTTGAAAGCCGCGTACTGCTCACGGCGTATGCTATGTCCCGCATCCTGGATGTAGACCCACTTAAACGGCGCCTTGGACTTCCAGAGCTTGGCCGCATTTTCCGCCGTTTCTCTGGACACGATGCCCCTTTCCGCAATGATGAGTAATGCAGGGCAATCAATCCGGGTGACGATCTCTTCATAGGGGCGTGAGGGGAAGCCGATCCTGTCAAAAAGAGCCTTGTCCCACAGTTTTCTGGAATTGGCCCAGGTCATGACTTCATCCTCGGGCCAGGCCGGGTTGTCCTTGCGGCATCTGGCTTTAATATCTTCCAGGGGCAGCCGGGCTACTTCCATTTGATAAGCCCGTATTTCCTCGTGATTTTTTCTTACGGCGGCCGCATTTTCCGGCTTTGGCGGAAACATGCCCCAGGCCGGGTCTTCCAGGACAATGGCTTTGGGCAAGTCGGGGTATTCCATCGCGACGTTGCAGGTTGTCCCGGCACCCATGGAATGCCCCATAAGGATCGGCTTTTGAAGCCCCAGTTTCTTGACCAGGCCGACGGTCTGTTTCGTATGGTTTTCGAAAGAAAAATCGGGGCCTAATCTGTCGGAAAGTCCATGCCCTTGCGCGTCCGGCATGATGACGTCATATCGTTCGGCAAGTTCTTGCGCCGTCCGCCCCCAGCAGAGCCCGTCGTCCGTTGCGCCGTGCAGCAACACCATAGGCGGCTTGTTCCCGCCGGAACGGTAATAGTGGATTTTTATCCCATCGATGACGACATGGCCTTCTTGGTATTTCATATTCATCTCCACGGGTCCGACCTGACGCTGTGCCAAAGCAGGGTTGCCACAGCCCTGTCGCCCTCCAACCGGATCCTCGGATTCGTGTCCATCATCCCGGATACGCCCTCCGGCACGGCGCCTTCAGCCTTCTTCTCTCTTCCCTCCCTGCCTGCTCCGGCCAGGGCATACATGGCTTTGATCTCTTCAGGATTATTCGCGACCAGCCCGTTGACCTCGAGTCTGCCGTCGGCGGTAAAGAAGGACGCAAAATCATGCTTGCTGTCCGGCCCGAACTGCGAGTAGTAGTCGTTGAAAAGGTCCTCGATAGCGGCGCGGCCCGCCAGCTCCGTCAGTTGAGGCTGCGGCGTTGCAGGCGCTCCGGGAAAGGCGGCTATAAATACCAAAGCGGTGAGCACAGCCGGCAGGCTCCATCTGGATTTCACGGTGCAGCGGCAATCATTGGTTTGTGCCATGATGGATTTTCCCTGCAGATGGATTTTGCATTTAACTCGATCCGTCATGAAATATATTTGGGCATGAATCTCCGATGTGCCTGCCGAATCCGAAGGGACAGCCGGGGCATGCGAAGCGGAGGTGGAAAAGCAGGAGTATTTGCCGGATAATGGGCGCCATAGATGTATGACGAACATGCTGACTCAGGAATGCATGGAAGTCAACCATGGAAAAAGGATGGGATTCTGCCAGGAGCCGCCCCGGCCTTTGCGATGGCCGGTTCCATTCTATTCATGCGGGGACGACGGTTTTTCTCTGTGTTCAGGCGAGATCGGTACCGGCAGAGCAACGGACGTCCGTCCTAGAGAAGGAGATGGTTATGAAAGCTGCTCCATACGCTCTGTTTCTATTCTTGTGCCTCGTACCGGTTCGAACGCCGCCCGCCGCCCAACCGGGGGCGTTCAATCCCTCGCTGCTTGAATGCGGCCGGCATGGCGAGGTTGAGATTATCTGCGGCACGATTGCGCCGGAAGACTTTGAAAGGACCCCGGATGGCCGTTTCCTGATTGTTTCAAAAATGGGCCGGGGCGAGGTCCGAGGGTCCTGCCTGGAAGCCGGGAATGCCTCCCTCGGAGTTCACTCTTGCTGTGATATAGTAGCTAGGGGAATGGCATAAACCGGCAATAGGGCAGGGAATAATCCATGACGGCTCTGTCAACTTTTTTCAGGAGAATTAGGGAATGAAACAAATTGCACGATACTCTTGGGTTTTAGCAATGATGGCCTGCGGCAGTCTCGTCTCTGCCTACGCGCAATCGGCCTGCACACGCGACGGCCTGAAGGAAATTATCGGACAGTATTTCCGCGCCCTCGAGGCGCACAATCCATCGAGTCTCCCGCTCGCCGCCAGGGTGAGATTCACGGAAAACGGCGTCGAGATGCCCGTAGGAGAGGGCTTTTGGAAAACCGCAGGAAAAACTCTTCTCAAGCGCGATCTGATCGACACCTATAAGTGCGGCACCCATTCCAACGTCGTGATTGAAGAGAAATACACAGCCCCCAAGACACCCGCGCCGGCCTCCAAATCACCTTTTGCCGGCCTTTCGGCGAAACCGCCTGCAGACGGCGCCATCCGGCCCATTCTCTACGGGGTCCGGCTCAAGGTTGAAGACCGGCAGATTACGGAAATTGAAACATTCGTCGCCCGGGAGACGGAATTTGCGTTCAATGCCGCAAACGTGCTGGAAACCAGAGACCAGGATTGGGAAAGCATCATCCCCGAGGAACAGCGAAGCAGCCGGCTGGCCATGATGGCGGCCGCGGACGATTATTTTGATATGTTCGCCCAAAATCCCAAGGTGCACACGCCGTTTGCCGAGGTTTGTGATCGCTGGGAGAACGGCTTTCAGACCACCAGAGGCGGGGGAATGATGGGCGGCGTCAAGATGACGGCCCATGATTGCTCTCCGAAGGGCTTGGTTATTACCAACCACGGCCCGCGGCGCTTCCTGGTGGATGTCGAAGCGGGAACGGTTGTCGCCTATGTGCATTTCGCGGGCAGCCTGCCGGATTTCCATATGTTCCGGATGAGAAACGGCAAAGTGGATTTGATCCAAGCCGTCGTCGGCGCCGGCTCCAAATCCATGGGCTGGCCGAGCGAGCCGATCTGCAAATAGGCGGACTTGCCGCCGGATGATGCGGGAGATTGTTTCGCGGAATCCGCACCGGCTGGGGTTGAGGAGCCGTAGCTCCGAAAGACTTATTCCTTCATCCCGCTTCTGGATCGAGGCTGGACGAACTGCCCGGCGGTCCGGCGTGTATCGCGGCGCAAGCGGCAATCTGCGGCGGGGAACCAACCGCCTTCCGTCCGTTTTCCCTTCGACGGCCGATCAAGCCGGTGAACGGCCTCTGCGGGCCGGACCGCGGGCCCTCCCTTTTACGACGAATGAATTTTGCCGGTTGTTGCAGCCCCGGTTTTGCCTGGCGGGGAAACAGCCGTCAAAGATCGGCCTGCGCGCTGCCGGCGGCTCCTCGGCGCAAGGATACCGGCGCACGACCCCTCAGCCCTTTCGAAGAATAAGGGCCACGCTCCTTAAATGCTGACCTCCATTCGCCGGATAATGTCATCCTGGACGCCTTTATTCAGGTCCACAAAATAGGCGCTGTATCCGGCCACTCTCACAATCAAGTCGCGATGCTTTTCGGGGAACTTCTGGGCTTCGAGCAGCTGGTCGTTTCCGACGACGTTGAACTGAATCCATTTGCCTCCCATGGCAGCGTAGGCCTTGACGAGGCTCCCCAGTTTTTTCAGGTCCTCCCGGCTTGACAGGCACGACGGGTGAAGCTTTACGTTCAGCAGCGTGGATGCGCACAGAGACTGGTCGATCTTGGCCGCGCTCCGGAGCATTGCGGTGGGCCCGCGGGTGTCCCGGCCCTGGGCGGGAGAGGCTGTTCCATCGGCCAAGGTTGTTCCGGCGTATCTGCCGTCGGGAGTTGCTCCGACGATGGTGCCGCCTGCAAACATGGATGAGATGGAGGCTCCTCCAATCCCCCGGATTTTTCCATGTTCGGGGCGGCCGAAGGTGAGATATTTCGCTTCCTCGTCGATAAGAAACCTGTAGAGTTCCCTGGCGATGGAGTCCGCAAAGTCGTCGTCGTTTCCATACTTGGGCGCCTGCAGGCACATTTTCCTGATATTTTCGTGTCCTTCCCAGTTCGCAGACAATGCCTGTTTCAGCGCCTTCATGGAAAACTTCTTTTCGTCGAAGACCAGCATCCTGATAGTCGCCAGAGAGTCCGCCGCATTGATGGCGCCGACAGGCACCATCGCCGCCCTGAAGTCATACGGCGGGACCGGCCTTCTCCTCGACAGGGGCTTGCCGGTCTTGATTCCATCCTGCAGAAGGACCGTTTCCAGAATTTCAACCGCATCGTAGTAGTCCTGGGGATGTCCGCTGAGGAAGCTGTGTTCATGCCACAGACCGATAAAATAGGACAGAGCGTTTTTGAACGCCTCGTAGAACTCTTCGAACGTTTCAATATCCTCAACCGGGCGCTTGACGGAATAGGCTTCCAGGCCTGTGCGCGGATCCACTCCGTCATAGAGGAAGATTTCCAGAACCTTGGGCACCACGAAAAAACCGCCCGCCAGGAAACTCGCTTTTCCCGGAATGGCCGGATCCACACACCCGGCAAGGTGGTAATTCCGGGCATCCTCCGCCGGTACGCCCCCGGAGGTCAGATAATCCAGGAAGGATTTGTCCAGCGCCAGGGCCGGCATGCCGATGCCCGTTTTGACGACCTCCAGGGCCTTTATCAGCAGGTCTTCCGGCGTTTCTTCGTGAACTCGCAGCGTAATGGTGTGATGCGCCGTTCTGAGCCTGCAGGCCGCCTCCAGGACCAGGTAGGTCAATTCATTGCCGGCGTCTTTCCCGTCCGCTGTGACGCCCCCGATGGTCATGTTCCGCCATTTGGCAAAGCCTGCATGCTGCGATCGCTTGGCGCTTGAGAGCTTTATATTCTCCGGCCGCATGCATTTGATGCGCAATTCGCACAACAGGCGCAAGACTTCCTCATTGTCGATGCGGCCTTCCTCGATGTCCTTTTTATAAAACGGGTACATATACTGATCGAATCGGCCCAGATTATGGGTCGAGGTGGGGGCGGACAGGAGTTGATTGAACCATAGCGACTGCATCGCCTGGTAAAATCCGTCGGGACGATGCGCCGGCGTCCGACGGCATGCTTGCGCAATTCTCCGCAGCTCTTCTTTCCGCCGGGAGTTTCCCTCTTTTTCCGCCAGTGCCTCGGCGGCCTCGGCATATCTTTCGGCCAGCCGGATGACGGCTTTAAGGACCATGATGGCCGATTCCAAAAACAGTTTTTTCCCCACGTCGTCCAGATTGAAAAACCTCAGGTTCCGGAGTTCTTCTTCCGCTTCCAGAATTATCGGATTCAATCCGTTCAGCCACCTGGAGAAGTCCGTATAGCAATCGGTAAAGGCAAAGGACAGGCAGAGTCCGCTTCCGGCGTAGGCTCCTCGGAATTCGTCCTTTCTTTTCATCGGCGGAAGCGTAATGCCGAGCTGCAGGTATCGGAATATTCTCTCGTCGTACAGCTTCGATTGAACGTACTCCGAGCACTTCCTTTCCCAGTACCTGCCGAGCTCTCTGAACAGGGGCCAGTCCATTTCGTCAACGGTGATAATCCCCTCCTCCGCTGCAGCCCGGACCTCCTCTTCCCGCCACACCCCCAGAAATGGGTCCATTTCGGCCCCCCAGGGTTTGCTGGCTCCTTCGCCGACGAAAAGCTCGTCTTTATCTATCAATACGGGCATATTCTCCAGCATATGGGAGAACGCCTTGGCGCACCGGAGGATGGGCGGCTCGCCTTCCGTTTGTTGATAGGATTCGGTAATCAGGCGGGCCTTCTCTATACATAAGGGAAAGCCTCTCCTGCGTATTCTGTCTGCCGGTGTTTCCATAAGACGCCTCTCCTGTTCCCGACATGGAATCCCAATGCCGGAATTGCGGATCAACCGCCCGTCGTTACAGTCAGGCCGAAGGACTCAAAAATCCGGCGGCATTCCATCAACTGCCGCTCGCCGGGAATCTCGATGGCCGCGGTCTCATTTTTCCTTCCCAACCTCTCCCATTTTGCCTCTCCAAGGCGGTGGTAGGGAAGCAGATGAACAGGGACGGCGTTCGAGAGTGTGCCGGCGATGAATCGGGCGGTGGCCTCGAGGTTTTCAGGGGAATCGTTGAAACCGGGAACGAGGGTCACGCGGGCTTGCATCGGTATCGACATCTCATGGTGGATCTTTTCCGCGTTCTGCAGGATCCGTTCATTGGTTACCCCTGTATGTCTCCTATGCATTTCGGGATTCATGTGCTTGAAATCAAAGAGCACAAGGTCGACATAGCGCAGGACCTCTCGTGCCGCCGTCCAGTCGGCGTGTCCGCAAGTGTCCAGCGCGGTGTGAAACCCTGCGTCCCGGCATTTCTTTAGAATGCCGGCCGCGAACTCAGGTTGCGCCAGAGGCTCTCCTCCGCTCAATGTCACGCCGCCGCCCGACGCCTGGTAGAACAATGAATCGGCGGCGATCTCTTTGAAAACCTCGTCGGCCGTTGCCCGGCGCCCGATTATGGCTCTGGCTTCGTTGGGACAGGCATCGACACACAACCCTGTGCCTTTGCAGAGCCTTCGGTCGGTTTGCGACGCTTTCCCGTGCAGGCGGATTGCATGCTCGGGGCAGGCCTGGACGCACTTCCCGCACGCCGTGCACCTTTCCTCCGTAAAGAGAAGTTCGGGACTGAAGGAATGAGATTCCGGATTCTGGCACCAAAGGCAGCGCAGAGGGCATCCTTTCAGAAACACCGTCGTGCGAATGCCGGGGCCGTCGTGGAGGCAATAGCCCTGGATGTTGAATATGATTCCATCTTCCGAATGGCTCATCAGTTCGCTCTATAGACAGTGGAGCGGCAGGATCCGGCCCGCAAGAGGTCCGGACAGGTATTCCTGCGCCCGCCCTGCAGTTCTTCAGATAAATTTTATTCTCTCGCCGTATCCGCGTCGTCCCCCTCGGACTCTTTCCGGTACTTTTCCATCTCAGCGGGGGATGTCATTATGGGCTCACCTCATTCCATGATGGGGCGCCCGGACGCCCGTCACTGGCGGCAGCTGCACGACCTCCATAACCCCGTGGTCTCTCTAATTTTCCTGCGAAGCGGCCTGGGCAAGCTCGTCGGCGGAGTCCGGCGGCGATGGCAGGTGACGGATCGCCTAATCTCCTTTCCGAATGACCTCCATGCCCCCCATATACGGTCTCAAGGCTTCCGGAATAACGACGGAGCCGTCCCGTTGCTGGTAGTTTTCGACGATGGCAAGCCAGGTCCTCCCGATGGCGACGCCCGAGCCGTTCAGGGTGTGCACATAGTGCCGTTTACCGTCTTCGCCCCGGAACCGGATGTTGGCGCGCCTGGCCTGAAAGGCCTCGAAATTGCTGCAGGAGGAGATCTCGCGGAAGCGCCGCTGGCTCGGCAGCCACACTTCCAGGTCGTAGGTCTTGGCGCTTGCGAATCCCATATCCCCCGTGCAGAGGACCACGACGCGGTAGTGCAGGCCCAGGCGCTGAAGGATGTCCTCCGCGTCGCGGGTCAGGGACTCCAGCTCATCGTAGGAAACGGACGGCTCGGCGAACTTGACGAGCTCCACCTTGTTGAATTGATGCTGGCGTATGAGACCGCGCACGTCCTTGCCGTAGGAACCGGCCTCGCTGCGGAAGCAGGGGGTGTAGGCCGCGAATTTTTTCGGCAGCTCCGCCTTCTCCAGGACTTCGTTCTGGTAGATGTTGGTGACGGGGACCTCGGCCGTGGGGATGAGGTAATAGTCCGTCCCTTCGACCTTGAAGAGATCCTCGGCGAACTTGGGGAGGTTCCCCGTCCCGAACAGGCTGGCGGAATTGGCCATAAAAGGCGGGAGCACTTCCTGATACCCGTGATGCCTGGTGTGGACGTCCAGCATGAAGTTGATCAGGGCCCTTTCCATGAGGGCCCCGGCCCCGCGCAGGAGCGAAAAACGCCCGCCCGCGATCTTGGCCGCCCGCTCCATGTCCAGGATTCCCAGGGAAGTTCCGATATCCACGTGGTCCAGCGGCTCGAAGTCGAACTCCGGGGCGCTCCCCCAGCGCCGGACTTCCCGGTTTACGGTTTCGTCGCACCCCACGGGAACCGAGCTGTGCGGCAGGTTGGGGATGTTGTGGAGAAAGGAATTCAGGCGTTCCTCGAGAAGGCGCGCCGCCTCTTCCAGCGATTTGATCTCGTTCGAAATCTCCTTCACCTTCGCCTGCTGGTTGGCGGTGTCTTCTCCGGCGCGCTTCATCCTTCCGATGGCTTCGGAGGCTTCGTTGCGCTGCCGGCGGAGCTCTTCGCAGCGAAGAAGGACGCCTTTCCACTCCGCGTCGGCCGCCATGAGCTCGTCCAAGGGATACCGGCCTCCGCGCGCGGCCAGCCTTTCGCGCACATAGTCCAGGTTCTCGCGAATAAAGTTTTTGTCCAGCATAAGCGCTCTCCCCCATCCGGCATTCTATCATTGAAACGCCTCCTTTTCCCGGCCTCGCGGCGAATGCGTTCCCCCTGCGCCCGAAAAGGGCCGGCAATTGGAAGCCCGGGGTTCTGCGCGCCTGGACCGCCGGCCCGCCTGCAGGGGTGTTTGCATTCTTCCATTGACATTGCCGAAGGCCGTTGTTTCAATCACGTTTTAGAAGGGAAAAAAGCTTGCCGAATATCGGGAAGAGGCCTATGAAAGACAGACCGCCGGGCAGGAAATACAAGAGGACGCCGATCCGGAGAGCCGTTTTCCCCGCCGCGGGTTTGGGCACCCGGTTTCTCCCGGCGACAAAAGCTCAGCCCAAGGAGATGCTGCCTCTGGTGGACAAGCCCATCATCCAGTACGTGGTGGAGGAGGCCGTCGCCTCGGGGCTCGAAACCCTTGTCATCGTGACCGGGCGCGGGAAAAACGCCATCGAGGACCATTTCGATGTTTCCTATGAACTGGAAAAGACTCTCGAGGAGCGGGGCAAATCCGATCTGCTGAACCGCGTGCGCGCCGTATCCGAAATGGTCCATATCGCGTATGTGCGGCAGAAAGAGGCTCTCGGGCTCGGGCACGCCGTTCTTGTGGCCCGCAATCTGATGAACGACGAGCCTTTCGCGGTGCTCCTCGGCGACGACGTCATCGTGTCCGAGGTGCCCTGCATCCGCCAGCTGATGGACGTTTATGAGCGGTACGGGACCAGCGTTGTGGCGATCACGGAGATCCCCGTTCAGGAAGCGGGGAGGTACGGGATCATTCAGGGCCGGCCGGTGCCGGGGAGCGCGGGCAGGCTGTTTGATGTCCGCGATATGGTGGAGAAGCCGAGACCGGAGGAAGCGCCCTCCAACCTGGCCATTATCGGGAGGTATGTCCTGACGCCGTCGATCTTTAACGCCCTTGAGGAAACCGAGACGGGCAGCGGCGGGGAGATACAGCTGACGGACGGGCTCCGCCGCCTGCTTGGCCGCGAAAGGGTCCTGGCCTGCAGGTTTCAGGGGAAACGGCACGACGCGGGCGACAAACTCGGCTTCCTGCGGGCGACGATCGAGGTCGCCCTGGCCAACGAGGAACTGGGGCCCGCCCTGCGTTCCTACCTGAAAAGCCTGGACCTCGACAGGTTTTAGCGCCCGTCCTTCCCGGCGCCGGATCGAGGGCCGGCGCGGGATACGAATTTTGTTCTGGAAAAACGCGTGAATTAGGCCGAGGATTTTTATGAGAATACTTGTCATCGGCTCCGGGGGGAGAGAACACACGCTCGCGTGGAAACTCCGGCGGAGCCCGCGCGTCCAGGCGGTTTTCTGCGCGCCGGGCAACGGCGGGATCTCGCGCGACGCCCGGTGCGTGCCCGTACAGCCGCACGATTCCGCCGCCGTCCGCGATCTCGCGCTGCGGGAAAGGATCGACTACGTCATCGTCGGTCCCGAGGCGCCTCTTGCCGCGGGTTTGGCGGATCAGCTGAAGGCGGCCGGCATCAGGGTTCTCGGCCCGACGCGGGAGGCCGCCCGTCTGGAATCCAGCAAGGTCTTCGCCAAGGATTTCATGGCCCGGCATGGAGTCCCCACCGCCGCCTATGCCGTTTTCGGCGGGGCGCGGGACGCGCTCGCGTATCTGGACTCGCAGGAGGCGCGCTACCCCCTCGTCGTCAAGGCCGACGGGCTGGCGGCGGGTAAGGGAGTGGTGGTCTCGCGCACCCGGGACGAAGCGCGGGATGCCGTCCGGCGGATCATGATCGACAGGGAGTTCGGCGATTCCGGGGACCGCGTCATCATCGAGGAATGCCTGGAGGGGGTAGAGGCCTCCTATATCGTGTTCACCGACGGTGAAACGATTCTGCCGGCCGTCGCCGCCCGCGATCACAAGGCCGTTTTTGACGCCGACCAGGGGCCCAATACGGGGGGTATGGGGGCTTATTCGACCGACGATATCCTTGGCCCGCGGCTCGAGAGCGAGATTCTCGCGAGGGTCATAAAGCCCGTGATCCATGGGATGCGCGACGAGGGGTCCCCTTTTCAGGGGATTCTGTACGCGGGCCTGATGCTGACCCCCGGCGGGGTGAAAGTCCTGGAATTTAATGTCCGGATGGGCGACCCGGAATGCCAGGTGATCCTGCCGCGGCTGAAGAGCGATTTCGGGGAGCTTGGCGAAGCCCTCTGCGAAGGTCGCCTGAAGGATTACAGGGCCGTCTGGGACGACGGCGCCGCCGTCTGCGTGGTGCTGGCCTCGGGCGGCTACCCGGGATCCTACGCCAAAGGCAAGGTCATTACGGGGCTCGAAATGGCGGAGGAAGATCCCCGCGTCGCCGTGTTTCACGCGGGCACCCGTCTGGAAAACGGCAGATTGCTGACCGACGGCGGCAGGGTCCTGGGCGTGACGGCGACGGACAGGAATCTTGCATCGGCCATGATGGCGGCTTACGATGCCGTCAATAAGATTCACTTTGAGGGAATGCACTACCGCCGGGATATCGGGGCCAAGGGTCTGGGCGCCGGTCGGGTCCCGAAGCTCAACTAGAAACGGCGCCCGGCGTGTCCATCCTAATGGAGGCAGCGGTGACTCAACCCAAGGTCGCAATCGTTCTCGGAAGCGAATCCGACTACCCTGTCATTCAGGACATGATTCAAATCCTGAAGGATTTCAACATTGCGTTCGAATGGACGGTTGCAAGCGCCCACAGGTCCCCGGACCGGACGCGCCGGTACGCGGCCGCACTCGAGAAGCGGGGCGTCCAGGCCGTTATCGCCTGCGCCGGCGCCGCCGCCCACCTTGCCGGCGTGATCGCCGCGCATACGATTCTGCCCGTGATCGGCGTCCCGATCGATTCCTCGCCGTTGAAAGGGCTGGACGCACTGCTGTCGACCTCCATGATGCCCGCGGGTGTCCCCGTGGCGACCATGGGCATCGGCAAAATGGGCGCCTCCAACGCCGCCGTGCTGGCGGCGCAAATCCTCGCCCGAAGCGATCCCGCTCTGGCGGAAAGCCTGCATCAGTACAAAAAAAAGCTGGCGGACAGGGTCGCGCGGCAGGACGCCGAGCTCAAGAAGGCGAAAAATGTCTAGGTTTTGCGTCCGGACTTTCGGATGCCGCTGCAACCAGGCCGACAGCGCCGCGATCCGCGAAGGTCTCTGCCGTGCGGCCATGACGGAATGCGAAAGCGCGCGCGACGCGGACTGGATTATCGTCAATACATGCACCGTCACGCACCGTTCGGATCAGCAGGCGCGCCAGGCCTTGAGGCGCCTGCATCGCGAAAATCCCGCGGCGCGCCTGGCCGTGACAGGATGCTACGCCCAGCGCGATCCGGAGACACTGGCCGCCGTCCCCGGCGTGAGTATCGTCGCGGGAAACGCCGACAGGGATCGCCTGCCGGAGATTATTGGAGACCACGCGCCGCCTTCCACGAACGGGATTTTTCATTCCCCTTTCGGAACGGAACCCGCTTTTAGCCTCCCGCCCATGGCGCGGACGGGAGGGAAAACGCGCCCCCTGGTCAAACTGCAGGACGGGTGCGACGCGTGTTGTTCCTACTGCATCGTCCCGCATGTCCGCGGGCCCGGGAGAAGCGCCCGGCCCGGGGAGGTTCTGGCCGAAATCCGCGCTCTCGTCGGCAGGGGCTTTCAGGAAATAGTCCTCACCGGGGTTCACCTCGGGGCCTACGGGCTCAAGATCAAGGGCCACCCGCGACTGGCCGATCTGCTTCGGCGGATTCTGAAGGTCCCCGGTCTCGGGCGAATACGTCTGAGCAGTATTGAGCCGATGCATTTTGACCTCGAGCTCATCGGCCTCGCGGCCGGGAGTCCGCTTTTCGCCCGTCACTTTCATATTCCGCTGCAGAGCGGCAGCGACCGCTTGCTGCGCCGCATGCGCCGGCCTTACACCGCCGCGCGCTTCCGCGCCCTGCTGCGGTCGATCCGGGAAGCGATACCGGATGTCGGGCTCGGCACGGATGTCCTTGTAGGATTTCCCGGAGAGACGGACCAGGATTTTTCCGAGACGTGCGCTCTGATTGAGGAGTCGCCGCTGGCGTATCTCCACGTCTTCCCCTTCTCGCCGCGGGAGGGAACGGAAGCCTGTTCCATGCCGGGCCGCGTCCCGCCGGCGGTGGTGAAGCGGCGCCTCGCTCAATTGCTTGAAATCTCCCGCTCCAAGAGTCTCGCCTTCCGACGCCGCTTTCTCGGGAAGGTTCTGCCCGCGATCACCCTGGCGAAAGAGGAAGACCTCGGCGCCGGAGTGGTGCTCACCGGAAACTACATCCACGCGCGCGTGCCCCGCCTCATGGTGCCTCCCAACCGCCTGGTGAACGTCCGCATCGAGGACGTCCGCGCGGACGCTACACTCGCGAGCATCGAGCAGGACGGCGTATGCGCCTGAAGCTCCGGCCTGCGGGTGCGAAGACGCAGGAGCTCATCGCCCATCGGATAATCGCTCAAAGGGCCGCATAGCCGGTGAGCTTTCGTAACGCGGCATTGACCCTCAGAATGTCGAATATCGAATTTCGGAGCGCGGGAGATAGGGACGCCCCCTTCGCGGTTCGAAAACCGGTCCGATGGGCGCTATCGCGCCGCGTTGTTCCGTGCGGAGTGCGGCTCAGGCGATGATCTTTTTGCGCACGGCGTAAAGCACGATCTCCGCGGTATTGTGGAGGTTGAGTTTCTGCATGAGGTTGGTGCGGTGCGTTTCGACGGTATAGGGGCTCAGGTTGAGGATCGACGCGACTTCCTTGTTGGACTTCCCTTCCGCGAGAAGCTGGAGCACCTCCCGCTCGCGCTCCGTCAGGATATCATAGGAATCCTCGAGCCCCCTCTGCTGCAGCGTCCGCATATAGTCTTCGAGCAGGGTCTGGGCGATCTGGGGACTGAAAAAGGGGCGCCCCTGGGCCACAACCTGGACAGCCCTGACAAGATCCGTCTCTGCGGAGTCTTTTAACAGATAACCTTTGGCGCCGGCGCTCAGGGCCCGCACCAGGTAGGCCTCGTCGGAGTGCATGCTGAGCATGATGACGCCCGTTCTCGGATTGCTCTTGACGATCTGGGCGGTTGCGTCTATCCCGTTGAGAAGCGGCATGGCGACGTCCATGATGACGACATGCGGCGCGAGCTCCCCGGCCAGCTTCACGGCCTCGCGGCCGTCCGAGGCCTCGCCGACAACCTCCATTCCAGGTTGCCGCTCCAACAGGAAGCGGAGCCCCTTCCTCACAACACCGTGATCATCGGCCAGCAAAATGCGGGTATCGCTCATGGTTCCGCCTCCGGTTCCTTCAGGGGAAGCTGCACTTCCAGGACGGTGCCCCTCTGGGCCCGGGAGGAGATGGATAAAGTGCCGCCCAGTTTTTTCACCCTTTCCTCCATTCCGATCAGGCCCAGGCCCGCGCCGACGGAGTCGGAAAAATCAAAGCCTACTCCGTCGTCGGTCACGGTCAGGAAGATCCGGTCCGTGCTCCCGTGAACCGTGATCCGGACGTTCTGCGCCTGGGCGTGGCGCGCGCAGTTCGTCAGAGCTTCCTGGGTGACTCGGTAGATGCAGGTGC
Organism: uncultured Acidobacteriota bacterium; assembly: GCA_964481255.1. Lineage (GTDB taxonomy): Bacteria > Acidobacteriota > UBA6911 > UBA6911 > UBA6911 > UBA6911. The sequence continues at coordinate 31,734 of CAYZTZ010000005.1, read as the reverse complement.
TCACGCTCTCGGGAATGCCGCCGGGATCTCCGTCGATCTCGAGCGACACGGGAATGCTGCTTCGGCTTGAGAACTCGCGGACCTGCCACTGCAGCGCCGGCCCGAGCCCAAGGTCGTCAAGCATGGAGGGGCGCAATCCCATCGCCAGATCGCGCACGGCCCGCATCGTCCTTTCCGTCACAGCCTTCGCCTCGGCCAGGTGCTCCTGAAATTCGTTGCCGGAGCTTTCGCGGAGCTGGGAAAGGTTGCCCAATTCCATTTTAAGGGCGGTCAGGAGCTGGCCGATCTCGTCGTGCAGCTCGCGCGAGATCGACTTCCGTTCTTCTTCCTGAGCCTGCACAAGCTTTTGAGAGAGGTATCGAAGCTCCCTCTCCGCGCGCTCCGCCCTGCGGCGCTGCTCCTCCGAACGCTGCTCCAGACGCAATACGCGGAAGATGCTCATGCCGGCCACCGCCGCGGCGACCATCGCGGAGAACGCGAACAGTTTCAGGAAATAGGCCCGAAGCTCGACACGGTTGAGGCGTATTCTCTCCTCCTCCCGGCGGAGGTTCTTCGCGTTCAGATCATCTATTTCGCGGGTAATGGATACGATGGCGTAGCGCCGCGGGATCACCTGCCTCCTTAGAAAAGCCGAGCCTCGGGCGGCCTTTTCCTGGGGAGTCCATTCGAAGACCGGATCCAGCGATTCCCAGTAGATGTCCATTTCCCGGCGCAGCCGTTCCAGAACTCTGCCCTCGTCATGGCTCAGGGACCGACTGAGGGCCGTAAGGTGTTTGGAGAGGGCGGAGCGGAGTTCCAGTAGCTCCTTGCGGTACTGGGGGCCGGTTCCCGGAGTCGGGTCCAGGAGATAATCGCGCACGAGAATTCCGGAAAGGTAGTTATCGCTCTGAATATCCTCCAGCATGAGAGCCGTTTCTCGATGGGCTTCGTGTATGGCGGCGACTTCATTGTAGATGCGTTCGGCTCTTCGTAATCCGCCGAAACCCAGGATGCCGATCAGCGCGAGCAGGCTTCCGAATCCGATCAGCAGGATAAGAATCGTTCGATATTTCATGCTGTCCCGCCCCGGCTCAAGGCTTTTCTGACGGAAATTCCCTTATCCAGGGGATACCATTCGACGGCTGCCTGGTTTAATTATAAGCGTATGCTGGTCTTTATCACAGATCTTGATGGAACGCTCCTGGACGGCGACTACTCCTGCAAGGCCGCCGTCCCTGCATTGGTGCTCCTCGAGGAGCTGGGCGTGCCGCTGGTGCTGTGCACCAGCAAGACCCGCTCCGAGGTGGAGGCGGTCCGCCGCCGTCTCGGCAACCGCGATCCCTTTATTGTTGAAAACGGAGGGGCTCTCTATATCCCTGAAGGTTATTTTCCCGTCGAGATCCAGACCCCCGTGCGCCGGGGCGGATACGCGGTGATCGAATTCGGCAGCAGGTATCCGGAACTTGTTGAAAGCCTGCGCCTGGCGGCGGATGAAAGCCGGTGCGCCGTGAAGGGTTTTCATCAGATGAGCGCCGAGGAAGTCGCACTGTGCTGCAATATGCCTCCTGAAATCGCCCGTCTTGCGAAGCAACGCGAATACGACGAGCCTTTCGAGATTCTGGACGGAGACGCGCCGAGTCTCCTTTCGGCGATCGAGAGGCAAAAGAAACGCTGGACGCGCGGCGGGCGCTTCTATCACGTCCTGGGAGCCAACGACAAGGCGCACTGCGTCAACCTTCTGATTCACTATTACCGCAGGGCTTTCGGCCGTATCACCACGGTCGGGCTCGGCGACGGGCTCAACGACGCGGGCTTTTTGCGACTGGTGGACGAGGCTCTCCTTCTCGAGTCCCGCGTCAGCGGGCAGCTCGCGTCCGCCGTCCCGCGCGGGCGCCTGTGCTCGGGCGGAGGCCCCGAAGCCTGGAACGCAGCCGTCCTGGATACCGTCCTCCGGCGTCTTCGGGATGAGCGGCGGTACGGCGATTCGGCGGCGCCCCCGCGGTTCGAATTCCACGCCGGCGGCCGATAGGGGCCCGGGTTTACAGGTGCTTCCATAGGGGCTTGTCGTCGGCATCCTCTTGGGCGCGTCCTTTCCCCTCCTGCAGGTAGCGGCGGACGGATTCCCTTGCGCTCAGACCCAGAGCGAGACTGGCCGTGAGCACGATTCCTCCCCCGACCAGAATAAAGGCCGCCAGGAAGACATCTTTCGCGAAATTAAGGTGATCCGCGGCCGCCACCACTCCCCCGAAAGTGAACAAAGCCCGGACGAATGCGGCGAGCTTTCGCGGCCACGGCATCCCTTCATTGACCGCCCAGATCAGGATGGTCCGTCCGAGGTATTTGCCGACCCAGGCCCCGACGACGATGATGGCCGCCGCGACCAGCAGCTTGGGGAACAGAAGAACGAGGGTTTCGGTCAAGCGCGAGGAAAGGTCGGAGTTGAAGGAATCGAGCGCCAGAAGAATCCCCACGATGAGGATAATCCAGTAGACCGATTTTGCCACGATGGTGGTCGTCTGCAGGCGGCCCGCCTGATCGATCATCGACGTGATCCCCGTCAGCCGCAAAAAGCGGTCGAGGGTTACTCCCTTGAATATCTTGACGATGCACCAGCGCGCCAACCGGGCGATCAAATAGGCGACCAGGAGTATGAATAGAGCGGCCAGCAGACCGGGCGCGTAGGCCATGATCTCGGATGAAACCCGCTCGACCGCCTGTTTTAAAATCTGTTCCAGGAAACCCAGCATAAGCTTAAACCTCCATGCTCCGCTTCGGATCCGCTGCTCGATCAGGCCTGACGGCCTGCGGCCGCGACGCGGCATCCGGCTCTTTGCGCCAGCGCCGGATCAGATCCGGTTTTTTCCGCTCGAAAGACAAGCATAGACGCTCGATTTTTTCCTCGACTTCGTCGGAGCCGAGGGCCCGCGTCTGATGGACGAAGGACGCGACGCGGGCCAGGTACAGGGGCGTGAGAGCGCGCAGAAGATGGCCGCGTTCCACCGGCTGCCGTTTATAGGCGACGGCGAAATCGAGCACCGCCCGGGACCACAGGTCGTCGTCCATGTTGAATGTTCCGCCGGCGCCGGAGCTCCGGCATCCGATGTTGAGGACGGCCGCGTAGGTCTCCGGGGAGAGGGCCGCGGACCAGACTTCGCCCAGCTCCTCGCAGCCGCGCCGGAACGTCGCGACCATGCGCTCTGTGTTGACTTCGATAGGATCCAGGCCGACTCCGTATCGGAAACCGAACAAATCCACCTCACGGCTGCCCGTGACGGCGCTCCATACCGGCTCGTATTCCTGCATGAGCCGGAACACGCTGCCCACGACCTGATACAGCATGTCGCTCAGATGAAGGCCGGGATCCTTGGCGTCGTGCAGCTTGGCTCCGAGGAAGCTCTGACAGACCCGATAGCCCTCCGCCATCGCGATGGTCGACATCCAGATGTCGATGCCGAATCGGGCCGTGTCCGTTTCCCAGTCCTTTCTGGCGAGATAACGCTCCAGTATCCGACGGGAGATTCCGAAATCGCCCCCGATCGGCTGGCGCAGGCGCAGTCCGTAAAGAGAGCGCGTCAGCGGGTACACGATGCTGTTGGTAATGGTCCCGTCGTATTTGTGCCGGTGGTAATAGGGCCCCACAAAATCGAAATCGGCGTGGAGGACGGGCCTCAGCAGCAGGTCGATCCACTCCGGCGTGATCGACCTCAGATCCGAGTCCACGACCGCGCAGGCCCGCGCGCCGAGCCTTTGAGCGATCTGAAAGATCAGCCGGAACGCGCTCCCCTTGCCCGGGACTCCGTGGTAGGGGAAGGAGAGCCTGTGCACGGGGTACATGGGCGTGGTCAAAAGCAGAAGACGCGTCTTGTCCAGTCCGGTCTGCAGGACGGCTTCCCGCGTGTTGTCGCTGGATCCGCCGTCGGAGTTGAGGATCAAGCTCCGGAACTGCGGAAAATATTTTTCCAGGCCGGCCTGCGCCGCCGCGATCACATGGCCGATGGTTCGGCCGTTGTTGTAACTCGGGACGCCGACCACGATGTCGGCGGCGCCGATTTTCTCGGTTGCTTTCTCGGCCTCGCGCGAAAACAAGCCCTCGCTCATATACGGACCCTTAGAAGGCGAACCTGGGGATCGGTTCGGCGGCCGGTTCCACCGCGTTGAACAGGAGGTTGAAGAAATCGGGAACGGCCGCCAGGACGCGGTTCCAGCTGGGCATGAGCGGAAGGCCCAGAGGGTTCTCGATGAACTCCTGGGCCGCCTGGTGGAGGCTCTGGGCGAAGGTGGCGACGGCGAGCTCCTCGGCGTGTCGGTCGAATTCCAGGCCGTTGAGCATCGCGTCCGCGCAGTAGCGGTCGATGGTGTCTTCCGCCATGCGCACGTAGCGCACTTCAAGGCTCCGGAAGTGGTCCTGCGTGAAAATGACTCCCTCCGCGGCGAGCGTGCGCATGAGCGATTTGGCGACATCGCACGCCATGCGCCTCAGTCCCCGCGAGGGGTCCTCGTGGGACAGCTCCTGGTGCTTGTGCTCATAGTTATCCGCCAGGTCCACCTGGCAGATGCGCGACAGGGAGCAGTTCCGGTACACTTCGGCGAGGACCCCGACCTCCAGACCCCAGTCCCACGGGATGCGGTTGATACGCGCCAGGTTGACCTGCATGGCGAATTCCCCCGCCAGCGGGTAGCGGAAGCTGTCCACGAACCGGAGGAAATGGGCGGAGGGCGCCATGTTCTCCATTGCGCGGATCAACGGAGTCATGAAAAGGCGCGTGACGCGTCCGTGCATCCGGTCCGTGACGCGCGCGTAGTATCCCTTGCAGAACTCGAAGCCGAGGTTGGGGTGCGCCACCGGGTAGACGAGCCGGGCGAGCAATCGCCGGTCGTAATTCACGATATCGCAATCGTGCAGGGCCACGATGTCGCAATCGCCCTGAGCAAGGATATATCCGTAGGCCATCCAGCAGCTGCGCCCCTTGCCGTCGGTGCCCGCCGGGATCCCGGTGTCCTCCAGAAGCTTCAGCAAAGCCTGTATCGGCTCGCTGTTCATCCAGACGATGGCGAGGGGGCAGCGCAGGCCCTTGAAAAAGGACTTGGCCTTGCGGTATTCCGCCTCGTCGGCGCCCCCCAGGGCCAGCACGATGCGGCGGATGTAACGGACATGGGCCAGTTCCTCCACGATGCGCGCCATGGCAGGCGTTTCGAACTCCCGGTAAAGCGCCGGCAGAACGAGGGCTATTCCCGTGCGTCTCGATATTTCGTTCAGCCCTTCCTCCAGCCTGGCGGTGCCGTCCTGTTTCAAGCGATGCAGCGTGGCGACCATTCCCGTCTGATAAAAATCGGACATGGCGCACCTCCTCGGCCCTTATTAGCAGAAAGCAGCCGGCTATAGGCATCCCCGGAGAGGGGGATTCTGCGGGGAAAAAGACTGTAGACGGTGGGAGCATTCGCCGGGCCTGGGCTTGGGTGCAGGACGCCGTCCTGAGGAGGTCCTGCGAGATTAAACCTGTTGCCAGGATTGCAGCAACGTCATACTCTCTTTTCCGGATAAAGGAGAAAGGATGGAAAGACTCACGGAACTGTTCGGATTTGAGGCCCGGTATGTGGTCTATCCCGTTGTCGCGCTGACCGCAGGCGGAATGGTCAAGATTGTGATCCACTTTTACCTGCGGAAATGGGCGAAGCGCACCGAAAGCCGGATTGACGATCGGTTCATCGGCTATCTGGAAAGCCTGGTGACACCGCTGCTTCTGGCGGCCGTTTTGTATTTCCTCAGCTCCCTGCTGCCCGTTCCTGCCGGCGCTGTCCGGGGTATCCGGAAGGGCATTATTGCCGCCGCCGTCCTTCTGACGACCCTCTATTCGGCGAAGCTGATATCGTCCATTCTCGGAATCCTTCAAACCCGCCGGGAGAACCTTCAGCGATTTCTATCGCCGCTGCGGACGCTCTCCAACGTCTTTTTGGCGCTGTTTGCGGCGGCTCTGATTCTGAAGGTCCTCCACATCGACCTGACAGGCGAAGGGATACGGATTGTCCGCATCGTCGGCATTGTGGTGGGCGCGCTGGTGCTGCTGAAAATCCTCAAACTGGCGGTCGCTCACATGGAGCACCTTGTCGAGGACGAGGATCAGACAAGCCTGTCCGAAGCCGAGAAGCGGGCGAAGACTCTGGGGAAGATCATCAACAGCGTTGGATTTGTTCTGATAATCGGCGTCGCCGTCATGATGATCCTCAGCGAATTCGGCATGAATATCATGCCGATCATAACCGGCGCCGGCATCGCCGGACTGGCCGTCGGATTTGGGGCCCAAAACCTCGTGCGCGACGTCATCAGCGGATTCTTCCTGATCCTGGAAGACCAGCTCCGGGTGGGCGACGTCGTAAGAATCAATGGAGTCGGAGGGCTTGTGGAAGCCATCAAGCTGCGGACGACGGTCTTGCGCGACCTGGAAGGCGTGGTTCACATTTTCCCCAACGGTGAAATCAAACAGGTATCCAATTTGACAAAGGATTTCTCCTATGCCCTCATCAATGTCGCGGTCGCATATAAGGAGAACGTAGACGGGGTCATGGAAGTGTTGCGGTCCATTGGAGAGGAGCTTGCCGGGGATGCGGATTTCAGCCCGCATATTCTGGCGCCTCTGGAGATTATGGGAATCGACGACTTCGGCGATTCCCGGGTGACCATCAAGATCCGTATCAAGACGGCGCCTCAAAAGCAATGGATGGTGGGGCGCGAGCTGCGCCGCCGCATCAAAAACACCTTCGACAGCCGGGGAATCGAGATCCCTTTCCCGCACGTCAGCGTCTATTTCGGCGAGGCCAGCAAACCTTTTGATCTGGTGATCCGGTCCGCAGGGGGTGAAAAACCGACGCCGCCGAAGGCAGGGGATTAAACGGCATCGCAGGGGCTTTCGCGGCCCTCCCTAAGATCCCGCGGAAGTTTTCCAGCCCGCCCAGAGGACCCGTTCGGGGTTGCTTTCGGGCTTGATTTCCTTTCCCTGTTCCTTCGCCCAGGCCTCCGCGGCTTTCGACAGGCGTTCGTTGCCGGATTGAAGAAACGCCGCCGCGATTTTCACGGAGCCTTTTGCCTGCAGGATCCTTTCCAGCGCGTCCAGGGTTTCCTCCTGCCCGATTCCGATAAGGGCATAAACGGCATTTTCGGCCCGCCGTTCCTCGCCGCTCTCGGCGTCGGACAGCAGCACTTTCCGGGCAGCGTCCCAAGTCTGCAGCAGGGCCCGGATGTCTCTCCCGGCGACATCGAACCGGACTCTCTCTTCCTGGGAGGCAGGCTGCCATTTCAGGCTTTTCAAAGCATCCGCGGCTCCGGGGCCCGCCGTCCAGTCTGCGAGCGCTTCCACGAGCTTGGGGATTCCCGCTTCGCCGATTCTGGCAAGCGCGAGCGAAGCGCCGTTCCTGATGTAAATATCGCCGCTCTTCAAGGCCTTCAGAAGAGCAGGCACCGCCCTCGGGTCTCCAAGGTCGCCCAGAGCCTCCGCCGCGGCGCGCTGCACCAGGGGGCTTTCATCGTCCAGTTTCTGAATCAGCGGCTCGACGGCGTCCTTATCTTTAAGGCCGCCCAGCGCCGCGACGGCGGCGCGCCGCACGATCATCTCCCGGTCGGCCAGCGCCTTTATAAGAGACGGCACCGCCCTGCGGTCTCCGAGATTCCCCAGGGCCGTCGCCGCGAAACTGCGAACGAAAGGATCCTGGTCGGCGAGAGCTCGGATGAGCGGATCCACGGCCCTGGGGTTTCCGGATCTCCCGAGGCCGATCGCGGCGCGATGTCTCTCATAGGAGTCGCTTCCCTGAAGCGCCTGGAGCAAACTCTCGAATTCACCGGCGCCCTGGTCCTCCGCTATGGACAGGGAAAAAGCCGTAAACTCCGCCATGCGCGTTTTCGCGTCCGCCCATCCCATGAAGAGAAACAGAGCGACGGCCGCCCCTGCAAGCACGGATTTCCTGTGAGGTTTTGCCATAAGGACTCTCGAATGATCCAAAGCCCGCGAAAGACCGCCCTCGGGAGAACCGCGCCCTCTTCGATCCCGGAAGCTCCCCGTGCGAATCTATCGGGCCGAGGGATCTTTCGGGCTTCGGCGGATCTAGCCCCCGGACTCCCTGAGTGGATAGCTTATCCGAAAATCAGCAAGTTTCAATCCAAACACTCGCGGGGGCGTCGCCGCTTCCGCCGGCCCGCGGATCCGGCGCCGCCATGTTCCGTGCGGAGGTCCCGGCCTCCCCGGGCAAGGGCGGCGGCGAGGAGCGGGAGGGCAGGCTCCCGCAAAAGACGGCGTCCCCGGCCAAGACTACTTCTCCAGAATTACCGTTGCGACGGCCCACTGGCTGGTGTGCGAAAGGCTGAGGTGCACCCGGGTGGTTCCCTTGCCCAGGCTGAGTCTTTCCGCCTCCCCGTGCAGCAAAAGAACCGGAGCCCCGGCCCTTTCCCTGCGAACTTCCGCGTCCAGCCAGGTCACCCCCTGGGTCCAGCCGGTGCCGAGAGCCTTGAACAGGGCCTCTTTCGCCGCGAAACGCGCCGCGAAATGCGGAACCGGGTCCCGGTGGCCGAGGCAGAAGTCTCTTTCCGCGGGCGCGAAAACCTTCAAGACGAAACGGTCCTTCAGCCTGTCCATGACGCTGCGGAACCGCGCGATATCCACCACATCAATGCCCGTGCCGATGATCATTGGAGGCTCCGAAAGCAGGTTGACAGAAGGCGGCGCGACTTTTCAATATTCCATTTATGCGAAACGGTGCGTTCGTTCTTCGCCAAGCAGGAGAGACGGCGTATTACAGCTGCCGGGCGCTGGAAGAGCTGCCGAACCTTTGTCATGGCTTCTCGACCCGCCGGGGCGGAACGCCCGACGCCGCCGGGAGTTCCCTGAACCTCGGCTATGTGTCCTGGGACCCGCCGGAACGGGTCGATGCGAACCGGCGCCGCTTCCTGCGCGCGCTCCGTCTCATGGAGGCGCATCTTGCCGTCTTGCGTCAGGTTCATTCCAATCGTGTCCATATCATAAAGGATAGGCCCGCGGAATGGAACCCGCCGGAAGGCGACGCCCTGATCTGCCGTCTGCCCGGCATAGCCCTGGCGGTGCAGGTCGCCGATTGTCTGCCGGTCCTGATCGCGGATCCGGCGACCAGGGCGATAGCGGCGGTTCACGCCGGCTGGAGGGGGACTCTGGCCCGGGTTCTCCGCGAGGCCGTGCGGGAAATGCAGAGAACTTTCGGCGCGGATCCGTCGAATCTGCTCGTCGCCGTGGGTCCGGGAATAAGGGCCTGTTGCTGCGAGGTCGGGCCCGAAGTGGCCGAACTCTTCGAGAAAGAGTTCCCGGGATGCCGCCTGAGCCGTCCCGCGGCGGCCCCCGGGAAATACCTGCTGGACCTCGGCGGAGCGCTCGAGAGGGATCTGGACGATTCCGGCGTCGCCCCGCAGCACCGGCACGATCTGGGCCTGTGCACGCGGTGCAATCCGCAGGAGTTCTTTTCCTATCGCGCGGAGGGGGAGCGCTCGGGACGGATGATGGCCGTCATCGGCAGGCTTTCGCCTTGAGCCGCCTCCCGGCCCGCCAGTGTCCCGCACGCAGCCGAGATGTCGTCGCCGCGCGGACGGCGGATGCTGACGGTAATGTGTTGCGACGCGAGGATCTTCTCGAACTCCAGCACCCGTTCCGGATCCGGCGTTTTCAGCGAGATCCAGGGGTCCGGGTTCAGCGGGATCAGGTTGATCTTCTTCTTCAGCCCGCGCAGAAGGCTGGCCAGCCGCCGGGCGTCCTCCGGCGTATCGTTGATTGCTTCTATCAGAACATATTCGAAGGTGATGCGCCGTCTCCGGTCCATAGGGAAGGCGCGGCAGGCGTCCAGCAAGGCCTCGAGGTTCCACCTTTTATTGATCGGCATGATCCGGTCGCGCACCTCATCGGTTGCGGCGTTGAGTGAAATGGCAAGGTTGGGGATCACGGGCTCCATCGAAAGCTTCCGGATGCCGGGGACAACGCCCGAAGTGGACAGGGTCACGCGCCGCGGCGAGACGGACATGCCGCGGGAGTCCGTCATCAGGCGTATCGCCCTCATCACGTTGTCGTAGTTGTAGAGCGGCTCGCCCATTCCCATCATCACGATGTTCAGGCGCCGGGCGGCCGACCCCCTGTCCGCCGACAGGGACAGAACCTGTCCCACAATCTCGCCTGCGGACAGATTGCGCCTCAGGGGCAGCCTGCCGGTCGCGCAGAAAAGGCAGCCGACCGCGCATCCGACCTGCGTGGAGACGCAGACCGTGTCGCGCCTTTCTTCGGGTATGAAAACCGATTCGATCTTATGTCCGCCGTCGATCTCGAACAGATAGCGGCGCGTTCCGTCCCGCGAGACGAAGACCTTGCGCACGGGAGGGTATTCCAGGACGAACCGCCCGGCAAGTTTCCGGCGGAACTCTTTCCCAAGATCGGAGAACTCGTCCCAGCGGCGGAGCCTCCGCCGGTAGATGCCGGCGTAAATCTGGCGCGCCCGGTAGACGGGCTCCCCCAGGCGGCGCACCGCCTCCTCGATCTCCTCCAGACACGCCCCGACCAGGTTCACGGCTTCCATGGCTCCGTCTGCATCCGCTGCTGCAACAATACCATTTCCCCGGGGGAGTCTTCGAGTACAGGAATTCGAACGCGGGCAAAGATTTTGCGTTTGAGTCTTCCTGGCATGGGATACTCTGTGGTAGTAATACGGCTGGCACAATGGCCGCGCCCCGATAAGCCCATGGATGTCCGCAAAAAGGTACTGAAGAACGGCCTCACGATCGCTTCCGAGGTTATGCCGCATCTGCGTTCCGTGTCGCTGGGAGTCTGGGTAAAATGCGGTTCGCGCGTCGAGGAGGCCGACAAGACGGGCCTGTCCCACTTTATCGAGCACCTGCTTTTCAAGGGCACGCGGAAGCGTTCGGCCAAGGATATCGCCGAGGCCATCGATTCGGTGGGCGGACAGCTCAACGCCTTCACCGAAAAGGAGTACGTGGGCTTTTACGCCAAGGTTCTGGATGAGCATCTCCCGTTTGCTTTTGAACTCCTGTCCGACATCGTTTTGAATCCCGCGTTCCCGCCTGTCGAGATGAAACGCGAGCGGGAGGTGATTTTTGAAGAGATCCGCATGGTGGAGGACTCGCCTCAGGAGCTGATCCTCGACATTTACCTCGAGAAGTTCTGGAAGGGCCACCCGCTGGGCCGCCCCATTTCAGGGACGAAAAAGACCGTCGGTCGGATCAGCCGCCGCGACGTCCTGGAGTTCTTCAGAAAAAACTACAACGCCGGAAACATGATTGTGGCGGTCGCCGGCAACATCCGTCACCGGGAGGTGCAGGAGCTGGCCGAACGCTATTTCTCGGCGCTGCAGCCGGGCGATGCGGCGGATCCGGGCCCGCCGCCCCGGGCGCACGCCGGCCTTGTCGTGCGCCGGAAGGACCAGCTGGAACAAACGCACCTTTGCCTGGGGACTGTCTCCCCCCCCATCACGTCGGAGGACCGCTACTGCTGCCATCTCCTGAGCAGCATCCTCGGCGGCGGCCTGAGCTCCAGGCTCTTTCAGAACATCCGCGAGAAGCGCGGCCTCGTCTATTCGATTTTTTCGATGCTGAACCTTTATCGCGACGCGGGTTCCCTGATGGTGTACGCCGGGACGGCCCCCGAAAAGGCCGCGCAGGTGGTGGACCTGACGCTGAGGGAATTCCGGAGACTGCGCGAGGAGCTCGTGCCGCACCGGGAACTGAAAAGGGCCAAGGAGAGCATCAAGGGCTCCTTGATGCTGAGCCTCGAAAGCTCCAGCAGCCGCATGACGCATCTTGCGCAGCAACTGATCTACTTCGGGCGCTTTTACAGGCTGGAGGAAATCCTCAGGGCCGTGGAGCGCGTGACGGCGCGGGACATCCGGCGCCTCGCCAATGGATTATTTGATGGTTCCCATCTGGCCCTGGCGGCGCTCGGAAGTCCGGACGGCCTGGGCCCGGACTCGGTGAAGACGGGACTGTGATCCATGGGACTCAGTTTTACTCTGCTGGGAAGCGGCAGTTCGGGCAACACCACGCTGGTGAGCGACGGGTCGACGCACATCCTGGTGGACGTCGGACTGAGCGGCCGCGAGACCGCGCGGCGGCTGAGGGAATGCGGGCTTGAGCCGCATCAGGTTTCGGCCATCGTCGTGTCCCACGAGCACGGCGATCACTGCCGCGGCGTCGGGCCGTTCGCGAAGGATCTGGACATCCCGGTTTTCATGACGGAATCCGCCTGGGCCGGTTTCGGGATGTCTCTGGACGCGCGCAGGCACCGGAAGATCGGCTCCGGCGAGTGCTTCGAAGTGCACGGCTTTCGTTTCACCAGCTTCTCGGTGCCTCATGACGCCATCGATCCGCTCGCCTTCCTGATCGAGAAGGACGGGGTGAAAATCGGCATCGTCATGGATCTGGGCTATGTATCCAATCTTGTCGTCGAGCGGCTGAAGGGCTGTGACGGCATCATCCTGGAATCCAACCACGACGTCCGGATGCTCAAGGTGGGCCCCTATCCCTGGGCGCTGAAGCAGCGCGTCATGAGCCGGCGGGGCCATCTTTCCAACGATGCCGTGGCGCAATACCTCGCGAAGGATTTCGACGGGCGCGCCGCGCACGTGGTCCTGGCCCACCTCAGCCGGAAAAACAATCTGCCGGAGCTCGCCCTGCTGTCCGCGCAGAGGGCTCTCGAGGAACGGTCGAGCCTGCTGGCCTGCCAGACGCGGCTGGAGCTGGCCGGGCAGGACCGGGTCAGCAGGACCTACCGCTATTGAAACAGGCTCTTGAATTGGATTCACCGGAGACTGGGGACGGTACGCCATGATTGATCGGTACATGCCTGAAGATTTCGCGGAGATCTGGTCCGAGGAGAACATGTTCCGGACCTGGCTCCGGGTCGAGCTGGAGGTATGCCGGGTTCTGGCCGAGAAAGGCTGGATCCCGGGGGACGCGATGGAGACGATCGAAAGGAAGGCCGCTTTTTCCGTCGCGAGAATCAAGGAGATCGAGAAGACGACGCACCACGACCTGATCGCTTTCACGACCAGCGTCGCCGAATTCGTCGGGCCCGAGGCCCGCTATATCCATTGGGGGCTCACGTCGACCGACGTGATCGACACGGCGCGCGGCCTCCAGCTGAAGCAGGCCAGCGAAAAAATCATCGCCGCGATCGACGAGCTCAGGATGGTCCTGGGAGACCGGGCGCGCGAGCACCGCAAGACCCTGATCATGGGCCGCACTCACGGGGTGCACGCCGAGGTGACCACCTTCGGCCTGAAGCTTGCCGTTTGGTACGACGAGATGCGGCGCAACCGCGAGCGGATGCTGCGCGCGGCGGAGACCGTGTCGGTCGGCAAGATATCCGGCGCCGTCGGAACCTTCGCCCACCTCGACCCGGACGTGGAGGCGCGCGTCTGCGAGCGTCTGGGGTTGAAGGCCGCGCCCGTGTCCACCCAGACGCTGCAGCGGGACCGGCACGCGGAATACCTGTGCACCCTCGCCGTGATCGGGAGTTCCCTCGACAAGTTCGCGACCGAAATACGCCATCTTCAGAGGACCGAAGTCCGGGAAGTGGAAGAACCGTTCGCTGCGGGTCAGAAGGGGTCGTCCGCCATGCCTCACAAGAGGAACCCGGTGAAATGCGAGCAGGTGTCCGGCCTGTCGCGTCTGCTTCGGGGATACGCGGTCGCCGCCCTTGAGAATGTCGCGCTCTGGCACGAGCGCGATATTTCCCACTCCTCGGCCGAAAGGGTCATCCTGCCGGACGCGACCTCCGTCCTCGCCTATATGTTGCGCTCGATGACGCGCATCATCGGGGCCATGGTCGTCTATCCGGAACGGATGCTCCGGAACATCCAGCAGACCCGGGGCCTGGCCTACTCCGGGCAGCTGCTGCTGGACCTTACGCGCAGGGGAGTCTCGCGGGAGGAGGCCTATCGCTGGGTCCAGCGCTGTTCCATGAAGGTGTGGGACGAGGACAGGGACTTTATCGAGATCCTGCTCGAGGACCCCGACATTACAAAGGTCCTGTCCCGCGACGAGATCCGCTCCGTGGTGAACCCGGAACTTCAGCTGCGCAACGTCGACGCCGTTTTCAGCCGCGTGTTCGAACGGTGAGCCGCCCGAGGCCGCGCGATCCGCGCGGGCCGGAAAGCCCTGGATTCCCGCTCCCGGCGCGCATAAAATCCCCGCCGCGGCCCGGAGCCCGCAGAGACAGCGGCGTCCGGCTCTGGTATAATCGGCGCATTGGCTCGCGTCCGGAGCGAGGGGCGCTTCATGAGGCCGAAGAATCCCCGAGCCGCGCGCAGGGCCGCGGGAGGCCCGCGGCGCGTCGGGGAAACGGAAGGACGGACCCTTTCCCGGCGTCCCTCGGAAACATCATGCGGGAGAGCTTATGACGACATTGATCAAGAACGGAACCATCATCACGGCCACGGACACGTACAAGGCGGATCTTCTGGTGAAGAACGGCGTCATATCGGAAATCGGCAGGGAGATCTCGAAGATAGCCAGCGAGATCATCGACGCCGCGGACAAATGGATTCTGCCCGGCGCCGTGGACATGCACACCCATATCGATACGCAGTCGGATGGAATGACGACCGTGGACGATTTCGAGACGGCCACGGCCGCGGCGGCCGCAGGCGGGACCACGACCGTCATCGATTTCGCGGAACAGGCGCCGGGAGCGACCCTGGCCCAAACGCTCGAGGAGTGGAAGTCCAAGGCCGCGCCGCGGGCCATCGTGGACTATGGTTTCCATATCGCCCTGAGCGAAGTGAACGAAGGCCTGCTGCGGGAGATTCCCGCCATGGTCGAGGCGGGGGTGAGCAGTTTCCACCTGAGGCTCGACGGATGCGGGAAGCGGCACATCAATGATGCCGAACTTCTGGAATTCCTTCAGCGCGCAAGCGGCGCCGGCGCGCTCCCCTGCATCCACGCGGAAAACGGGGAGGTCATCGATCTGTTCGAGCGGCGGCTCGCCGCCGAAGGGAAGACGGCGGCCAGGCATATCCCCGCAGCCCGGCCGCCGGAAGTGGAGGCGCAGGCGACGGCCCGCGCCATCAGCATGGCGGATATGGCGAAATCCCCGATGTGCCTGACGAGTCTCTCGTCCGCCCACGCGGTGGAAAAAGTCAAGGCGGCCAGGGACCGCGGACAGGTGGTCTACGCGGAAACCTGCGCGCATTATCTCGTGATGCGGAGCGACCGCTACGAGGAGCCGGAAGGGATCAAATACTACTGCGCGCCTCCCCTGCGCCCCGCATGGCATGAGGAAATCCTCTGGAAGGCGATCGCCGCCGGCGACATCCATATGATCGGCAGCGATCACTGGGCTTTCAATTACGCGGGACAGAAGGACCTGGGCCGGGATAATTTCACCCTGGCGCCGCGCGGCTTTCCCGGCATCCAGGAGCGGCTGGGCGTGCTCTTCTCGGCCGGGATCCAAAGCGGGAAGCTGTCGCCCAATCGGCTCGTGGACCTGGCATGCACGACCCCGGCCAAGCTTTTCGGGCTTTTCCCAAGGAAGGGGACGCTGGCGGTGGGGAGTGACGCCGACATGGTCATCTTTGATCCCAGGGCTGAGATCACGCTCTCGAAATCCATGAGCCTGTCCCGCTCGGATTACACGCCGTACGAGGGCATCAGGGTGCGGGGCTCGACGTGGCTCGTCCTGCAGAAGGGGAGGGTGATCGCCCGCGAGGGCAGGGTCCTGAGCCGCGCCGGAAGCGGCGAGTTCCTGCCCCGCTCCAGGTTCGCCATGCCTTAAGACGCAGGCCGCCCGGCTCGCGCTTCAGCGGCCCCCCGTCGGCGGGCGCCTCCCGGAAGCTCCGCCGGGCGGCCTCAGGTCGATAGGGCTTTCAAAGCGGAACGCAGGGATTTGCGGGAAATGCGCGGACTTTGCGGCCGGGGGCGGCGCGCCGGCGGGAGGGGCTCAACCAGGCTGAGGTGAATCTCTGATGAAAGAGTGTCCACGGTGCCGGAATTCCTATCCCGAGACCTATCTCTATTGCCCCGTGGACGGTTCGCCGCTGGATGGAGGCGAGCCCGCCGACGCTTCGCAGGCCCAAAGGCGTGAGCCCGCGCAAATCCGCGTTAGAACCCTGATCCTCGGCTTCGCCGTTCTCGTCCTCAGCTTCATCCTCGCTTTTACCGCCGTCTTCTTTTACCAGTACTGGAAGCCGAAATACGGCGGGCTGGTCGTCAAGACGACGCCTCCGGGCGCCGCCATCTGGGTGGACGGCCGGATGCGGGGCACGTCCCCCCTCACTCTTCAGGGTCTGCGCAGCGGCGCGCACACGGTGCGAGGCGCCAAGGAAGGCTACAAGGATGTCGTCCAGCAGGTGGCGGTCATGCCCTATTCCACGGAGAATCTCCACTGGAACCTGGAGCCGATCGTGCCGCAATTGACCAACGAACAGCTGGCGGAAGTGGAAGCGTTGCGCCGAAAGCTGGAAAACGCCCGGAAGGAGAATATCCTGCTTCCTCCTCCCGAGGATTACAACGTGCTCTTTTTCGCCGACAGGATCCTCTCCATCGATCCCGCCAACAGCTACGCGACGGAGGCGAAGGCGAAACTTGCCGAGACGTTCCGGAGGCTGGCGGAATCGGCCTACGCCCGCGAGGACTGGCTGGAGTCCGAGAAGCAGTACAAGAACCTCGCCCTGGTCTATCCCGACGATGCTTCCGTCGGAGAACGCCTTGCGGATGTCGCGGTCAAAATCGACCAGAGCGTCAAGGACCGGGAAAAGCAGATCCAGGAATGGATCACGAAGGCCGAGGCCGCGATCAAAGTGGGGAGCCTGCTGCCTCCGGAAAAAGACAACGCGTATGAAGCCATCCGGAGCATCCAGCGCCTGGACGGCAACAACATCTACGCGAGGCAGGCTATAGCCCATCTCAAAGAGCTGCTTCAAAACCGCGGCGACACCAAGATCGCGGCCTCCGACTGGAGCGGCGCCCGGAATGATTTCAGGCTCCTGCTGCAGTACTTCCCCGAAGACAGCTACAGCAAGGCGAGGATGGCGTTCGTTGAATCCAGAATCGCGGAGACGGCTCAGCTGGAACAACAGCGGCTCCAGCGGACGGTGGAGGAACAGCAGTCGAGGCAGAGAATCTCGGCGTTGCGGCAGGCCGCGATCGGCTCCTATCGCGCGGGGCTGTATCAGAAATCCATCTCCGAATGGCAGGAGTACCTGAAGCTTGAACCCAACAGCGACGAGGCGTATTTCTACCTGGGCGCCAACTACCAGGATCAGAAGCAGCTGGACACCGCCATCCTCCATTTCGAAAAATGCCTTTCCATCAATCCCAACCACACGCTCGCGCACCTGAACCTGGGACTGCTCTACGATTACCATCGGGGGAATCTCAAGCAGGCGGAGGAACATCTTCAAAAGGCGAAGGAGCTCGGCGGGGCCGAAAGATACGGACCCGAGCGGATTCAGGCGATGATCCAGGACCTGCGGGACCGGGCTCAGGCCGGCGCCCTGGTCCAGACGCCCATCGCGGTGGAACATCGGCATGCCTTTTCCAGCTGCAGGGGGAATCTCTATTTGAGCGACGAGGGCATCGAGTACAGGACGGCCGAGACGGATCACAGCTTCTATGAGTCCTACCGGGAATTGCGCTCCTTTGTGATCGAGGGGGGCGAGCTGTCGATACGAACGCGCAACAACAAGAGGTACAACTTCCGCTTTCTCAATGCCGGCGACGCGGCCCGCGTGCGGGCCTGGGGGCTGTCCACCGGCAGGATGCAGCCCGGCCGGCCCGAGTGATTCCTCCGCGCCGAAAGGCAAAGGGCGCGGCCGTTCGTTCCGCCCGGACCGCCAACGGCGGATTCCTCCCGGCCGGCAGGTGATTGCCGGAATAACCGCGCATTGGACGAACGGTTCTTTCTTTGTGGAATTCGAGGTTCACAGCTGCTTCCGCCCCATGGGACCGCGGGGATCGGGTCGGCCGCCGGCATCCTGTTTTGCGGCGCCGCGTTCTCTCCTGGCGCGGCGGAATATCCCGGCGATGCCGAACAGGAGGAAGCCGAGGATTATCCCCACAGCCAGAGGGATGGGCTGGAGGTAGCCTCGCGCCCGGCGAACGATGTTCGAGGACGCGACGGCATGATGCTGTTGCAGCAATGGAATTTCGTCGGAGTTCGCGTTGACCAGCCGGGCGGTGAGGACCAGCCGGGCGTTCTGGGTCCCGCGATTGTGGATGTCCCACTTCCAGGCGCGGCGGTCGCGTTCTCCGATTTCCTGAACGGGTTCCTTCAGGACCGGGGTCGCGCTTACCGTGGCCGTGTCGGAGAACAGTTCCAGCCGCATTTTCAGACGGTCTCCGAGGGAACGCAGGACCTGCCTCTCCTCCGGCGCGAGGCGCACGTAGTCGATCGATTCGGCCGAAAAAACCGCCTCGCCGCCGGCGGTTGCGTTGTGATTCAGGAAAACGGGCAGGCTCCAGTCCAGGGAGCCCAGGGGAATGTTCCCGAGGTACACCTCGGCTTTGCCTCGGCGGAATCCCCTTGCGGTCGTCTCCTGCGTGACGCGCGTGCGCAGGGCCCGCACCGTCCGGGCGAAGAGATCGAGCTTCTCTTTCGTGTTCCGTAAATCGAGATATTGCCGGGCGAGCGAGTCCTCCTTGGAGGTCAGAGCCTGGATCGTGCTTTGCATCTGGCGGTTGGCGGATTTCAGCCCCTCATTTTCCTTGACGAGACGCTCCTGAGCCGTCCTCTGGGCGTCAAAGCCGTTCTGCAGCGACTCGAGCTGGGCTTTGAGGCCCTCATTATCCTTCTGCAGCTTGCGCGTCGCCAGACCGAGGTCCGCGATTTGCGCGGAAAGATCGCGCGCCGGGTCCACCTTCAGGTTCAGGGATCTCTGAAGACTGGCCAGTTCCTTCTGATAACCTTGCGCGGTTCCTCTGGCGTCGCGAAGCTCCTCGCCCAGTCTGGATACCTGCAGCGCCGAATTCTCCATCTTTTCCTGCAGCGCCGCGTGCGCACTCTTCAAGCGCGAGAATTCCGCCTGCAGCGCCTTCAGCTCCGATTCCCGTTTCCGGTTTTCGGCCTGCGACTGGGCGAGCTGCGCGGAGACGTCCTGGAGCCTGCCCCTCAGGTTTTCGATCTCGCGCTGCGCTTCCTGGTAGGCCGGGACGTGCGGCGCGAGGCTTTTCAGGACCGTTTCACGGCTGACCGAGGCCGAGCCCGCGATCTCGCTCACCGACCGCTCGAACTGCTCCACCACAAAGGCCTGTTTGGCGTCTTCAATATCCGTGTATCTCAGACCTTCGGTGAAAGTGGACCGGAGCGCCCGGTCGAAGACATCCTTGTTCGGGAAATTCTCCTGGAGTTCGGCGTCGAACTTGAAGCCGAGCTCCACCAGGCCGGCTGTTTCAATGCCGCTCATCCTGAACCTTATTTCGTCCCCGCCGAAATCGACGAGCAGGACGCGGAGCTGGTCCCCCACCTTGAAGCGGGGCGGGCCGCTCCCCCGCTCGGTCCTGAAGGACTGACCCGTGATGTAAACGCGCTGCTTTTCCGAGTAGATGGGGGTTTTCAGGAACAAAGCCTTGTTTTCATAGTCCCGCTTGTACTCTTCCTGGATGGAGCGCGAGACGCCGGCGAAAACCCCGAGGGCCGGCCCCAGAATGGACATCACGAGACAAAGGATCCGGAACCGGCGGCAAGATTGCGGGTCAAGCTTCATGAATTTCCTCGAAAGAACCTAAAACATAAATGATAACATAGGCTGGAGCCGCTGCATCCGGATATCAAAGCCCGGCGCTGCGGAGGATCCGGGCCGACGGAATACAATTAATGGTCTGGAAGATGAAGGCGGCGGAGTAACATAATTCAGTCCTTAGGGGCCGGGAGGGGTTCTTTTCCTTCCAGGACGGCCCCGGGACGCTTATTCCAGCCCCATTGCGTTTTGGAGCCGCAAAGTGCGTATCGAATACGGAATTCGCAGCGATCAGGGAAGGGTTCGGACATCGAACGAAGACGCCTGTGTCGCCGACGGCACCGGAGGCTTTTTCATCGTTGCCGACGGAATGGGCGGACACGCCGCCGGGGAAATCGCGAGCAGAATCACCGCCTCGACCGTGGAGGAAGTGGTGTCGGGCGGCGCCGGGAACCACGACGAGATGGACGCCCTCCTGCAGATCGCGGTGAAGCTGGCCAACGCCCGTGTTTTTGAAACACAGAGGGTGCAGCCCGAATGCCGCGGCATGGGCAGCACGCTGACCGTGCTGGCTTTCCGCGGCGGGCGCTACTTTGTCGCCCAGGTTGGGGATTCTCGGGCGTACCTCCTCAGGGACGGGGTCCTTCGCCAGCTGACGCAGGATCATTCCCTTGTCTGGCCGCTGTTCGAAAGCGGCGTTATTTCGAAGGACGATATCTCCCGGCATCCGCAAAAGAATCTGATTACCCGTTCCATCGGCACCCACTCCGAAGTGGAGGCGGACCTGCAGGCCGGCGACGCGAAGGAAGGGGACATTTACCTCGTCTGCTCGGACGGTCTGACCGACGTCCTCACCGACCGTGAGATTCTGGAAATACTTTCGATCAAGACCCAAAGCCCTCAGGATATAAGCGACATGCTCGTTTCGGCGGCGAACTCCGGCGGCGGGCCGGACAACGTGACCGTCGTCGTGGTCCGCCTGCTTCCGGATTAGGCGTCCACAGGCAAAGCCGCCTGCCTTGAGGTTGCCGGCGACTCAAGGAGGCGGGACCGCGTCCGGCGCTATTCTTGATTCATAAGCCTTCTGAACCGCAGAATGTCGAACTCCGAATGTCGAAGTGCGTACGGTGCGGCATTTTCACCCGGGGGAAAAATATTGGGGATTTGAGATCTTCCAGCCTGCAGGACCCACCCGATGCTCCGGGGCCCCGGCACTTTGCGGGGATTTCAGGGGGCGAAGCTCCTTGACCGGGTGCTTCGCGTGCCTTTCTTCCCGGTTGCGTAAGAGCGGGGGGAGAAGACGCACTCCGGCTTCTGTTAAACCAACGCCTCCTCCCACGCACGTTTTCCACAGGGCGGGGGCTCTTGTGAAAAAGCGCTTTAAATCATTTTGCGGCAATAAATAAAGGGTACTCGTTCCACAGCTTTTTCACAGGTTTTCCACATACCCTCATGCTTATTCGGCCTCTATCTCCGAGTCCCGGGACCAAAATCTCACAGGGCATGGGTTCGCTTGAGAAAATCCTGAATGGAAATGCCGCGGATAAGCAGAGTTTTATCCCGTGATTTTTCCCCATAGAGAATCCTGCAGGCGGATTTGGGAATGCCCAGCAGATCCGCAAAAAGCTCCACAACCGCGCGGTTTGCGGCGTCGTCCACGGGCGGCGCGGTCACCTTGACTTTGAGCGCGCCGTTGAATACGCCCGCGATCCCGCGCCGGCCGGCGCGTGGCTGGACATGGACGCGGACTTCCAGCCCCTCCGCTGTCTCCCGCACCTGCAATTGCGTTTCAGGCATACCGACGCGCCCCGAAAATCGCCGTGCCGACCCTGATTATCGTCGCCCCCTCCATGATGGCCGCCTCGAAATCATGGCTCATGCCCATCGACAGATGCCGCCGCCCGAGGCAGCGGGGCCTCTCGCTCTCCAGGGACTCGCTCAGTCGGCGCAACCGGGCGAAATAGGGGCGTGTCTCCTGCGGGTTTTCGAAAAACGGAGGGATTGTCATCAGTCCGTCGAGACGCAGTTGCTTCAGACCCGACACCGCGTCGACCAGGTCCCGGATCTTGTCGGGCGGTACGCCGAATTTGGTCTCCTCCGACCCCAGGTCGACCTGCAGCAGGACGGAAAGGATCTTCCTGTTTTCCTTCGCGGCCTGATCGAGCCGGACGGCCACTCTGGCGCTGTCGATGGAGTGAATCACGTCGAACAGCTCGGCGGCGCGGCGTGTCTTATTGGATTGCAGGTGTCCGACCAGGTGCCACTCCAGATCGTCGACGCCCCTGAAATGGAGAATTTTGGCTTCGGCTTCCTGGACCCGGTTTTCTCCGAACTGACGGATCCCGGCCGCAACCGCCCTTGAAATGGATTCCACGGGGAACGTCTTGGATACTGGGAGCAGGGTGATCTCCTGCGGGTCGCGGCCGCATGCGGCCGCGGCCTTCGCCATTCTTTCCCGGACCTCCCGGATGTTTACGGCGATATCGTCCACGGGGCGGAAATCTCCCGGTTGGCATCGTGCAATCGCGAGTCCGGATTTTGCGGAAACCGCGATGATTCGCGTTGAGTTGCCGATGTCCCTTTGCTACTCTGGAATATGCTATGGGACCGAGCCGGCTCCATGGCGCGAATTCACTGCAATTCTAACGGCCTTCTGTAAAGCTGGCAAGGATCCTCGGTGTTTATAACGTTTGAGGGAGTGGAGGGATCGGGTAAAAGCCTGCAGCTGGGGCGCTCCGTCGACTATCTGCGGGCGAGGGGTATCGACTGCGTCGCCACCAGGGAGCCCGGCGGCACGGAATTCGGCCGCGCGCTCCGCCGAGTCCTGCTTGCGTCCGACGGGGTCCCGAGGCAGCCGCGGTGCGAACTGCTCCTGTATCTTGCAGACAGATATCAACATTTGAAGGAAGTGATCGAACCCGCCCTGGGACGCGGTCAATGGGTGCTTTCGGATCGCTATCAGGACGCGACGAGGGCCTACCAGGGGGCTGCGCGGGGAATCCCGGAAGTCGAGGTCGAGGAGCTGAGACGGCTGCTGGGCATCATCGAACCGGATAAGACCGTGCTTCTGGATCTGGACCCCGCGGAGGGTCTTTCAAGGGCGCGCCGGCGCAACGCGGCCAGCCCGTCGGCCGCCGCCGAAGGGAGATTTGAAGCGGAGGATATCGCGTTTCACCGCAGAGTCCGGGAAGCCTATCTGGCGCTCGCTTCACGCTATCCGGCGAGGATCCACGTCATCGGCGCTTCCGGAACGCCGGACGAGGTTTTTTCAGGAATCGCGCTTCTGCTCGACGAATGGATCGCGAGGCATCGCTGACCGAATGAAAACTCCCCTGAGCCTGAGAACCTTTTTGGGCAACGCGCGCGTGGTGGAAATACTGAAGCGCGCCATGGAGAGGGACCGTCTTCCCCACGCCATGATTTTCGCGGGACCCGCGGGAGTCGGCAAATGCACTCTGGCGCTCCTCGTCGCCCAATCCCTGAACTGCCTTTCTCCCGTTCAGGGCGAGGCCTGCGGCAGGTGCTCCGCCTGCAGGAGAATCCTGGCGATGATCGAGGGACGGCACCTGGAATGCCTGTCTTTGAAAGGCGAAGGATTTTGCGGCGACTGCGCGAACTGCAGGGCCAGGGCGAAGCGCCATCCGGACATCCGGCTCGTCGAGCCCGAAAAAACGACCATCAGCATCGAACAGGTCCGGGACCTTATTAATGAAATCGCCTTCCAGCCTCTTGAAGCGCGCTGCCGCGTGGTGATTTTCGATCCCGCGGAACAGATGAAAATCGAGGCGCATAACAGCCTGCTCAAGACCCTGGAGGAGCCGCCCAGCCGCACGGTCCTCGTCCTTGTGACCACGAACCCGTACATGTTGCTGGAGACGATCCGTTCGCGCTCGCGAATACTGCAGTTCGGCGGAATCCCCCAGGATCAGATTGAGAGGTATCTCGTGGACTATGAGGGTCGCGCGCCGGAGGAAGCGCGTCTCGCGGCCGCCCTCAGCGGGGGAAGCCTCGCGGCCGCCCTTGATCTCAACACGCAGCAGTACCGGGAGATTCGGCAACAGGCTCTTCGGTTCATGAGCCTGATCTTCAGGCGCGGAAGCTTTTCGGATGCGAGCGCCCTGATCGCGCGGGCGACAAAAGAGAAGCAGATCTTTCAAGCCTGGCTGGAGGCCGCGACGGCGCTCCTGCAGGATATCTACTATGCCGCCATATGGCCCGGGCGCGTCGGGCAGAGGGATCTCGCAGACGAACTGAAGCCGCTGGCCCGCGCCGTGCCTCGGTCGACGGTGGTCGCCGCGATCGAGGCTTTTGCGAAACTCAGGAACGATCTGCGGGTCAATGTGAACCGTCAGCTGGCGCTGGAGGCCGTTTTCATTGCCCTGACCAGGGGTTCTCCCGGCGAATCCGGGACGCTGCGTCCGTGAAGGCGGCGGACGCTTGCTTCAGGGCTTCTTTTCCAGCTTGGCCAGCCTGGCGCGGAATTGGGCCGATTTCGGCGAGTCCGGGTTTTTTTCTATAAAATCCCGGTAGGTCTGGATGGCCTTGGCGCGATCCCCGCTCTTCTCGTAAGTACGGGCTAAAGCTTCCCAGGCCGGGACGGAATCCGGCTGGTATTCCAATGCCGAAATAAATCTCTGGATCGCCGCGCCATAGTTCTTCCGTTTCAGGTAGAAGTTTCCGATAGAGATATTTTGCTCGGCCAGCATGGGGTTGTATTCCTTCGTCGGCTCGGCCTCGGCCTCTTCCTTTTCCTCCGCCGCGGCCGTGTCCCGGATAAGCGCGGGCTTTCGGGACGGGCCGGATTGAGGGAAGGATTCGAGACTCAGGGGCGGAAGGAAAACAACCAGGCCGGCAAGGCAGAGAAGGGCCCTTTTTGCCGTCGGCGTATCGGATTCGCGGACTTGAACAGACACATGAACAATCTAGCGGATTACTTTTTTCTTGTCAAAAAAACAACACCGGTTTATAATAAAGCTTGCATCGGCCTACCGATCTCATTAATTCCTAAGTGCTTTTGAAAAGGGATCATTTTCGCAGGATCGGCCCAGCCGGTTTGTCACCTCCCCTTGGAGGACTATAAATGGTGAACCGAAAACTAATTCGTCCAAGTTTGTCTGAAATCAAGGATCAGATGCCCCGTTATGCTCCGATGCCTCGAAAACGCGTGCCGCCGGAAGTGACCAACGCTGAAAATTACTACTATATCAAGCAGATGGCCGCGAAGACCCCGATGATCGTAAAACTCATCGACGGCGAGGAAATTCGGGGCGTCATCGAGTGGTATGACAAGAACTGCATAAAGGTGCATCGAAGCGACGCACCCAATCTTCTCATCCTGAAACACGTGATCAAGTATATGTACAAGCAGAACGAGGATCAGGAGCCGGATGAGGTGGATCTGGAGCAAATGGAATAAAAGGAATTCCCGGCATGCCGGGCAGGGGGGCGTCGCGCGCAACGAACGGACGCCTACCCGGCTGTCGGCGGACGTCGCCAATCTTGCCAAACTCCCTTCGAACCATTCCACCCAGGCTGGGAATCACAACGGGGGATCCGGCCGGCATCGGCCCGGAAATATCCCTGCGTGCCGCCCGTGACCCTCGTCTGTCGGGATCGTGCCGTAAAATTCTTTTCGGCGGCTGGGACATTCTCGAATCCAGGGCGCGGGACCTCGGAATACCGTTCGATTTTCACCGAATTCCCGCCGAAGCGCTTGAAAAGGGGGAGGATCTGCCGGAATTCGGCATCGTCGACATCCCCGCCGCGCCTGCGCCGGCCGGGAGGGGTTCGGCGGCGACGGGCTCCGCGGCCGCCCGGAATATATTGCAGTGCGCCGCCGCCTGTGCCAGAGGATGCCTCGACGCGATGGTCACGGCGCCCATCAGCAAGAAATTCCTTCAAGAGGCGGGCTACCCCTATCCGGGCCACACCGAATTCCTCGCCCATCTTTCGGGCGTTTCGGAATTCGCCATGGGCTTTCTGACGGAGCGGCTCAGAGTGGTGCTCGCGACCATCCATATCCCTCTGCGCGCCGTTGCGCAAAGCATCACGCCCGAACTGATCTATGGGAAACTCCGCATCATCCTGACGGAATTCCCGCGCCTGGGTCTGCCCTGCTCGAGAGTGGCGGTCGCGGGGATCAACCCGCACGCGGGGGAATCTGGGATCCTCGGCGCCGAGGAGACGGAATGCATGGAACCAGGCCTTCGGAGGGCCCGCGCCGATTTCCCGGACGCGGCGATCGAGGGGCCGCTTCCCGCAGACACCCTGTTCTGGAGAGCCGGCAACGGCGAGTTCGATGTCATCCTGGCCATGTATCACGATCAGGGCCTGGCGCCGATCAAATTGATGGGTTTCGGCGAAGCGGTCAACGTGACGCTGGGGCTCCCTTTTATCCGCACCTCCGTGGACCACGGCACGGCTTTCGATATCGCGGGGAAGGGGGTTGCGCGGCCCGACAGCATGGTTCACGCGATGCTCTGGGCTTTGCGCCTCATGCGCCGGGCCGATTGATAGAGGCCGGGGGCGCAGAAGATACCCGGATTCCTGCGCGATGCATCGCATCGCGAATGCGTTCAGGAGAGTCGCTCCCCGACCGCAGAATGTCGAACTCCGGATGTTGAAGAGCGTACCCCGGGCGGCATGAAGTTGAACGCCGTCATAACCGGCTGCCTCCGCCCGTCGCACGGCCGACAGGAAAAACAAGCGGCGGTTTTGTCCAATCGGCTGCCCATCGGTCCCTTTCTCGGGTTTGCCCCTGGATTTCCGGTAAGGTCCTCTTGTGTAAGCTCTCGGGAATTCTTTAACTTTAGAGCCTGTAATCGCGTGTCACTGCAAACGGCCTGAGGGAAACCAAGAATTGGATCAGATTTCTTAAAGGACGATATTATGAGTTCGGGATTTAAGCTCTATTGCTGAACCGGGCTGTCATCCAGATTAACAATTGCCTCTATTGGGACTTCATCAATGGCTTCAACATTCATGCAATTCCACATGCGGCCTTTTAGAAGCAGCTGAGAATTTGATAACCACGTAATGGACTCATACGACACATTTTTCCGTAAGCTTACGGATTCATCGGTGCGCTTCGCTGCCGGTTCCAACAAAATCTTCTTCCGTATGTCGAAAATTTGGGGATGCAGGCTACTGGCACATGCGGACAAATGTGAGCCGGCAAGGAATGCAAGCAATGAACCCGACGGCGAAAGTACAAATCTTATCAAGCCAGAACCGTACGCTTCGAAGAGGAAGGTCGTTTTTCGGCTATGGAGGTCTCCGATAAAAACTGCGTACGGCCTATTACTGGAAATGTCCAGAGCCACTGAAAAATATATCTTCTTGTCTCTCGCATCATACAAGTGAATTTCCGGAGAAGACATGATGCATTTGCCGTAACATGGGAATGAACTGAGCGCACATTTGTCTTCTTGGCATTTAACTTGGTTTTGAAAATCATCAGGAACCATAACCCAGGTCTTAGGAGTACCGTCTGCAGCTTTCCAGGAAATCTGCAAGTCGTTCCCATTAGTCCTGGCGTTCATATCGCCAGAGTCATAGCGGTAGGCGGCACGGCTACTGTTTTGACTGGACATGACTGTCGTCTGAACCGGAGGGAATCGATCCTGCGCTGCAACAGGCAGCATGAATGTTATGAGGCAAAGTAATGGAAACGCACGATACATGCAGGACTCCTCCGCCGGTCAGGATTAATGAGATTTTATACTGAGCTTTCGGATAGCCGATAGAGTCTTTATCTATGACTTCTTTGCGTTTTGCGAAGAAGTTTTGCTTCCCTTTTAGAAACAAGCATTTCCACAGTTATATTCAAAGGTCTGACCGCTTAAAGCTGGGAGCCGAACGCGCGCGGCCATCGCCAATTTCCTATGTTTGATTGCGGCTCCGGGCCGCGACAGGAAAAATGAGCGGCGGTTTTCGCCCATCGGCTGCCTATCGGTCCCTTTATCGGGTTTGCCCCTGGATTTCCGGTAAGGTCCTCTTGTGTAAACTCTCCGGAATTCTTTAACTTTCCAGAGAAATTATACTATACGGCAGTCAGGCATAAGATAGCCACAGCCTTCCTGCCGCTGCAGAAGGGGTGCTTCGATTGGAGATTAAACCGGTCGCCCGGTTATGGAAGCCCTACCTTGCCCCTCGAAGAGCAGGACTGTGAAATCCCCATAATCCCGCGGAACGCCTTGGATGAGATGATGCAAGAACTTGCATTTTTAGTTATTTAGCGCATACCAAACTGCATGAAAGAGCCAATAACCGATGAAGCCGCGAATATCTTCCGCGCCCTCTCCGTGGAAACCCGG
>CAYZTZ010000005.1:1094-3747 GCA_964481255.1 uncultured Acidobacteriota bacterium | reverse complement strand
CGGGTGGCGATCATTCGGCACCTTGGAGAGAGGACGCTCTGCGTGAACGCCCTGTCGAATCTCATCGGTGTCTCGCCCGGCGCCGTGTCCCAGCACCTGCGCATCCTCAAGGACGCAGGCCTCGTGGAATCGGACAGGAGGGGGTACTCCGTACATTAAAGCCTCGCCCCGGGCGCCGCCGATCGGTGCCGCCAAACACTGTCTTGCCTGTTCGAAGGGAAGGCCGACCCCGCGAAGGGAGGGAAAGCATGTTTTCCGAAAAGAAGAAGTGCCGGAAACCGGAAGAACTGAAGGGGACGCCCGGGGAGTGCTCCCTCGAGCAAATCAGAAAGTGCCACGGTGAAGTAAACGGGCATCCGTGCGTGGAACCCGGGGTTGCGAACACCCCGAAAGACTCGACGGCGAACCCGGAAAGTGTCCGCCGGAGCGGATCCGGGAATGCCACGGCGATTCCAGAGATCATCCGTGTTCGGAAGGTGAAAAAAGCGATGAAGCGTAGCCGCGAACCTGTCATCGAAGTGCGCGGCCTGGCCAAGCGCTTCGACGAGGTGCAAGCCGTTGACGGCGTGGATTTCGACGTGGCCGAGGGCGAGGTCTTCGAGGCCCAGACCTTCTCGAATTTCTTCCGCTTCCCCAGGATCTTCCTGTGCGGGCTATTCTTTCCCATCAAGAAGCTGGCCGTGTTCCTGAAGCCCCTCTCCTATGTCCTGCCGCTGACCTACGGCGCCGACGCGCTCCACGGCTCGGTCCATGGAACGCACGACATGCCCTTCGCCCTCGACCTCGCCATGCTCGGCATGTTCTGCGCGGGCTTGTTCGCGGTGAGCCTTTGGAACATCAAACGGAAGTGGATCCGGTAGCAGAATGAATCTTCGGATGAACATCAGGGGTTTCGAATTCAGTCTTGGCGAGCTCGCAGGATCTCTGGGCGACTTCGGCACGCTTCTGCCTCTGGCCATCGGATACATCACCGTCTGCAAGATGAACCCGGCGGGATTGCTCGTCATGATGGGATTGGCGAACGTCGCGACCGGTTTGTTTTATCGTCTCCCGATGCCCATCGAGCCCATGAAGGTCCTGGCGGTGGTCGCCGTCGCCCAGGCATGGACGCCGGAAAAGATCCATACGTCCGGACTGGTCATCGGAACCGTATGGCTGGCGATGTGGGCGACGGGTGCAATGGACTACATCGCCAAGTTGGTGCAGAACACGAGGGAAGGAGCGTTCGCACCCGACGGAGCGACATAAGGAGTCATCCTTCCTGGACCCTCGTATCGCGGTCGCGGCCTCCATCCACCTTGGGCCGACAGGAAAAATAAGCGTTGATTTTCGCCAATCCGGTATACACGATCCGGGCTAGGGTTCCCAAAAGCAGATTTCGGCGGAAATAACTCGCGGATTCAGTAATGTATGAAGTATCGGGACGCAGGCAAAGTGCGTCCTCCAGCGACAAGCCTGGGAGCGTCCGATCTCCCAGGCTGTTGTTTCTGGCGCAGAAAAATAGATGCAGGCTGGGCCTTGGTAGGACCAGGAATTACTTGATTTTGCCGCTCTGAATGGAAGCCGAACCGGTATGCGAAACAAAGAGCTGGGCCTTTGCCTGGCTCGTTGTTTCCTCAGTGTCAATTTCCCATATCATGCTGCTGAGCGGGCAATAGAGAGACTCATCGATATCCAGTGTCGCGGGGTTATCGACACAGCTTACGCCGAAGATGAAAAATTCATCAGGAATTCCGTCTCCGTCCGTGTCCTGAACAGAACCGTCGCCATCCGTGTCGACGTTGACCATGAAGCCGTCGGTGATATCACAGAACGGCGTCTTGCCGCCGGCCGATACTCCATTCTTTCCACCCAGCTTCACGCTCTTTACACAGCCCTCTGAGGCCAGATTGAAAGAAGCCAGTTCAACCCAATTGTCCTCGCCGCCGTAAGTGCACTCCACCGTTTCATCTCCGGTATTGGGAATGCCGTCCGGATCCTCCAGAACGGTGCAGCTGACGACCTGGTCGGCATAGGTCGTGAACGCGAAGTTCTGCTCGGGTTTCCCGATCATTCTGGCAAACCACTCTTGCGTGGAGACAAATCCTTTTCTGGGATCCGTGTCCCGAATCTGCAGCGATACCTTGTTGTCGTTTAAGGCATCACAATCGATGGCAGTCGTGACAGCGCCGGGCTCAATTGGATCTTCATCTGTTTTAAGGTCGCCGTCGTTGTCGATTCCATCGAAGGGATCTTCGTCAAACAGACCGTCGCCATCATTGTCCAGCTGGACCCAGTCTGTCATGGTAATAGTCAAGACGGCTTCCTGGACCACGCCGTCGATGTGCCGGAGAAACAGCGAATGTCCTCCGTTGCATGCCTTGGGTCCGCTGTCCGCTTTCATAACATGGATGATGATCGTGTCATGCGGATAACCGGGTCGGGGATTGCCCGGTCCCGTCTGACCATACGCCATCATCAATGAACCGATGCCGAGAACACATGCCATGCAAATAAAAGCTCGATTGGCAAATATCTTGCTCATTTTTTTATCTCCCCCTGAAAACGAGTGAACTCAAAGAAGGTTGCTTTCGCATTACGGCATTATCCTCGCACAAGGCCTCATTCGAGGCTGTGACGGATATCGCCGCTTTGGCAGAAAGAGGCGGGAGAG
>CAYZTZ010000005.1:0-1084 GCA_964481255.1 uncultured Acidobacteriota bacterium | reverse complement strand
AAAAATAAGCGGCGGTTTCCGCCGATCGGCAGGCTATGGCGCGTTTTCAGGGTGAGGCCTGGGTCCGCTCTCAATCACCCTCACAACTGCACCATCCACAGCATCGAGGAATACGAAGGCCGCGTCTTTATCGCGATGGAACTGCTCGCTCGAGGGACAAACTCTCATGCAATACATCGCCGAAAACCGGATCCGGACGGAGGAGCTGCTTGATATCGGCATTCTGGTCGCCGACGCCATAAGCGCCGCGCACGCGAAGGGCATCACTCGTTGCGACATAAAGCCGGCCAACATTTTTATAACCCGCGGCGGCCGCGTCAAAATCCTTGATTTCGGGATAGCCGAACTTTCCGCCGGGCAACAGGATGCGGCGGATAAGACGGCTGTTATAGGCGAGCTTCTCACCCGTCCGTGTTTGCTGGCGGGGACAGTCGCGTATATGTCTACCGAGCAGGCTCGCGGCGAGCCGCTCGATTCGCGGTCTGACCTTTTTTCCATCGGTGTCGTGCTCTATGAGATGGCGACAGGCGTATTGCCCTTCCAGGGCAAAACGACGGTGGATTTGCTTCGCGCCATCATCTATGAGCTGCAGTGTCCTCCTCGAGAACTGAAAAAGTCCCTTGGGCCGAGTATCGCCTCGATTATTGGCAAGGCTTTGGAAAAAGATCGGGATGTGCGGTATCAAACGGCAGCGGCCTTGGAGGCCGACCTGAAGCGGGCGAAGCGGGAGCGGGATTCGTCCAAGAGGATGCCTCCTCATTCCATGGAGCCGCGCACGTCCGAGTCCGCCATGCCTGCGGCGCCGGATTTACGGCGCGCGGGGGACAAATGGAAATGACTGGGGGCAGAGATGCCGAGCGACGACAGTGCCGCGCGGGTTAATGCACAGGTTGAACGAAAGGCCCTGAGCAAGGGCCTGCATCCTTTTTATACCCGTTTGAAACGGAACAAAGCCCTGGGAAAGATGGATTAGTTTGGACAAACCGCCCGAGATGAAATTACGATCCAAACGCCATTCGGGGCAGCCGCGAATGCCTCCATGCTTCATTGTTCCGGGACCTTGGAGATCGACAAGAAAAAGGGG
>CAYZTZ010000004.1:44889-78932 GCA_964481255.1 uncultured Acidobacteriota bacterium | reverse complement strand
AGAAGAGGACTCGCTTTTCGGTTATATTCATTGGTTCCTCCATAATATTGCGGCCCAACGCTCGGCTTCAGCGGCGGCGCGACGCGTCGTCCGCTGCATGCTGTCGTTGGGCGGCCCGACCATCAGCGCTTGGGCACCGGTAGGCCTGACGACGCCAAGCGAATGCCCCAAGCGTATTCAGGACGATGACGATCAACACAACCAGAACTACAGCGCGCCGAGAGAAGTACTTGAGTGCAATCAGCGAAGCCACGAAGTAGTAAGCTGCTACGATCACCACCATGGTCGGCAGTGTGTCAAAACTCCCCGGAAGCAGCAGTGTTAACGGGAAGTACGGACCTTCCATCCAGATGGCAACGCCGACATTCCCACCGAGGAGCAACAAGGCGGTAAGCACCGCCAATGCGATCGCTATCACCAAGGCAAAAAGAGCCCGCGCTCGTGTCGTCATCATCGCTACTCATGCGGTGATCTGCGCAGTCAATTGTGTCAGTGCCTCATTTCCGGGTGAGACCGAGTTACCATCGGACCGCCCAACAACAAATATACAGTCTGCATAAAACTGCGTGGGGAGCTATGGGCTTCTATCTAAGAAACGCGGTCGGTGGATAGCCTTGCTCCCTATGTCTTTTCTCCTCCTCTATTTATCGATCTCGATGGGGCGAGCCGAGCCTGCGAAAAACCTCGGCCGAAATAGCGGCGATTCCCAGCGTTGAATGGGCTATCCGGGAATGGTGCAGCGTTCCCGATATCTTATTCTTCCCACTTATCCAGCACTTCGCCCAAACCCAGCCCGCCGCCGGGCAAGGTGCCTTCCATAACCGTCGCTTTTGCATCCAGCACCCTGGTTGGGCCAAAAAACGTCAGCGGATCGTGGGGACCGTCAAAAAACTGAACCGTCGCGGTGCCCCTTGTGTCCTTCGGTCCGGCCGGGACTTCCAGCGGAGTGCCGGCCTTTGCCCTGGGAGCATTGCATCCAAGGCATATAAGCTCGCCAATGGCGGGAGTCGACAGAGAAGTGTTGGCGGTGCGCCTGACCAGGAAAATGGGGCCCATTTCCGGCCACTTCACCGCAGGGGCGGATCCGGCTGCCTCATACTCGATCTTCATCAGCGGAATGCTCCCCTGGTCCTTCAGCTTGTTCGCCGTGACTATCCAGCCTGTCGCTGTCTGAGTCCAGGTTATATCCGCCATCTTCTTCGGCCATCCATAGGGCTCCCGGCCGGCGAGAAGCCCCATATCACTGTCGATATATTCGATCAGGGTGGTGTTGCCGGTTCTGCCTTTCCATTGGACCGGAGCATTGATCGCGATCTCGTGGACGTTATACCCTCCCTTTTCGACGTCCCCCGTCCAGCCCAACAGCAGGATAAAAAGATCGGCGTCGCCCACAGCTTCCAGAGGCGGCATCAGCGCCCGTTGGATCGCCCCTTTGGGAGCCTGGCACAGAATTTGAATGGTCTTGACGTCGCTGAAATGGTGCGGCAGGGGCGGATAGGGCGGGGAAAATATCGGGGAAGGAATAAACTTTTTTTGCGCCGGCTTCGCGCTATTATCCTGAGAGACGCCCATCAGCGCCGAAACCGCAAGCACCGCACAAAGGCAAGCCACAACCGTCGGCAACGCACTCCGTTTCACCATTACGTCCTCCATTGTCCTTTCACGAGTTTAAGCAATGACTTCGATCCTGCCTGTCGGGACACATCCAAAGGTGGGCCTATTATATGCGGTCGATAATGTTGCAGGAAGGAAAAATCCCAGGATCAGCTGGACTATCCCTTCCTTGAATGGACGTGCCCCTTTAGAGGAGCGGCTTCTATCCGGCATTCTGAAATGGCCGCTCCCCGGGCCTGCGCCCGGGCATTTATGTATTTATCAGGCGGGCGCCCGCTGCTTTGGTCCCCCCAGCCGGTTCAAGGCAATGTTTGCCTTGCTCAGTCCCGGCAAGGCCCGGAGGAGTCTTCTGCGATTTGCCGTGCAGCCTGGGCTTCTTCAATCGACCGGAACTTGAAAACACCGCGGGGGTTTCTGCCCTTCGAGATAATCCGGAAGCGATTGCAGTGGCGTATAAACCGATCGAGCGCACTCTGCTCCCCGGCGCGGAGGGGCGCCGCATTCATCTCTTCCAGGGAGTGAAACTTCTCGACAGCCATTTCATTCGTCTCTGAGCTTGAACCGCGCTGGAGAGCGGCCGCGTCCTGTCGGTCGATGGGGCGTACCGTATTTTTCTTCAGCCGATATAGCGCTTGCGGCGTGGCGACGCAGATGCGCACGCCTTCCACTTCCTTGATCTCCGATTCCACGTTTTCGAATTCCGCGGCGCCGCCGAGGCGAGTCAGAATGTCGAAGAAAAGATCGCCGCTTGCCGGATAATACCGCACTGCGGGATAGTCGCCCAGCAAGTCTTCCGTTCGGATATCCTCGACATGCGGATCCTCGAGATACGTCGCCTTCAGGGCTTGCCGGAGCCGTTCCACATTTTCGGGCGTCGGCCGAATCAGCAGGTCCACGTCTTCGGTCGCGCGCACCAGCCCGTGAAGAGCCATGGCTGTTGCGCCGATAAGAACGTACTCAAGTCTTTGCTCCTCAAAGGCACGCAGCACCCTTAAGAGCTCATCGCGATCCACAGCATCATTCTACATCCGCACATTTCCTGCTGAAAATATTTCCGCCACCCAAACAGAAGCCCGACAGCAAGCCCGCCGCAGCCCTTTCCAGGATGCGGCTTCCATAGAATCAGACCGGACCCTGCCTTTCCGATCCCTTCCCGATCTCCCGGCTTTGCCCTCGCACTCCGGCGTGGAAATGCCTATAATGCCTGCCTGTCCCGGGAGTGTGCGGCGACTCATTATGCAAAGAGAGGTGCGGCGATGGCGGATGCGCGATCGGGCGGACTGGCGGCGGCGGAAAGATACTACCAGGATTACGGCTTGAGGGCGCGCGAACTGAAGGCCTCCGGCCGGAAGGTCATCGGTTATATGTCGGCCCTGTGCCCCGTGGAGATCCTCACGGCGGCCGGGGTCGTGCCGTTCCGGCTGAAGGGCAACGTCGCCGAGGCGGTCACCAAGGCCGACGCCTATATGGAAACCATGATATGCCCCTTCGTCCGGAACGTGTTCGACACGGCCCTCAAGGGGAAGTACGCCTGGCTCGACGGCATGGTCCTGCCGCATCAATGCGACAGCATCGACAGGACGTACGACGTCTGGAGCTACAGCCTGCAGTTCCCGTACTGGCATTTTATCAATTACCCTCATCTCGCCGACGATCCGTCCGTGGAGTTCACGGACGAAATCCTGCGGATCTTCATCCGCACTCTCGAGACGTTCACCGGGAACAGGATCACCGACGCGGCGCTCGCGGAAGCCGTCCGCGCCCACAACGAGAACAGGCGCGCCATGCGGGAGCTGTACGACCTGAGAAAAGAGGACCCGCCGCGCGTCTCCGGCGTCGAGATGATGAAGGTCCTCATCGCGTCGATGAGCCTCCCCGTCGAGGAGTCCACGCAACTGATACGAAGCGTCTTCGATGAGGTCAAAGCGCGGGAGCCGGGAGCGGCCGCGCGGGGCGTCAAGGCCTCCCGGATCATGCTCGCGGGGGACCAGATCGACGACATCGCCATCGCCCGGGCCATCGAGGACGCCGGCGCGCGCCTGGTGATGGACGATCTCTCCACGGGAAGCAAAATGTACTGGGGCGACGTGGACGCCGCCGGCGACCCCGTCCGGGGCATCACGGAGCGGTATCTCAAGAAGCTGAAGTTCCCGACAACCTTCGTTTCCGAAGGCGACACCTACGAGGAAAACCTCGAAGCGCGTTTCGGACACATGAAACAATACATCCGCGACTTCGGAATCGATGGCGTCATCCTCTTCATCTATAAATACTGCGACCCCTTCGGATTCGAGGTCCCGGCCGTCAAGAGCTTCCTGGAATCCGCCGGGACCCCGGTCCTCTATATCGAGGACGAATACAGCACCTCCAGCATGGGCCGACTGAAGACCCGAATAGAGGCATTCCTGGAAATGATCGCGTCATAGGGGAGGTTTATGGCTGAAATCAAGAAACCGCGGGCGCTGGCGACACAGGCGGCCGCTAAAGCGGGGAAATTCGCGCGGGCGAACCTGGCGGCGACCCTCAAGGCGAAGGAAGAAGGAAAAAAGGTCGCCTACATGTATATCAACAACGCCCAGGATGAGATCGTCCGCGCCATGGACATCGTCCCGGCCTGGGGGGAAAGCTTCGCCGGGGTGTGCTCCGCCAAGCGCGACGCGGAGAAGTTCCTCCAGAAGGCCGAGTCTGAGAACTTCTCGCGCTCGCTCTGCACCTACGCGACATGCACCCTCGGATTCGACATGTGGCGGGAGGAACTGGGCGGCGAAATCCCCCCGAACACTCCCTGGGGAGGCATGGGAAGGCCCGACATGATCATCGGCAGCGCCCAACAGCTGTGCGATCCGAGGATCAAGTGGCCGCAGGCGACCCGGCACTATCTGCGCGACGTGCCGGTCTGGATGGGAACCATGTACTATCCCCCCTGGGACCCGGCCGTCGACCACAAGGATCAGGAGAAGCTATACGTGAAGTACGCCACGGAGGAACTCCGGAGCCTTGTGAGGTTCTGCGAAAAACATACGGGCAGGAAAATGGACTGGGACCGCCTCGCGGCGCTGGTCGACCTCACCGACCGCACATGGGACCTTTTCATCGACAGTTATGAACTGCGGAAGGCCGTCCCCACCCCGATGGACACCGGCGACGCCATGAACACCATGGTGCCGCTGACGTTCAACCTCGCCACGCAGGAAGCCTACGATTTCTATAAGGAGCTGTATGACGAACTCCGCGCCAAGATCGCGCAGAAAAAGGGCGTCGCGGAGGACGAGAAGTACCGCCTTGTCTGGGGCGCCGGTCTCCCTTCCTGGTTCGCCCTGGCGGATTTCCAGTATTTCAACGACCTGGGAGCCGTCTTCCCCGTCGAGGTGACCTACCGCAACGCCGAGAAAATCGAGCGGCTGGACCTGCCGAAAACCGGCGACCCCCTGGAACACATCGCGTGGAGATGGGTGCGCATCTGGACGCACTGGTTCGACAAAGCGCGCCGCCGGCCAGGCTCGCTGCCGAAGGTCGAGCGGATCATCGAATACATGGAGGAATATAACTGCGACGGCGTGGTGTTCCACTCCGCCTATTCCTGCCGCAGCTGGCACGCGGGCATCATCCAGCAGGCGCAGGTCCTGAACAGGGTGTACGGCGACGTGCCCATCCTCATCATGGAGGGGGATATCGTCGACATCAGCTCCTACAACGAGGCGGACACCCATAACAGGATCGACGCCTTCATCGAAACCCTGGCCGCAAGAAAGGGAAAACGGTAGCTTCCGACCCCTCGCGGATCTGTTTATGAATCAAACCGGGCCGAGCCGTTACTTCGCCGGCGTGGACATCGGGTCCACCATGACCAAGGTCGTCCTCCTGGGAAATGATGAGGAATTCTCCTGGATCGGGCCTACGGGGCCCGAACACAGGAAGCATGCCCACCGGGTCATGGAGGAAGCTCTGGAGAGGGCGGGCATAGCCTTCACCGACGTGACCTATGTCGTCGCCACCGGCTACGGAAGAATCAACGTCCCTTTCGCCGACCGGCAGATCACGGAAATCACCTGTCACGCGCGGGGTTTGTGGAGCCTTATGCCGTCGGCCCGCACCGTGGTCGACATCGGCGGCCAGGACAGCAAGGGGATCCGCGTCGAAAACGGGAAGGTGGTCGATTTTGTCATGAACGACAAGTGCGCCGCCGGAACCGGGCGCTTCCTGGAAATTATCGCGGAGGCTCTCGGCGTTCCCCTGGAAAAGCTGGGGGAGACATCGTTGGCCGCGGACAAGCCGGCCGTGATAAGCAACACGTGCACCGTCTTCGCCGAACAGGAGGTCATTTCCCAGCTGGCGGCCGGCGAGTCCGTGCCCAACCTCGTCGCCGGCATTCATGAAGCTATAGCGACGCGCATTTACGCGCTCGTGAGCAAGCTGAAGATCCGCCGCGAGGTGGCGGTGACCGGCGGCGGCGCCAAGAATATCGGCCTCGTCAAAGCCTTGGAGCAGAAATTCGGCTGCCCCGTGCTGATCCCCCGCGAGCCTCTGATCACGGGCGCCCTCGGCGCGGCTTTGATCGGGAAATCGCTATATGAGGAAGCCGTGAAGAGCGGCGAGCCCCCTGCCGTGAAGCCCCGCCGCCTGAGCGAAGCGACGCTGTACTGAGTAAACGACAAAGACCGAAAGGACCTCCGGGAAGCAGAGATTCTTCGCCGTCTTGAAGGTCCTCGTGGTTTCAAGGCAAGCTTTACAGGATAAAACTATGAGTTATGCCCTGGGAATTGACGCGGGCTCCAGCTTCGCGAAAGCGGTTGTGTTTGGAGAAGGAAAGCTTCTGTCCTCGGCCGTTCTTCCATCGGGAGGCAACTACGCCGAGGCGGCCCGGAAGGCCGCCGAAACCGCCGTTCTCAGGGCGGGCCTTTCCCGGGCGGATATCTCCGTGACCGTGGCGACAGGCTGGGGTGCAGGAGCCGTCGATTTCGCCGACCGAACCGTCTCGGACATCTCCTGCCACGCTGCGGGTGTCCATCATCTCTTCCCTTCGGCCAGGACCATTGTGGACATAGGCGGCCAGTTCAGCCGGGCCATCCGGACGGACGGCGACGGAAAAGTCCTCGGTTTCGTTCAAAATGAAAAGTGCGCCGGGGGAAGCGGCAAATTCCTTCAGGTCATCGCGCGCATCCTCCATATGAATATCGATGAAATCGGTCCCCTGTCCATGACTTCGAAGAAGCCTGTGGAATTCACCACCGGCTGTGCGGTATTCGCCGAATCCGAGGCCGTCTCCCGGATCGCGGAAGGGGCGCGCCCGGAGGATATTCTTGCGGGAGTCCATAAGGCCATGTCCGCAAAGATCGTCAGCCTGATCATCCGTCTCGGCCTCGAGCCGGACTGCGCCGTCACGGGCGGAGGCGCCAGAGACGCCGGACTTGTGCGGACGCTGGAAACGGAACTCGGAGCTCATCTGCTGGTGCCCGAAGAACCGCAGGTCTCAGCCGCCCTCGGGGCCGCCATCCTGGGATCGGCGAAATAGACGGACCCCCGCGACCTCGTTGCAGAGGTTCTCCCAACGCCTATAATCGGCCGGGCATATTTAGTATTTGTTTTTCAATTTGGTGGTATATAATTGAGCAAGCGTCAATTTCAGGAAGAGGCGTTATGAACTACTATCTGAATTACAACGGCGGCAGGATTGATTTCCCGCTTCCCCCGGAATGGAACGTGCTGAGCTCCCGCGACTGCGCCCCGGCGCCGGTGGTCGAAGATGCTGTCAAGGAGGTCGAGAGGGCTCTGGATCATCCGATCGGGTCGCAGCCCATTGAGAAAATTGCGAGGCCGGGGATGAGGACGGTGGTGCTTTTCGACGACATGCAGCGTCCGACGCCCGCCTCCGCAGCTTTTCCCGCCGTTCTGAACCGCCTGAACCGCGCCGGAGTGCCGGATGAGCGGATCACGGCAATTTGCGCCAGGGGGACTCATCCCGCGCCGTCTCCCGAGCAGCTGGAAAAGAAGATAGGCGGCGAAGCCCTGCGCAGGCTTGAGGGGCGGGTTCACATCCATGACTCCCAGTCGCCCGAAAACGTCTGGATCGGCAAAACGCGCTGGGGGACGGCCGTGGAGATCAACAGGCACGTGGCCGAAGCCGACCTGGTCCTTGGAATCGGGGCGTGCATGCCCCACCCGTACGCCGGTTTCGGGGGAGGGTGCAAGATGATCATGCCGGGCGTGGCCTCCTACCGGACCATCGGGGACCATCATTACAACTGGCTTCGCAACAAAGGCTGCAAGCTGAACGTTCTCGAAGGGAATCCCTATTACGACGAAATCGTCGAGATGGCGCGCCTGGCGGGCCTGGCCTTCAAGATCGATTTCCTCATGAACGAAAACAATCAGATTATTAAGATTTTCGCCGGGGACCCCGTCGAGGAGCACCGCCAGGCCGCCGCGCATGCGGCCTCGCTTTATAAGGTCGATCTTCCGAAGCAGGCGGACATCGTCATCACTTCGGCCTCCCCTCTGGAGATCGGGGTGCAGGCCACGAAATCGCTCTTGAACGCGAAGCTTGCCGCAAGGACCGACGGCATCATCATCTGGGTGGCCGCGCAGAAGCAGGCGGGGCCGCTGATGGCGCTCATCGAGCAGATGGCCGCGGCCAGGAGCGCCAACGAATATCATCGCAGGCTTCTAAACGGGGACATCCCGGACAGCATCAAGCCGTATGGCATCTCTTTCTTTATGCTCGGCGTTCCCTTCAAGGAGATGTCGGAACAATATCGCGTCGTCCACGTAACGGAGGGCCTGACGAGGGAGCAGGTGGAGATGATGAATTTCACGTACGCCGCGACTCTCGACGAGGCGATCCGTCAGGTGCGGGCGAAAATGCCGAAAGCCGACGTCACCATCCTGCCTTCCGGCGGCACCATCATTCCATCGGTGGCGTAGGCAGGTTCTGAAGGAAGAGTCTATGCCGCGGCGCCGGAGCCCTTCAGGCGGCGGATGTCCTCCTGCGTGTAGCCCAGCTCCAGGAGTATTTCCTCGGTGTGTTCGCCCAATTGGGGCGCCGGTCTTCTCCATTCCGCCGGGGTCTCGCTGAAGTCCCATGGGAAGCCGACTTCCCGGACCTTTCGATTCCAGACGGGGTGATCCACGTCGATGATATACCGGTTGGC
This sequence comes from uncultured Acidobacteriota bacterium, assembly GCA_964481255.1. Lineage (GTDB taxonomy): Bacteria > Acidobacteriota > UBA6911 > UBA6911 > UBA6911 > UBA6911. The sequence continues at coordinate 70,170 of CAYZTZ010000004.1, read as the reverse complement.
GAGAGCCTGGGGATCCCGGCAGACTTCGGCCAGAGACTGAACCGGCGTGCAGATGCACCCTCCCTGCTTCAACTGCTCGATCCATTCATCGCGGCTTTTGGCGGCGAATTTTTCATCCAGAATGCGGATGAGTTCCCTGGAGTTTTTTCCGCGCGCCTCCATGGTGCTGAACCTTGGATCATGCTCCAGCTCGGGAAGCTCCATGGCTTTGCAGAATATCGGCCAGTATCGGTCGGGCTGAAGATGGGCCACCACGATCCATTTGTCGTCGCGGCACCGGTAATGGTTGTACATGGGGTTGCCCGCCTCGCTGCGGCATTCGCGGGGATATTCCTGCCCCAGCATCGCCGGCGCATCCAGGATCAGGCCCTCCAGGGCGATGATGCTCCCCATCAGGGACGTGTCGATCAGCTGTCCTTTGCCCGTCTTTTCGCGGGCGTACAGCGCCGCCGTTATGGCCCAGGCGAGCATCAGGGCGCCGATCTGGTCGCCCAGGCCGGGCAGCATCTGGGCCGGAGGGCTTCCCTTTTCGCCGGCACACATCATCAGCCCGGAGCGTGCGATGCCGGTATAGTCAAACGAAAGATCGCCCGCCGCCGGTCCTTTTCTTCCCCATCCCGAGGAGTGACCGTAGATGAGGCGCGGATTCCGCTTCAGCAGATCTTCCGGACCGATCCCGATCTTGGCCGGCGCGTCGATGCTCATGTTCGTCAGGAAGACGTCGGCGGTATCGATAAGTTTCAGGAAGATCTCTTTCCCTTCAGCCGACTTCAGGTCCAGGGCGATGCTGCGCTTGTTGCGGTTGTTGCTTTCAAAGTAATAATTCTCGCCCCGAAGACCCACCGTGGCGCCGATCAGGCGCATAAAACCGCGCGCGGGGTCGCCTTCCCTGGGTTCGACCTTGATAACGTCGGCCCCGAGGTCCGCCAGTTTCGTTCCGGCGACCGGCCCCTGCTGAAACATTGTTATCTCCACCACGCGAACGCCTGTCAGTGGCCCGGACATTTCCCATCCTCCTTTGAAAAAACGGCTAATATAGTGTCGCGGCGATCCCTCCGTCAAGAAAATCGCCCGACGGCGCGCTACCTCCCCATTCGCCCGGCTTTCTCCAGGATGGACGGACGCGCTTCCTCCATCATATCGCGAACGGCGTCGTAGCGCATTGTGCGCTGCTCAAAAGTGCGCTTCCTGAGAGCTCCAAGGAACCGGCCCTCGAATTCCCTGAAATTGGAGCCGTAAATATGATAGCTGTCGGCGATGTGGCAGTAGCGCCCGACGCCGACGCTTCCGCCGGACAGCCTCGATATCCGTTCCGCCATCATTTTCTGCAGCTGCACCAGGGCGAATATGTTCATGAAGGCCGCCCGGTAGGCGTCGTTGGAGCGGAACCGCGCGTTCATGCAGAGGCATTCCCGGCCGTTGTCCTCGACGATGCGGCACCACAGGCTCTGCAGGCACGGCGGGTCATAGCAGTCGTTGTCCTCCCAGACCTTCCAGGTGACCGCCTGGGCGCGGCGCGTGTGAGGAGTCGCGGCCAGTTTCCGGCAGAGGGTGTCGATCTGATCGAATGGCCGAAGGCCGGGCACGTCATAGCCGAAGAGCCTCCGGTGATAGGTATATTCCCACCGCGTGTCGGAGGGATCCGCGGGATCGCGGACCAAATGGTCCTTGATGCCTTCGCACACCTCCATGACGTATTCCTGCAGCTCCTGCGGCCCTCCCGGGAAATCCCTGTGAATCATCGGCTCGCTCAGGGGCTCCCGGACGGTCAGGACCATGGTGCAGTCTTTGCTGGGCGGATCGCCGTCCCTGTCATATTGCGTGCGGATATCGCAGCCGTTGCGGTGAAGCTCGATCAGGGATTCCTCCCAGGCGCGCGCGATGCAGTCCGCCTCCACGTGCAGTACCGGTATGCCGCTCATCGCCCCTCCCGCCGTGATATAAGAATAGGTGTATATAGCACGGACGCAGACGGATCGCCATGCCATTCCGCGACGGCCCCTTTGCCAGCCGTTCGCGGGACATGCTAGACTCTTGCGCGGCCGGAGGATCCGCCGGCATCCAGGGAGGCTGCGCCCGATGCCCGACCTGTCCAGACTCTATGACGCCATCCTCAACGGGGATGAAAAACTGTCCGTCCGGCTCACCAGGGAGGCCCTGGACGGGGCCGCGGACCCGTCCGAGCTTATCAACCGGTGGATGATTCCGGCCATGGATGAAGTCGGCAGGCGCTTCGAGGCCCAGGAGTACTACATTCCGGAGATCCTGATGGCCGCGAGAGCCATGAAAGCGGCCCTGGAGATGGTGCGCCCTCTGCTCGCCGCGCGCGGCGAACGCCCGACGGGGCTGGTGGTCCTCGGCACGGTCCAGGGCGACCTGCATGACATCGGGAAAAACATGGTCGGGTCCATGCTCGAGGGCGCCGGCTTTGAAGTTGTGGATCTTGGAATCGACGTCCCGGCGGAGAAATTTGTGGAAGCGGTTCGGAGCCGGAATCCCCATATCCTCGCCCTTTCCGCCCTCCTCACGCTGACAATGCCCGAGATGAAGAAGACGATCGAGGCGCTTGAGCGGGCGGGGCTCCGCGAGCGCGTGAAGGTCCTCGTCGGCGGCGCGCCCGTGACCCGGGAGTTCGCGCAGGAGATCGGAGCGGACGGCTACGGCGAAAACGCCGGCTCCGCGGTTTCCGTCGCGCGATCGCTTATGGGAAAGTGAGCTGCGGGCTTCCCGCCGTTCCGGTTCATCCTTTGTATTCGGGCGCTCTGCTTTTTTGGAGCCGTGGTTTCCATGGAACGGCCTCGAATTCGCGGTTTAAATCTTTCCGCCGATCATCTATTCTGAAAAGCCGTCTGACGGGGAGGATGCGGATTGGATGGTTTAAAGGTAAAGCCGAAATCGCGTGACACCGGGATCGTTCGGACCACCGTATGGTCGGCCGGGCCCGGCTGCCACGGGACCTGCGGCGTACTGGCCCACGTGCGCAGGGGGAAACTCGTTAAGATCGAGGGGGACCCGGATCATCCCTGGAACCAGGGCCGATTGTGCGCCCGGTGCCTGGCGATGACCCAGTATGTGTATCATCCCGACCGATTGACCCGCCCTCTGAAGCGCGCGGGAAAGCGCGGAGAGGGGAAATGGCGGGAAATTTCCTGGGACGAAGCCTTCGACCTGATCGAGGAAAAGATGACCGGCATCCGGGAAAAGTTCGGGCCCGAGAGCGCCGTGTTCTGCATGGGGACGGGCCGGGACATCAGCCCCTGGCTCTGCATGCTGGCCTACGCTTACGGGAGCCCGAATGTGATGTTCGCCCTGAGCGGCAACGCCTGCTACAGCCCGCGTATCGCCGCCGTGGAAACGGTGCTGGGCGATTACTGCGTGCCGGATGCCGCGCAATGGCTGGAGAAGCGCTACGACGACCCGGCCTACCGGCTTCCCAAATGCGTCGTGATCTGGGGCTACAACATACCCAACACATGCCCGGATAACATTTTCGGTCACTGGTTCATCGACCTGATGAAGCGCGGGACGGAAATCGTCTGCGTGGACCCCAGATTGACCTGGTTTTCCTCGCGCGCGAAGCACTGGCTCAGGCTCAGGCCCGGAACCGACGGCGCCCTGGCCATGGCGTTTCTTCATGTGATCATCAACGAAGGCCTGTACGACCATGATTTTGTGGAGAAATGGACCAACGCGCCTTTCCTGGTCCGCAAGGATACGGGAAAGCTCCTGCGCGCTGTGGAGCTGGGGATCGACGGTTCGCAGGACGATTTTGTCGTCTGGGACTCCGCTCAGCAGAGGACAGCCGTCTGGGAATCGGGCAGGGCTGAATACAGGCCGGGCAATCCCAGACCCGCACTGAGCGGGCGATTCACCGTCGATCTGGCGCACGGAAAGCAGGTCGATTGCTTCACCGTCTGGGACGCCTTCCGCGCCGAAGTCGATCAATACCCGCCGGAGCGCGTTTCCGAAATCACCCGGGTCCCCAAAAACGAGATCCGGGCGGCCGCCCGCTTCTTCGCCGAAAGCAAGCCCGCATCGATCCATTGGGGGCTTCCCATCGATTCGACTCCGGGCATTACGCCGACGGCGCAGGCCATTACGGCCCTATGGTGCCTCACGGGCAACCTGGATATCCCCGGGGGGAACGTGATCGCACGCAACGCTTTCGGTTGCGTCTCCTACGCCCTGCCCGGAGCCGAGGGCGTCATCAGGCTGTCCTCCAGGGAAGCCGACAGGCCGAGAATCGGCACCGACAGGTACGGGCCGTTCAGGAAATTCATATGGCGCTGCCAGACCGACGCGACCCTGGAGCAGATTTTCAGCGAAAAGCCCTACCCGGTAAAAGCGCTCTGGATCCAGACGGGAAACCTTGTCGCAGGCATCGGCTTTGAGCCGAAAAAATGGGTCGAGGCTCTAAAAAAGATTGATTTCGTCGCGGCGGTCGACCTGTTCATGACCCCCACAACCCAGTTCGCGGACGTGGTTCTCCCCGCGGCGACTTTCCTGGAAAAAGACGGCGTCCGGAGCTGGTGGGTTCCTCTGCAGAGCATCAACAAGGCACTTTCGGTTGAAGGCTGCAAGCCCGATGTGGAAATCAATTTCGAGCTGGCCCGGAGGTTCGACCCGAACCTGCGGTGGCAATCGGTGGAGGAGCTTTACGACGACATCCTCAGGAATTCGGGCATGAGCTTCAGGGAACTGCGGCAGAAGGTATGGGCCCTGCCTCCTGAAGGCGACCCGAGCGCTCCCTATCGGAGGCACGAAAAGGGGTTGCTGCGAAAGGACGGGCGGCCGGGGTTCGAGACAAGCTCCGGGAAGATGGAGCTTTATTCTGTTCTGCGCGAAGAATGGGGATTGGAGCCTCTGCCCCATTACGAGGAACCGCCGTTCACTCCCGTCAGCAGGCCGGATCTGGCGAAAGAATACCCGCTGATTCTATCCACGGGGAGGCGCTCCTTCGCCTATTTCAACGCCGAGCATCGTATGATCCCGTGGCTGCGCGAGCTGGACCCGGATCCCACCGTGGAGATCCATCCGGACACCGCCGGGGCTCTTGGCATCGCCGACGGGGATTGGGTATGGATTGAAAACTGGCTGGGAAAGCAGAAATTCAAGGCGAAGGTCACGCTCGCCGTGCTCCCCGACATGGTCATGGCGGCGCACGGGTGGTGGTTCCCCGAAGAGGACGGCGCCGAACCTTCGCTTTTCGGAGCCTGGAAATCGAACATCAACCAGCTGATTCCGATGGGATGCCAGGGGAAGGACGGGCTTGGAGCGCCCATCAAGAACCTGCTCTGCAGGGTTTACAAAGCCCGGGGACGGGATGAGTAGCATGAAGAAGAAGAAACCCGAATTCGGCCTGTTGATCGATTACGAATACTGCACGGGGTGCCGCAGCTGCGAAGTCGCCTGCGCCCAGGAATACAGCCACCCGCCGGGAGTCCGCGGCATCAAGGTCTTCGAGGTGGAGCAGAAGCTGTCCGACGGCCGCCTTTATCTGACGAATTTCCCGTTTCCCACCGAAAGCTGCATCCTCTGTCCGCACCTGACGAGAGAGGGCCTGGAGCCGGCCTGCGTCAAGCATTGCATGGCGGCGTGCATGAAATACGGCCGCATCCAGGACCTCGCCGCGGAACTAAACAAGAAGCCCCGCATGGTCCTCTGGGTGCCGTGACCCATTAGGAAGCACGCATTCAACAGGCGGACGCGCGAATAACGCAGCCGCTCCTTTTTTCATTCCGTTGGCAGAAACCCGGCGTGCCGGCCGGAAGCGTTCTGAGTCCTTTCCGCCGCCGATGAAAAGCCCGGCGGTCGCTTACCTGCGATGCCTACAAGCAAAGCAACCGGCCGGACACACGTGCCGCGTAATTGCCTGAAAGTTGAAAAGACATTTTACAACACATTCCCGAGCCGGTTGATCTAGCGGAAATCGCAAACATAATAATCGACGAATGCTTGGCGAAACCGCATGGGGCCGCGCACGCGAAAAGCGATTATTCTTGCCATTCAGGGCGCCTGAACCGAAAATGGCCGCAGGACGCGTCGAATCTGGAGGATCCGCATGAGTTTGCCGGGATGGGTGTCCGCCTGCGCTTGAAGCTTTCAAACCCCGGCCGAAAGCCGCCCCTGCGCCGGCATTATGGAGGAAATAGCCGTGAATCGATATCGAAGGCTCTTTTTCGTGCCGGCGGCAGCCCTGTTCATCCTTGTCGCTTCAGCCATTCCGGCTCAGGCGCAGACAAAGCCGACCGTGGTCTCGACCAATCCGGCGGATCTAGCCAAGAATGTCAGCGCGACAATCCCATCGATAACAGTTACTTTCAGCAAGCCCATGAATACAAGCTACGGCGGCCTGTGGACGAACGGGTGGCCCGGAGGAAGCATCTCGTGGTCGGCGGACAAAACGGTTTTTACCCAAACACGCAGTGATACGACTCCGCTTGATCCCGGCAAAACGATTACCATCTACTTAAACCCGGCGGGAGCTCTGGAAAGCACCCTCTTCAGGGATATGGAAGGCAACTTTCTTGACGCCTACACCTTCCTTTTCACCATCGAAGGAGGGGGGGAATCGGGCTTGGGCAAAGTGGATGCGCAGCCGGCCGATGGATTCTACTGGCCTTATTACCTCTACATACCGCCCGCGCTGACGAACCCCGGGGTTCTTCTGGTGCTGCCCAACAACACCGGAACCGTCAGCGACGATCCGGCCGTCCACGACGCGTCCGCCCGATCGTTCATTGAAGGCAGAAGATACTGGGCCGACGAGCTGGGATCGCCTCTTCTGGTTCCCACGTTTCCCCGGCCCACGGCAGCCGACGCCGGATACACTCACGCCCTCGACAGGGGGGCGATATTGACCACAATCCCGGGGCTGGTCCGGCTGGACCTGCAGTTGATCGCCATGATCCGGCATGCGCGTTCCGAGCTCGCCTCGAAGGGGATCAGCGTGGGCCCGAAAATCTTCATGGGCGGTGTCTCGGCCTCCGGCTCCTTTGTCAGCCGCTTTACCATGCTGCATCCCGAAATGATCCAGGCGGCTTCCATCGGAGCCCCCGGCTTCGGCCCCATTGTCCCCGTGTCGACCTGGAACGGGCAAACTCTCCCGTATCCCGAGGGAGTCGCCGATTTGAATACCCTGGTCGGCAAGGCATTCGACGCGAATTCCTTCCGCAATGTTCCTCTGCAAGTCTGGGTGGGCGACGAGGACGCCAACGTGGATCCGTGGTGGAACCCGTCGGATCCCACCGTGGCGCTGGTCATCGCGGCATTCGGGGGCCGCCATCTCTATTCCCGCTGGCCGCGCTATGAGGCGGCTTACAGCTCTGTTACGTCCATGGCCCAGTTTGTGGTCTTTCGAGGAATGGGGCATACATGGGCACCCTGGAGCTACATGAGGGAATTTTTCGAGCGCAACCGCGCCTCGGCGCAGCCGCCGCTCGCAAAGCCGCTGCAATACAAAATCTATTTCCCGCACATCGCCGACTATCTCGAATGGAAGACGGAAATCGCTCTGCTCAACACCATCCCCGGCGGAGTTGGGGTCCGCGGGACTCTTCAGGCCTTTGGCGCTCAAGGGGGCGATCCGTTGGAGGAAATCGAGATTGAGGTTCCCGCCGGCGGACGATCGGAGATCTCCATCGGCGATTTCTTCCGGAACCCTTCCGAGATTGATTATATTGTTTTCTATTCCGATTCGGGATTCCTCGCGGGTTACACGCGCTTTGAACAGCCCGGCAACCGGGTCTCACTGCCCGCGGCCACAGGTACGACCTACGGCTGGTTCCCCAAGATGGAAAAGGACGGCTGGACGGGGCTGGCCTTCCTGAACGTCGATTCTTCCGCGGCCAACGTGACACTCACCGCCATCGACGAAAACGGGCAAAAGGTGGCGGAGGAAGCCATGCCTGCGCTGGAGCCCGGAGTGAAGGTCATAGGAATGGTGTGGCAGGTCTTCAAAGCGGACATAAGCTCCGCTCGCTATTTTTACTTTTCCTCCGACAAAAAAGTCGTGGCCTTCAGCGTCAGCGGCTCTTCCGACAACCAGATGCTCGACGGTTTGCCTTCTCTGGCCGAATATATAAGGTAGCGAGAGGTCCAAAACCGCTGAGGAGGTGGATCCATGGCAGCGCTCAACAAGAGAATGAAGGAAATTATCGCCAAGCAGAAGATTCTGGTTCTGGCGACCGCCGATCGGAACGGGGTGCCGAACGCCGTTCCTGTCGGGGCGATCAAGATTCTCGACGACCGTACGATCCTCGTGTCGGATCAGTTCTTCCGCAAGACCCTTAAGAACATTAAACAGAACCCGAGGGTGGCGCTCTCCTTCTGGGACGAGAGCGAAGGCTATCAGGTCAAGGGCCGCGCCAGGATCCATACCTCCGGCAAGGTCTATGAGGAGACGGCCGAATGGGTTCACAGGCTCGGAGAGGAGATGGGCGTGCCGCTGAAGTCCAAGGGAGCGGTCGTCATCCGGATCACGGCCGTCTATTCCGTTTCGCCCGGCCCTTCGGCGGGCCGCAGGATCTCCTGAGACGCAGGGACGCACGCGCATCTCTATGCGGCGAACAGGGACTCCGAGGAGCACGCGGCCGCACTTTTTCGCCGCATCTTTTCCCAAAAGGTTCTCTTGACAATATCTGCTGAAGGGGCTATAAATTGGGGTTTCTATCTCTAGTGAATACGGGGATGTGGACCCTTGGAGTTGCCGCACCGCTACAGCCAGCAAAGCGCCGATAAGCCTCTCCCTGTTCTATACCCTGAAGCCATTATAGATCTGTAACAATGCGGTCCGCCCCGCGATCCTCGCGGCCCGGTCTTGATTCAGGAGGAAGGAATGTCATTGGACGTCAACGAAACACAACCCGCGGCGGAAAAACCCGCCCAGCCCGAAGGCGGTTCCGCCCGGCCGGCCCCTGAGGCAGCCGCGGCCAGGGAAGACGAAAACGATTTTGAAAAGCTTCTGGCCGCCTATGAGGGAAGGACCCAGAGCTTCTCGGAAGGGGAGGTCATCCGGGGCAAGGTGATCGCCGTCTCGGCCAACGGCGTTGTGGTCGATGTCGGATTCAAATCCGAGGGGATCATTCCCATCGAACAGTTCACGAACGACCGCGGACAGGTCACCGTCAAGGAGGGGGATTCCGTCGACGTGTTCCTGGAGCAGACCGAGGACTCCAACGGCTATGTCGTCCTGTCCAGGGAAAAAGCGGAGCGGATGAAGGTGTGGGACGAGATTGAGCGCGCCTATCGCGAGGGGACGATCGTCAAGGGGCGCGTGATCGAACGCATCAAGGGCGGCCTGGCGGTCGACATCGGCGTCCGCGCGTTCCTGCCCGGATCCCAGATCGACGTCCGGCCGGTGCGCAACCTTGACAGCCTGCGCGGCGAGGAATTCGAAATGCGCGTCATCAAGGTGAACAAAAAGCGCGGCAACATCGTGTTGTCCCGCAAGGCCGTGCTCGAAGAGTCCATGAAAGAGGAGAAAGCCAAGACCATGGAGGTCCTCGAGGACGGCAAGATCATGGAAGGCGTCGTCAAGAATATCACCGATTACGGCGCTTTCATCGACCTCGGCGGGGTCGACGGCCTTCTGCACATCACGGACATGTCCTGGGGGCGCGTGAACCATCCCTCGGAGCTTTTCAATGTGGGCGACAAGCTCAAGGTCAAAGTCATCAAGTTCTCCAAGGAGGAAGGCCGCGTTTCCCTCGGCCTCAAGCAGCTCCAGGAAGACCCCTGGCTCCATGCCGATATGCGCTACCCCAAGAACATGCGGGTCCAGGGGAAGGTCGTCAGCCTCACGGATTACGGAGCGTTCGTCGAACTGGAACCCGGCGTCGAGGGCTTGATCCACATATCGGAGATGACATGGAACAAGAGGGTCAAACACCCTTCGAAGATACTGGCCGTGGGCGACACCGTTGAAGCCGTCGTTCTCGATATCGACATCGATGCCAGGCGCATATCCCTGGGATTGAAACAAACCGAGCCGAACCCCTGGGATGTCATTGAAAGCCGCTACGCTCCGGGGACTGTGATCACCGGCAAGGTGCGCAACATCACCGACTTCGGCGCCTTCATCGAGGTGGAGGACGGCATCGACGGCCTGGTGCACGTCTCCGATATTTCCTGGACGAAGCGGGTGAAACATCCGTCGGAGGTCCTGAAAAAGGGAGACGAGGTGCAGGCCGTAATCCTCAGCATCGACGCCGCCAACCAGAAGCTTTCCCTCGGCATCAAGCAGCTTGAACCGGACCGGTGGGAGGACTGGTTCAGCCGGCACGGCGTGGGCGATACGGTGCGCGGCAAGGTCGTGCGCCTGACGAACTTCGGAGCCTTTATCGAGCTGGAGGAAGGGATCGAGGGGCTGTGCCATGTCTCCGAGCTCGACGAAAAGCACGTGGAGAAACCGACCGAGTTTCTCAATATCGGCCAGGAAGTCGACATGAAGATCATCAAGCTGAACCTCCAGGAGAAAAAGATCGGTTTGAGCCTGAAGGCCATGAAGGAGGAAGAGCCGCGGCTCGAATTCACGTCCTATCTGGCCTCCGCCGATTCGGGGAACGCCTCGATGGCCGAACGCCTGGGGGAACAGCTTCAGCGCTTTAAAAAAGCGGAGCGCGACTAGCCGCCGTCCGGCGGCCCGTGGGATGAACCATGCCGGAAAAGCGATCCAATCTCCTTCTCTGGATTATCCTGGGAAGCGGAGCGCTCCTGTTCTTCGTCCTTTGCCTGTTGGCGCTGGCCTCCTTTTTTTCGGGCGCGGCTTACGAGGGTCTGCCCGTGGGCGGCAACCGGATCGCGTCCCTTGAGGTGGAAGGCCAAATCTCCGACGCGACGGAGTTTGTGGAACAGCTCAAGGATTACGGCAACCGCTCCGGCGTCCGGTCGGTCGTCCTTCGCATCAACAGTCCCGGGGGCGGCGTGGCGGCGTCGCAGGAAATATACGAAGCTATAAAGAAATTCCGGGCCGAAACGAAGAAAAAGGTGGTGGTCAGCATGGGCCCCGTGGCCGCCTCGGGGGCCTACTATATCGCGTGCGCCGCCGACAGGATCTTCGCCAACCCGGGGACCATCACGGGGAGCATCGGCGTCATCGCGGAGTGGTATAATTACGGGGAACTCCTCCGCTGGGCGAAAACGCAGGACATCGTCATCAAGAGCGGGGCCTTTAAGGACGCCGGCTCGGCCACGCGTCCGCTCACGGAGGAAGAGCGGGCTTATTTTCAGTCGCTCATCGACAACATGCACAACCAGTTCGTTTCGGTCGTCGCGGAAAACCGTAAGATGAAGGAGGAGGCGGTGCGCCCGCTGGCCGACGGCCGCGCCTTCACCGGCCAGCAGGCCAAGGACAACGGGCTTATCGACGAAATCGGGACCTATCAGGACGCGGTCGCCGCGGCGGCCAAAATGGCCGATATTTCGGGACCGCCCCGTATTTTGACCCCTCCCAAGAAAGGCCCTTCGCTTCTCGACCTGCTGCTGGGAGAGTCCCGGTCCCTGCTTCCGCGAAACACGGACCGCTCGGAATCGCAGATACGATTTCAATATCTCTGGAGATAGAAAGCCATGACAAAAGCAGAATTGGTGGAAGAGGTCGCCCACGCGTCGGATCTGACCAAAAAGGACGCGGAGGTTATCGTGCAGACGGTCCTCGACAGCATTACGGAATCTCTCCAGCGCGGCGAGAAGATCGAATTGCGCGGATTCGGCTCTTTCCGCATCCGCAACCGCTCTTCGCGACAGGGCCGCAATCCGAAGACGGGGACCGGCGTCAGCGTGCCGGCCAAGAGGGTCCCGTATTTCAAGCCCGGCAAAGAAATCAAGGACCTCGTCAACCAGTAATGGACCGCCTCTGGACTCCGTGGCGATTTGAATACATCCGCAAGGCCGGCCGGGAGTCTTCGTGCGTCTTCTGCCGCATCGACGCCGAGACCGCGGACGAGGACAACTTCGTGCTTTTCCGCGGCCGCAGCCTTTTCGTTCTTCTGAACCTCTTCCCCTACACCTCGGGCCACCTTCTCATCGCCGCCAAACGCCACATCGCTTCCCTCGCCGAAGCCGCCCCCGACGAGCTCCGCGAGATGATCGAGACGGCGCGCCTCTGCGAGACCGCCCTGCGGCGGGAATACCGGCCCGACGGCTTCAACATGGGATTCAACCTCGGCCGCGCCGCCGGCGCCGGCGTGGATCGCCACCTGCACATGCACATCGTGCCCCGGTGGGTCGGGGATTCGAATTTTGTTTCGGTTGTGGGCGAAACCCGCGTCCTTCCTGAGGAACTGCCCGCCACCTACCGGCGTTTAAAACCGTACTTCGCCGCCCTTTGATCTCTTTCGCCCCGCATTTTCAATCTCTTTCGCACCCAGGCCGGGATCCTCATCGCTTCTACTAAATTATTAGTAGATACTCTCCCCTCCGCCGTCCCGGCGCCGCGCCTTCGTTCCCTGCATTTCCGCACTGCGCCGGCGCGCCGCCTTCGATAATTATCAAACTTCCTATTGGACGGCGCGCGCGGATTTTTCATTTTCCGCGTTCCTCCCATCGCGTTGATTTTTCGGCTTCCGCGCGGCGCGCGGTCCAGAAAACCCGCGTGGTTATTGGGAAATTAAGCCATCCTGCAAAAGAAAAATTTTTTGATTTTTTTGTTGAATGTGAAAAACTCGGTGTGCTACCTTTCGCCCTCGTTGTTGAGAAAAAATAATACGCGAGGTCACGCGAAATCCTGACATCCCGGCCATCAGGGACAGCAAGACCGGTGTGGGCGTTTGCTGTTAACGGGGGTTCCATTTTTCCACAGCTGTGGAAGAGGCTGTGGAAAAAATCCATTTTGTTGATTTCGGGTTTTCATTTCACAATTGGGTCCTGAACGATGGATTTCTGGAATCATGTCCTGTCGGCTGTTGAAAAGCGCGTCAACCGGCAGTGCCTGGACACGTGGTTCCGGCCGATAATCTATCAAGGGCGCGACAACGGCGTCCTGCACCTGGCTGTTCCGACCGAGAGTTTCAAAAAGTGCCTTCTCGAAAACTACGCCGATCTCCTGCATGAAGCGGCCGCGCAAATCACCGGCGCGCCGCTTGACCTGATCGTTTCGGTGCAGGAGGCGCCTCCGCAGGCGGCCTTCCCGGATGCGGAAAGAGCCGATCCGCCGCCGCTGCTGATACCCAAATATACCTTTGACACGTTTGTGGTGGGAAGCAGCAACCAGCTGGCACACGCCGCGGCGCTCGCCGTGGCCGAGCGCCCCTCGAAGGCCTACAATCCCCTCTACCTGTATGGCGGCGTTGGACTTGGCAAGACTCACCTGATGCATGCGGTCGGCAACCACATCCGGAGCAAGAATCCGAGCGTCCGGCTGGCCTACATGTCCTCGGAAAAGTTCATGAACGAGCTCATCAACGCCATCCGCTTCGACCGCACCATCCAGTTTCGTCAGAAATACCGGAACATCGACGTCCTGCTCATGGACGATATCCAGTTCATCGCCGGGAAGGAACGCACCCAGGAGGAATTCTTCCACACCTTCAACGCCCTTTACGACGCTCAGAAACAGATCGTCATCACCAGCGATTGCCCTCCGAAGCAGATTCCCACTCTGGAGGAACGGCTCCACTCCCGCTTTGAATGGGGCCTCATCGCCGACATCCAGCCCCCGGACCTTGAAACGAAACTCGCGATCCTGCGCAGAAAGGCCGAGGCCGAAGGGTTTCATCTCAACAACGATGTCGCCATTTTCATCGCCCGCGGGGTGCGCTCCAACATAAGGGAGCTCGAGGGGTCGCTGAACCGCCTGTGCGCCCGCGCCTCGCTGGACTGCCTGGATCCCGCCGACATCCAAATCGCTTACGCCAGGGAAGTCCTCCGCGGTTTCGTCGTGGAGGAAAATCCGTCCATCTCCACCGAAAAAGTTCTGCAGGCCGTGGCGTCCTTCTTCGCCTTGAAGCCCGCCCAGCTCAAGACCAAAAACAACTCCCGCCCGATCGCGGTGCCGCGCCAGATCGCCATGTACATCTGCAAAGAACTGACCAGGCAATCCCTGCCCCAGATCGGCAGGGAATTCGGCGGCAAGCATCACACGACGGTTCTCCACTCCATCCGCAAGATTGAATCCCTCCGCAAGAAGGATCCCGAAATATCCGCGGCCGTCAACGCCATCGTCCAATCCCTCCGCTAACGACGCCCGCAGGGCGGCGAGACATCCCCTCCCGGCCCCGGGCCGTTGGCTTCATCACGAAGAAACCCCGGGCCGCCGAACGGTCCGTCCACATGCTTATGCACAACCTAACATCCCGGATCTCCGGAGATTATCCGGCTTTTCCCCGCTGCCGGGCGTGCAAAGACCTGTGCTTATCCGCCTTCTCGATTGCTTCCACAGAAGACCGCCCTTTTCAACCGTCCGGTCGGGTTCCCTTGCACACCCGACAGGGCTGCCCTGCCTGCATTTGGCGGGTTTTTCCACAAATCCACAGCCCCTGTTTCTTATTCTTTTTGTTTTTCAGCATTGAATTTCAAAAAGACAGTCCGGATACGCCCGTTGATTTTTTTTGATGCGGCGCCCGGAGCCGGAAGCGGTATAATCGGAATTGCGTTGTCATGGTCTCTCGTGTTTTCTCCAAGGAGTGTTCTTCATGAAATTCAGGGTGAAGAGAAACGCGCTGTTGAATGAGCTCAACCTGGTTCAGGGCGTGATAGAGAAGAAAAGCACGATCCCCATCCTTTCCAACATACTGCTGGAATGCTCGGGCGAACACATCGACATCGCCGCGACCGACCTGGACGTAACCATCCGCTGCGGCTGCTCGGCGGAGATCGAGGAGGAGGGGGCGACCACGCTGGCGGCTCGCCGATTGTTCGACATCGTGCGGTTGTTGCCGGAAGGCGCCGATATGGAATTCACGCTGCTTGAAAACGATTGGGTGGAACTGCACTCGGGTCATTCGCAATATAAAATCGTCGCTCTTCCAAGGGAAAATTTCCCTTCTATCCCCGAATACGCTCCGGTCACGGCGCAGATCCCCGGCGGGCTGTTCAAGGGAATGATTCAGCGGACCATGTTCGCGATCACTCAGGAGGAATCGAGGTATTCACTGAACGGGGCCCTTCTGGCGCTGCTTCCAGGCGAAATACGCATGGTCGCAACCGACGGTCACAGGCTGGCCCTGGTGAGCAGGAGCATGGACCTCCCCGGCGTGGACATGGAGGTGCGGGCGCTCATTCCGCGCAAGACCCTGGTTGAAATACTGAAGCTGATCGGCGATCAGGATGTGATGATCGATTTCGGGCGCGATGAAAACCACCTGTTCTTTTCAGCGGCGGGCAAAATGATCGTGTCCAGGGTCCTGGCCGGCCAGTTCCCCAACTACGAGCTGGTGATACCGCGCGATAACGACAAGTATATTGTGGCCTCCGCCCGGGCTTTGGGCGACGGCATACGGAGGGCCGCCGTCATGTCGGACGAAAAGCTCCGATCCATCCGGCTTTCGTTTAAGAGCGGAATGATCGAACTGACCGCAAGTTCCGCGGATGCGGGAGAAGCGCGGGAGATCGTACCCGTGGAGTACGAGGGGGAAAGTCTGGATATAGGATTCAATCCTCTATACCTTCTCGATTTTATCGGGGCCTGCGGCGCGGACTCGATCTCGATCGCGATCAAGGATTCCGAAACTCAGGGGCTTTTCAGGCCCGTGGGAGGCTCGGACCTGGATTATCGTTATGTGGTCATGCCGATGAAATTCTAGTTGTGCGGCTCACAAGACTGCGTCTGTTTCAGTACCGCAATATTCAGGAACTGGAGATATTCCCCCCTGCGGGCACAAGCCTCTTCGCTGGGCGCAACGGCCAGGGAAAGACCAATCTCCTGGAGGCCATCTATTTTCTGGGTTACGGAAGGAGTTTCCGCACGGCTGCGCCCAGGGAGTGCATCCGGCACGGGCAGGCGGAGTGCCGCGTGGAAGGATCCGTGGAACACGGAACACTGACGCGCGATCTCGCCGTTTCCATTTCCCAGAGCGAAAAAAAACTCTTTGTGCTGGGAAAGCCATCCTCCCTGGAAGAGTTCGTCGGCAACCTGCACCTGCTGGCCTTTACGCAGGAGCACCTCGGCGTGGTCCGCGGGGGACCGGCGGAGCGCCGGGCTTTCCTGGACAGGGCGATGGTCACTCTATATCCGGGACACGTCGCCTGCCTGGCCGCCTACGGGCGCGCTCTGAGACAGAGGAACAGCATTCTCGCGTCCGCCCGCGACGGGCGAGCCGGCGTCGAAGACGCGCTTCTTGACAGCTGGGATGAGGCGGTGATTCAACCCGGGGCGCGCATCGTCTGCAACCGCAGGCGCTACGTCGGCGAGATGAAGCGCGAGCTTCCGCAGGGCCTGTTCGACGACGAGATCCTTAAGATGCACTACTGTTCTTCCATCGCCGGCGACGCCGCCGAGGTGCCGCTTCTTGAGGAGGATTTCAGGCGCCGGCTTAGGGAAGCGCGTGAATCCGACCGGCGAAACGGATATACCTCCGTGGGACCGCACCGCGATGATCTCAAGCTGTACGTGAACGGCAAATCCCTGCCGGATTTCGGTTCCGCGGGCCAGCAGAGGTCCGGTCTGCTCGCCCTTTATTTCGCTCAAATGGAAATCCATCGGAAGTTTCACGGATTCTACCCCGTCTTTCTCGTGGATGACGCCGAAGCGGAACTGGACAGGGAAAGACTTAAGACCTTCCTCGACTATCTCTCGCAACGCACCCAGACATTTTTGACATCGGCGAAAGGTTTTCTTTTAACGGCTATGGCGGATGGAGCCAGTCATTTTGAGATCTGCAAAGGTGCCGTTCGCCCCCTTGAGCGGGATGAATAAGGGGAGCGCGGCTACAATGCGCCGCCAAACGCTTCTTGTCTGTGGTTAAGTTGTTTTTTATCAATCATTTATTATGTAAGATAATTGAAGAATTTTGCTCCCGTTTGCGCGCGTTCTATGATATAATTTCCCGTTGCAGACAGATCGAATAATTTATTGGAAATAAAACGCTTGCCGTGATTTCGATGTCGCCTCATTTTTCAAAAAATGAGATTTTCAGACATGAGTGAAAACGTTCTTCCGCCAGGTGAAACAGACGTTCAGCTTCCGGGCGTAATTCCGCCGGAAGAGGAAAGCTATGGCGCCGACAAAATCAAGGTGCTCGAGGGCCTGGAAGCGGTCCGCATGCGGCCGGCCATGTACATCGGGTCGACCGGCGCCGACGGCCTGCACCATCTCGTCTACGAGGTGGTGGATAATTCCGTCGATGAAGCGCTTAACGGCTACTGCAGCACCGTGGAAGTGACCATCCACATCAACAACAGCGTCACGGTGATCGACGACGGGCGGGGCATTCCGACGGATTTTCACGAACAGACTCAGAGGTCGGCCGCGGAAACGGTCATGACGGTCTTGCACGCCGGCGGCAAGTTCGACGACAGCTCCTACAAGGTCGCGGGCGGGTTGCACGGCGTCGGCGTTTCGGTCGTGAACGCATTGAGTTCGCGCCTCGACCTTGAGATATGGCGCGGCGGCAACGTCTATCAGCAGAGTTACGAGCGCGGGAAGCCCGTGACGGAATTCCGCCAGACGGGCACCACGAAGCGCCGCGGCACCAAGATAACGTTTCTGCCCGACATCGAGATTTTCGAGTCGATCGAGTTCAACTACGACACGATTGCCGCGAGGTTGCGGGAGCTGTCGTTTCTCAACAAGGGCTTGAAAATCATACTGGAGGACCTTCGCTCCGACCGCCGGGAGGTCTTCAATTATGAAGGCGGCATCGCATCCTTCATCGAATATCTGAACACGAACAAAAACGTTCTGCATCCCAGACCCGTTTATTTCGAGGCGCGGAAGGAAGACGTCATCATCGAGGTCGCCATGCAGTACAACGACGGCTACAGCGAGACGATTTTCTCTTTCGCCAACAACATCAACACGCACGAAGGGGGCAGCCACCTGTCCGGGTTCAAGGCGGCCTTGACGCGCACCATCAACGCGTACGCCGCGGCGGCGGATCTGCTGAAGGATCTCAAGGAAAACCTCAGCGGCGAGGACGTGCGCGAGGGGCTGGTCGCCGTGGTCAGCGTTAAGCTCAAGAACCCGCAATTCGAGGGCCAGACCAAAACCAAGCTGGGGAACAGCGAAGTCAAGGGACTGGTGGAGGCCGCCGTCAACGAGAACCTCGGGGCCTTTCTTGAGGAGAATCCGGCCCTGGCGCGCAGGATCCTCACCAAGTCGATCGAGGCGGCGCGCGCCCGGGAGGCGGCGCGCAAAGCCCGGGACCTGACGCGGCGCAAGGGCGCCCTGGACACCGCCCTCCTGCCCGGGAAACTGGCCGACTGCCAGGAGCGCGATCCGGCGTTCTGCGAGATCTTCATCGTGGAGGGCGACAGCGCGGGAGGGTCGGCCAAGCAGGGGCGCGACCGCCGCTTCCAGGCGATTCTGCCCATCAAGGGCAAGATCCTGAATGTCGAGAAGGCGCGCTTCGACAAGATGCTGAGCAACGCCGAGATCGCGACGATGATTTCCGCTTTCGGAACCGGCATCGGCAAGGAGGATTTCGCGGCCGACAAGCTGCGCTACAACCGCATCATCATCATGACCGACGCGGACGTCGACGGATCGCACATCCGCACCCTGCTGCTGACCTTTTTTTACCGGCAGATGCCGGAGCTGATCGAAAAGGGCCACGTCTACATCGCGCAGCCGCCGCTTTACGGCGTCAAACACGGCAAGACGATCCGGTATCTGAAAAACGAGCGCGAGATGGAGGATTTCCTGATGCGGCGGGCCACCGACGGCGTCATCGTCCAGGTGGAAAAGACCGCCGCGCAGTTCAGCGGCGCCCAGCTCATCAAACTGCTGCGGGGCGTGCATGAGCACACCACCATCTACGAGAAGCTGAACCGCCGCCTCCAGGACCGGAACCTGCTCGACAGGCTGCTCCATTTCGTGGCGGGCGAGGGGGGGCTTTTCAGCATCGGTTTCACGCTCCACCAGCTTTTCAGCGACGACGAGGTGCTCCGGGAGCTGGGCCGGGTGCTGGAAGAGATCGGCTACGAGCATTCCATACTCCCCGACGAGGAATACGGCCTCCGCTGCATGCGTCTCGAAAACAGGAGCAGCGGCAACAGGCTTTCGCTGAACTGGGAATTCCTCTCCTCGGCGGAATGGGGCCGGCTGTTCGAGCTCTACGCGGATATGGCGCCCCTCGAGCATCCTCCGCTGACGGTGAAGGAAAACGGCCATTCCGTCGCCGTCCAGTCGCGCGAGGAGTTGCTGAAATATCTCCTGGCTCTCGGCAAAAAGGACCTGACGATGCAGCGCTATAAGGGCCTGGGTGAAATGAACCCGGATCAGCTCTGGGAGACGACCATGAACCCGGAAACGCGCACGCTGCTCAAGGTCTCCATCGACGACGCCGTTCAAACGGACGCCATCTTCACCATCCTCATGGGCGACGCGGTCGAGCCCCGCCGGCGCTTCATTGAGGATAACGCTCTGAACGTGCGCAACCTCGATATCTGAGAGCCCATGCCATGAACGAAGCCCTCGAGCAGATCCCCGTCAACATCATCGACGAGATGCGCAAGTCCTACCTGGACTATGCCATGAGCGTCATCATCGGGCGGGCGCTCCCCGACGCCCGCGACGGCCTCAAGCCCGTCCACCGGCGCGTGCTTTACGCGATGTACGACCTGGGCAACACGCACAACAAGCCGTACAAGAAGTCGGCGCGCATCGTCGGGGACGTCATCGGCAAGTATCACCCGCACGGCGACAGCGCCGTCTACGACACCATCGTGCGCCTGGTCCAGGACTTTTCCGTCCGCTATCCGCTGATCGACGGGCAGGGGAATTTCGGGTCGGTGGACGGGGACAACCCGGCGGCCATGCGGTACACCGAGGTGCGCATGGCGCGCATCGCGGACGAGCTGCTGGCCGACATCGACAAGGACACGGTGGATTTCGGTCCGAACTATGATGAATCGCTGACCGAACCGCTGGTCCTCCCGGCGAAGTTCCCGAACCTTCTGGTCAACGGCTCCTCCGGGATCGCCGTCGGTATGGCGACCAACGTGCCGCCGCACAACCTGTCCGAGATCATCCAGGCGACCATCCTGCTCATCGAGAATCCGCTCGCCACGCTGGAAGAGATCATGGCGCGGGTGCCGGGCCCGGATTTTCCGACGGCGGGATTCATCTACGGGCGCAGCGGCATCCGCACGGCCTATGAAACCGGCCGCGGCATCATCGTGATGCGAGCCAAGGCGGCGATCGAAAGGCTGACCCGCGACAGGGAAGCCATCGTCGTGACGGAAATCCCGTATCAGGTCAACAAGGCCAAGCTGATCGAGCGCATCGCCGAACTGGTGCGCGATAAAAAGATCGAGGGCATCGCCGACCTGAGGGACGAATCCGACCGGGAAGGGATGCGCATCGTCATCGAACTCAAAAAGGACGAGCCCGCGCAGGTGGTGCTCAACAACCTGTACAAGCTGACCCCGATGCAGGCCAGCTTCGGCATCATCCTGCTGGCCATCGTGCGCAACCAGCCCAGGATTCTCAGCCTGCGCGAAGCTCTGCAGTGTTTTATCGAGCATCGCAAGGACGTCGTGCGCCGCAGGACGGTTTTCGAGCTGGGGAAGGCGGAGGCGCGCGCGCACATCCTGGAAGGGCTGAAACGGGCCCTGGACATGCTGGACGAGGTGATCGCCCTCATCCGCGCCTCCAAGGAGCCCGCCGTCGCCAAGGAGGGCCTGATGACCCGCCTGGGCTTCAGCGCGGAGCAGGCCCAGGCGATCCTCGACATGCGCCTGCAGAGGCTGACCGGGCTCGAGCGCGAAAAGATCGCGTCCGAGTACGAGGAAACGCTGAAGCTCATCGCCCGATTCAGGGAAATCCTTGCGAGCGAAAAGGTCCTGGAGGGCGTGGTGGTTGGGGAGCTCAAGGAGGTCGAGCAGAAATACGGCGACGGGCGGCGGACAAAGATCGTCGACGAGGAGGTGGAAATCACCCTCGAGGATCTCATCGTGGAAGAAGACGTGGTCCTGACCGCCACCCACTCCGGCTATATCAAACGCACCGCCGCTTCCCTGTACCGTCCGCAGGGGAGGGGCGGGAAAGGGCGGATAGGAATGACGACGCGGGACGAGGACTTCATCGATCACGTCTTCGTCGCCTCCACCCACAGTTACCTCCTCATATTCACCAACAGGGGCCGTGTCTATTGGCTCAAGGTCTACGAAATCCCGGACGTCGGCGCCGCCGGCAAAGGGAAGGCGATCGTGAACCTGGTCAATATCGCCAAGGACGAGACGATCGCCGACATCATCGCCGTGAGGGATTTTGACGGCGGCGGGAACGTGGTGATGGCGACCCGCAACGGGATCGTGAAGAAGACCGCGCTGGCCGAATACGCCAACCCGCGCAGCTCGGGCATTATCGCGATCTCCATCCCGGACGACGACGAACTCATCGGCTGCCAGTGGACCGACGGGAGTTACGATATACTGCTGGCGACGCGGATGGGAAAGGCGATCCGGTTTTCCGAAAAGGACGTGCGCGCGATGGGCCGGGTGGCGCGGGGCGTCATCGGCATCCGGCTCGCAGGGGAGGACAAGGTAGTCGCCATGTCCGCCTTCCAAGGGCCCGGACAGTTTCTGACGGTCACCGAAAAGGGATTCGGCAAGAGAACCGACGTGGAGGAATACCCCTGCCAGGGCCGCGGCGGTTCCGGCGTGATCAACATCCGGGTAGGGGAGAAGAACGGCGCCGTCGTCAACACCTGCCACGTGCAGGAAGACTCCTCGGTCATGCTCATCACGGCGCAGGGTAAACTGATCCAGCTTTACGCCGAGGATATCCGCAACACTCAGACCCGGGCGGCCGTGGGCGTGAAGTGCATCGATCTGGAAGAAGGCGATTACGTGGCCAGCGTCACGGTAGTCGCCGGCGAAGAGTCCGACGGCGCCTCCGAGAATGAGTGACGCCGGCGGTACGCGCTTCCCGGCGCGCGTTTCCGCCCGGCGTGCAGCCTGAACCCTGAGCGCCGGCGCGTCAGCGGCTTGCAACTCCCGTCACGTCCCGCGGCTCGCTGGACAGGCCCTCCTCCCACGTGCTCCATCCCGAGTTCATTCCATAGGGCGGCGAGACCATGATGGCCTCGATGCGGCGGATCAGGCCCTTTTCGATTTTAAACAGCTCGGCAATCTCCCACCCGTTCGGCTGGATCGGTCCGGCCGTGACGGTTCTCCCGTCCGGTGTCTGAAATGTCCGGTCCTTGCCCAGGGCATGATCGAAAAAGACGAAACTGAAAACGATGCCGCGCTCCCGGTCGACGGCGACGAAGCGCCTGTCGCGGATGCGCCACACGAAGTGGATCAGGCCCGATTCAAACTGTTCCTTACACCCCCAGTGGGCGGAATACATCGTGGCGGTCTTGGGGTCCGGGCGCTTCTGGCCCGGAGGGACCGGAACGCCCGTGGTCTGCATCCCTCCCTCGATGCGGACGCAATCGTCGGTGAACGGATACTCCCCCTTGCCGTCGTTTTTCTCAAGGCCGGCGAAGTACATGTTGGCGACCCGGATGAGATCCGCCCGCGACATGCGTTCTTCGGGAGGGATGGTCTCAAGATAGAGCGGGTGCGGGGCGCCCATCTTTTCGTATATCTCCGCCGTGCTCGGGAAACGGGGGCTCGCAGGAGCGCCGCCCTGCGGACCGATCGGGATCTGAGGCCGCGGGATCAGAGTCTCGATTTCCGTGATCCGGCGGTTCACGACCTTCAGACGGAGGGCCATGGCGGAGGCGATGCCTTCCTCTGTGGGTCCTTCCTCGCGTATGGTGGCCAGACAGGCGACCTGCCCGGCCTCGGGATCGGTGACAAACAGACGGTATTTTCCTTTGCCGATCATGATTTTCCAGTGCGCGTCGGGAAGCACGAGCCTCTGGCCGTTTTCCGTGAATTTCACGTCCGGCGCGAGAGGAAGGAGGCTGGGATCGTGGGCGATGGCGGCGTCCAGGTACGCTTCGACGAAGCCTTCAAGGCAGGCCCGATCGCAGGGCTGAGCGGAGGAGGTTTCCGTGGGACTTTTCCGCGCGGAGCAGCCTCCGGCCGTCAGAAGCAGCAGGCAAGCGGCGATAAGAACCAGATACTTTCTCATGGTGCAAGCGCCTTTCTGATGAGCTATCCAAACTTTCGCAAAACAACGGCGGCGGCGATCCCGAGGAGCATGAACCCGGCGCCGACGAAGAACGGGATACGGTATTTCGCTTCGTGGCCCGCAAGGCCCGGCTCCAGCACGGCCCGGTCATGACGCCGCGGGTCGCACCAGGCGCCGACGACCATTCCAGGCTGGTAGCGGGCGGCGGCGGCCCGCGCCTCTTGTTCGGGATAGTTGACGCGCACGGCCAGGATCCGGTTGGATCGGTAAGTACGCCCCTCGACCTCGTACTCGTATTCGACCTCCGGATAATAATAGGTCATGTACTCCACCGGACCGTGTGTCTCGGAGGAGAAGGATCTCTGGACATCCTCGCTTACTCCTGAGCTGATGATGCGGGCCTGGACCGGAAGCCAGCTCAGGCTGTCCAGGGCCCGCAGTCTCATGCGCCGGGCGTAAACAAGGACCGCTGCGCCCAGCACAATGAAACCATAGGCCCAGAACCGTGCGAGGATCATCCATCCATGGCGATGCACAACCCATGCGTTCGCCGCCAGGAAGCCCAGAGCCGCGATCCACCAGATCCTTTCCCAAACGCGCCAGAACCAGCCGCCCGTATTCTCGCTCGGCGCATCGTCAGCCGATTTCATCGGAGAACCGTCCTTCCGCCGCAGCGTTTGACTTGTGCGTATCGGGCCGTATTATGCACCAGCGGCGCGGATAGAGGCCAGACAATTTACCCGGCGCCCCGCCCGGACGCATTCAATGGAAAGACTGCGCCGCCCGCGCAGGATGCCGCACTGAATGCCGACCGTTGCGGCGCAGACGGATCGCGGACATGCCTTCACCCGGGCGGCGCGCCCGATGCTTCCGGCCGCGGCGTTCGCGGGAGCCATCGACAAGAGCGCGATGGAATGTAAGTGGCTGAAAAAATGAACCTTGACACTCATCGGACCGGGGAGTAAGGTATCTCCTCGTCCGCAAAGGAGGTGTTCTGGATTGGCGGAAGTTATCTTGAACGAGGGCGAATCTCTCGAAAGCGCTCTTCGACGCTTCAAGCGCAAGGTGCAGCAGGAAGACATCATCAAGGATGTCAAAAAGCATTCCTTCTACCTTAAGCCCGGGGAAAAGAGACGAATCAAACAGGCCCTGGCCCGCAAGCGCCTGCGCAAGAAAATGCGTAATATACGCCCCTAGCACGCCGGAAGCTTCAAAGCCTGACGAAAGAAGCCAAGCCAGCGAAGACATTGCCTCAGTTGGAAGCCGCGAATTGCATGATGGATGTTTCCTTCGTCCAATTCGCGGTTATTCCGAAAATTCGGTTCTGCCGCGAAGAGCCTGATTTTTTGGATTATAGCCTGCAGTGTATCCGGAAATTGAAGAAGCGGTCGGTTTCATTCGGGCCCGGTTCCGGCGTCGTCCGGTCGTCGGCGTGATCCTGGGCTCAGGACTCGGAGCCTTGGCGGGTTCTTTCCGGGAGAGCGTTGTCGTCCGGTTCGGCGAGATCCCGCATTTCCCGGCCGCCACCGCCCCGGGACACGCGGGCAGGCTGGTCCTGGGCGAATTCGAGGGCGTGTGCGTCGCAGCCCTGCAGGGGCGGGTTCACCTCTATGAGGGCTATTCGGCGGCGCAAGCGGCCTTCCCGGCGCGGGTACTCGGCCGCCTGGGGATCCGCCTCCTTATCGTCACGAACTCCGCCGGCGGCGTCAACGTTTCCTTCAAGCCGGGCGACCTGATGCTCATTACCGATCACATCAATTTGACGGGCGCAAACCCCCTGACGGGAATCAATGACGAGTCTCTGGGATCGCGCTTCCCGGACATGAGCGAAGCCTACGACAGGGGCTTGCGCGAGACGGCAGCGGAGGCGGCTGCCGAAAAGAGAATCCCTCTCCGTCAGGGTGTTTACGCGGGAATGACGGGTCCGAGCTATGAGACCCCGGCCGAAATACGCATGCTGCGCCTTCTCGGAGCCGATGCGGTCGGCATGTCGACGATTCCCGAGGTGATCGCCGCGGCCCACATGGGAATCCCCGTGCTGGGCATTTCCTGCATCACAAACATGGCGGCCGGCATTCTCCCGGGGAAACTGACTCATA
>CAYZTZ010000004.1:14929-44789 GCA_964481255.1 uncultured Acidobacteriota bacterium | reverse complement strand
CTAACCGCTAACCGCTGACCGCTGAATATTTTATGCAACGCTTCCGGCGCGTGGTGTTGATGGTCCTGGACAGCGTCGGCATAGGGGAAATGCCGGACGCAGCCGACTGGGGAGACGCCGGCGCGGACACGATCGGCCATCTCCTGGCAATGGAAAAGCCACGGCTCCCGGCCCTGCAAAAGCTCGGGCTCGGCAACATCCGCCCTTTGCCCAACCTGCCCCCTGTCTCCAGGCCCGAAGGGTCCTTCGGCAAGGCGGCGATCTATTCCCAGGGCAAAGACACGACTGTAGGACATTGGGAAATCGCCGGACTTATCACGCCCAGGCCGTTCCCGACCTATCCGCACGGTTTTCCGCCGCACATCCTGGAGCCCTTTAAGAACGCGATCGGGAGGGACGTGCTCGGAAATAAGCCGGCCTCGGGCACGGAAATCATCGACGAACTGGGTGCGGAACATATGCGTACGGGCAAACCGATCGTCTATACATCCGCGGACTCCGTTTTCCAGGTTGCGGCGCATGAGGAGGTCATCCCGCTGGAGGAGCTGTATCGGATCTGCGCCGTCGCGCGGCGAATACTGGACGGCGAGGACCGCGTGGCGCGCGTCATCGCGCGTCCTTTCGTGGGCGCGCCGGGCGGCTTCAAGCGCACCGGCAATCGGAAGGACTTCGCTGTTCCTCCCCCGGACAAGACCCTGCTGGATTTTCTCAAGGAGGCCGGCTTGGCCGTCGTCTCCGTCGGGAAGATCGCCTCGATTTTCGATTTCGCGGGCGTCACGGCCCGATTGGAAGCGCACGACAACGCGGAAATAATCGATCAGACGCTCCGGGCGCTGCGGGAGTCCCCGGAAGGCCTCATCTTCGCCAATCTGGTGGACTTCGACATGCTTTGGGGACATCGCAGAGACAGCAAAGGCTACGCCGCAGGACTGGAGTATTGCGACCGGCGCATCCCCGAAATACAGGGCGCCATGCGGGACGACGACGGCCTCATCATCACGGCGGACCACGGTTGTGATCCTGCGTCGCCCGGCACCGACCACACGCGTGAGTATGCCCCCATCCTTGTTTACGGCAGGCGCCTGGAGGGGGGCGCGAACCTGGGGACGCGGTCCACGCTGGCGGATATTGGCCAGACCGTCGCGGAAAATTTCGGGCTTCGCCTTCCGGCCGGCACTTCCTTCCTCGATGAACTTCTCTGACAGCCCCTGCAGAGCTTATTAATGGGAGGTGCTTTTTGTCTTTTCCCTCAAGAGCAAACGGTGCCTCATTTCCCCAATCGCGGCGCGCCGATCAGCCCGCGCGCAGGATGCGGATGTCGGGAAGGTTACGGTAGCGCTGCCCGTAATCCAGTCCATAGCCGACCACGAATTCATCAGGGATGTCGAAGCCGACATACTCCAGGGGCACGTCGATTTTGCGCCTCGAGGGTTTGTTGAGCAGCGTTACGGTCGCCAGGGACGCCGGCCTCCGGGAGGCCAGATTCTGCAGGAGGTAATGGAGCGTCAGTCCCGTGTCGACGATGTCCTCGACCAGAAGCACGTCCCTCCCCTCGGGGCTTTCGTCCAAATCCTTCAGCAGGCGGACCTCGCCGCTGCTTTTTGTCAGATCCCCGTAGCTTCCCACCGCCATGAAGTCGAAGGAGAGGTCCAGCGCAATCGACCTTACGAGATCCGCGTGGAAGATGGTGGCTCCCTTTAAGACGCCGATGACGTGCGGGGATCTGCCTGCGTAATCCCGGCCGATCCGGTCCCCCAGCTCGGCGACACGCTTCCGGATGGTTTTCGCGTCCAGCAATACGGATTCCACCGATTCATGAATGCGGCTCTGCCACTGGATGTCCATGCCTCTCTCCCTTTCGGCGAATGGGTCATGTTTATCACAGGGGCGCGGAATAAGAAAGAGCCTGAAGCCGTTCCCTGAAGAAAAGGGGCAGGAAAGGCGCGGGCGCGCGGGGGGATTCTTCGGGCGCGTGCTTTGTTGCTATAATTGCAGCTTCACGCGAACTCGGAAGGGGGATCGGGAGTGATCCGGGACAGGAGAAGATCGGTAGGGGTGAATGTCGGCGGAGTCCGGATCGGCGGCGGGGCTCCCATTGTCGTGCAGTCGATGACGAACACCGACACGGCGGCGGCCGCGGACACCGCCCGGCAGGTCGCCGAGCTGGCGCGCGCAGGCTCGGAACTGGTGCGCATGACCGTCAACACTTCCGAAGCCGCCGCCGCCGTGCCGGAGATAGCCGCCAGGCTCGAGGATCTGGGGGCGCGCGTTCCTCTTATCGGGGACTTCCATTACAACGGGCATCTGCTCCTGGCTGCGCACCCCGACTGCGCGCGCGTCCTGGCGAAATACCGGATAAACCCGGGAAACGTGGGCGCGGGCAGGAAGCGCGACGAAAATTTCCGGCGCATCATCGAAATCGCAAAGGAGCACGACAAGCCCGTCCGGATCGGCGTGAACTGGGGCTCGCTCGACAGGGAGCTCCTGGCGAGACTGATGGATGAGAATTCCAGGAGCGGGCAGCCGAAGGAATCCCGGGAAGTGATGCTGGAGGCGGTTTGCCGGAGCGCCCTGGAGTCCGCTCAAACGGCCGAAGATTACGGGCTGCCCCGGGATCACATCGTTCTCAGCGCGAAAATGTCCGGCGTCCAGGATCTCATCGATGTGTACCGTGCGCTCGCGTCGCGCTGCGACTACGCCCTCCATCTTGGCTTGACCGAGGCGGGGATGGGCGCGCAAGGCATTGTCGCCTCGACGGCGGCGCTGGCCGTGCTGCTGCAGGAAGGAATCGGGGATACCATTCGTGTTTCCCTGACGCCCGCCCCGGACGGAGACCGGACGGAGGAGGTCCTCGTCGCGCGGCAGATCCTGCAGTCCTTGGGAATCCGCAGTTTTATGCCTCAGGTAACCGCCTGCCCCGGATGCGGACGCACCTTATCATCCCTGTTCCAGGAAATTGCGGACGGCGTCCAGAGGTATGTATGGGGCCGCATGCCGTTCTGGAGGTCGCGGCACAAGGGCGTCGAAGAGCTGAAAATCGCCGTCATGGGCTGTGTCGTCAACGGTCCCGGTGAATCCAGGCACGCCGATATCGGCATCTCGCTCCCCGGTCACGGCGAGGAGCCGAAGGCGCCGGTCTATGCCGATGGAAAACTGGCCACGGTCCTGCGCGGCGAAGACATTCTCCCGCAATTCATCGCTGTTCTTGAGGAATACATCGCTTCCCGCTACCCCGCCGCCGTCCCCGAGGCTTAAGCGGACACCGTGCATGTTTGGGCCGTTATTTGAGACGTAACGGGAATTTTGTTCCCGTTTTGGAATCAAGAAGGCCGGATCGATTCCGGCTCCCGGCTTCGGGCTTCTCAAATCCCCGCGCGCCGGATCGGGCAATGGAATTCAGGACATTATCCGGCGCGCGGGGATTTCAAGGGGCGAAGCCCCTTGATTAGTGTAATCTGCGGCGCGTTTTGATGTATCTTTATGCTTTTATTGAAAGGCGATCCATTTCTGAGGGTGTGGAAAATGCTGAAGACGCATAATTGTGGTGATCTGCGTTTGGAGGACGCCGGGAAGACCGTTACTCTGGCCGGCTGGCTGCAGGTTCGGCGGGATCATGGGAACCTGATTTTCATGGATCTGCGAGATCGTTCCGGCGTGGTGCAGGTGACGGCCGATCCCACGGTCGGGGAGGCTTTCTCGGTCGCGGAAAAGGCCAGGGGCGAATATGTCCTTCGGGTGGTGGGCACGGTCCGTCCGAGGCTGGAGGGGAAGGTCAATCCCAACCTGGCGACCGGCGAGATCGAGGTTCTGGCGCAATCGATCGTCATTCTTAACAGCTCGAGGACGGCGCCGTTTCCGGTGGACGACGACGGCTACAGGACGGACGAAAGCGCCCGGCTGAAATACAGGTATCTCGATCTGCGGCGGGCCCGCCTTCAGAGGAATCTCATCCTGAGGCACAGGACGGTCAAATACATCCGCGATTATCTGGACCGGATGGGCTTCGTGGAAATCGAGACGCCGATGCTGATCAAGTCGACTCCGGAAGGGGCCAGGGACTATGTGGTCCCCAGCCGGGTCCAGCGAGGCAAATTCTACGCCCTGCCGCAGAGCCCCCAGCAGCTCAAGCAGCTGCTGATGGTCGCCGGCTATGAGAAGTATTTCCAGATCGCGCGCTGCATGCGCGACGAGGACCTGCGCGGCGACCGCCAGCCGGAATTCACCCAGTTGGACCTTGAGATGTCCTTCGTGGAACGCGACGATGTTCTGGCCGTGGTCGAGGGCCTGATCACGGGCCTGATTCCCGCTGTGACGCCCCATAAACGCATTTTCAGCCCGTTTCCCAAAATGAGTTACGCGGAGGCGATAGCCCGCTACGGGACGGACAAGCCCGATCTCCGCTTCGGCATGGAAATCATGGACCTGACCGACGCGGTCCGGACGTCCGGGTTCCGCCTTTTTAGCGAAACCATTCAGGCGGGCGGCGCCGTCAAGTGCATTCTGGCGCCGGGGTGCGCCTCCTATTCCCGCAAGGATCTGGACGAACTCACCGGCTTGGTGAAAGCCGCAGGCGGCAAAGGCCTGGCGACGCTGGCGTGGACAGTGGAAGGCCTGAAGGGGACCGTGGCGAAGTCCCTTAAGCCGCAGGAGATTTCAGAAATCGCGCGCATCACGCGGGCGAAGGAAGGGGATCTGGCCTGCATCGTCGCGGACGGCGCGGTCACGGCCTGCAAGGCCCTGGGAGCCCTGCGGCTCGAATTCCGCGACCGCCTGAAACTGGCTCCGCCGGACCTGCTGGCCTTCGCGTGGGTGGTGGATTTTCCGCTGTTTGAGTGGGACGAGGAGGAGAAGCGCTGGAGCTTCACGCATCACCCGTTCACCAGTCCGAAGGAAGAGGACCTGGACAGACTGGAGAGCGATCCCGGGTCGGTTATGAGCGAAGCGTATGACCTTGTGTGCAACGGCTACGAGCTGTCAAGCGGTAGCCTTCGAATCCACCGGCGGGACATTCAGGCCAGAGTTTTCCGGTGTCTCGGCTATGATGAAGATGAGATCCGGCGGCGTTTCGGCCACATGCTGGAGGCGTTTGAGTACGGCGCTCCGCCTCATGGGGGTATGGCGCCGGGCATCGACCGTCTGGTGATGCTTCTGGCGGACGAGCCGAATATCCGCGAAGTCATTGCCTTCCCAAAAACGGCGAGCGCTACCGACCTGATGTTCGACGCGCCGTCGGAACTGGCGGCGAAGCATCTGCGCGAGCTTCACATTCAGATCACGGAATAGGGGGACAGGCGATCCATCCCCGAACGCGCCGAGGAATCCCTCGACGGCTTGCCGGGATTCACTTGGAAACGGGGCAGCCTGCCCCCCTGTTTTTCATTTGCAGGCGGGCTCGTCCGGCCAGCCGATCGATTTATATTCCTTACTGTACTCAAAATAGGCCTGGATCCAATCCACCTGGCCGTTTCTCATCCTGAACATGTGGAAATCGGGCCAGACGTTGTTGAAAAGGGTGTACGCAACCACGACGCCTGTTTCCTCGTCTACAAGAAATCGCCGTGGGCCGTGGGTCATGTCGGCGAAGCCTACAGGCGAGCAATTGTGTGCGGGCATCTGCACCCCCTGGTTGGATCCTCCCTTTGTCGTCTGCATGCCGTTTTCCCAGCGGTCGCAGGTCTTGGCGAAGGGAAGAACGGAGACCTTCCGCTTTCGCTCTTTGACGAACAGTTCAAAATAATCGTCGGCGGCGGCCATCATCGCCAGGCGGGAACTCCGCTGCTCGGGGGGAAGGATGCTTTCCCAATCCTGGTCCCGGGTGTCCAGGATGGCTTTCACGTCGAGCACTTGCTTTCCGCGGACGACGATGGCTTCAATCTCGGAAATCTTTCCTTGATCGACCTTAAGGCGGACGCCGTAAAGCATCGGCTGGCCGTTCTCGTCGATGATGGTCTGCGTGTGCGTTCCGCATTTTTGGGTGTCGATCAGACCGCGTCGGAACATCAGCTTGCCGGCGGTTTCCCAGACCCCCTTCCCCACGGCGACGGCGGTGCCGTTTTCCGTGTATCGCGCGCCGGAAGCCAGCGGCAGGCGGGACGGGCTATGTGTTTCAAGCGCCGACAGGAATTGGTCGGTGATGGCCTTAAGGCTTTCGCGCGTGCAGGCCTGGCCGCTGGATTGCGCCGCGGGCGGGGTCGTGTTTCCCATAACCAAGATACCAAGGACTGCTCCGAACAGCGCGCCTCGCAATATGCTTTTCATCATGGAATCCTCCTGTATTGACTGCCCGGATCGATGTTTCCGCGGGAAACAAGGCTCCCGTGGCGCTCGTGGAAGCCGCGTTCCGGCGAATAGCCGATCATGCCGCAAAAAGCTCAGTCGTTCCATCCTGCTTCCGTCGTGGAAGCGCGGCCGAAGAGGGCGCCGGGCGCCGCCTATAGTACTATAAAAGGAGCCGACCGGCGGATAGAAGTTTGCTTATTCCCTGCGAAGGCCGCGCGGGTCCCCACCGGAATCTTCGCGCGGCGCGCCTTGGAGACAGGCCGGCAGGGAAGGGACGCGAACCGATCCTGTAAATCCCTGTCCAGGCCCACTTTTGTTTTCATTCCCAGGGGATTCCATCACTGTCCCTTGAACTTCAAGAAGGTCAAAAATCGATCCTGTTTCAGGCCATTCATCTCGGTCCTTATTTTCACGAGATCAATCAAGGCCAGTGGGTTTATTTTATGGGTCCGGGCAAGGCTGCGGCAAACTTCGGTCCGCCGCCGAAAAAGTCTCCATAGCAGGAAGCTTCCGTGCCGCCCCATACGGGCAGACCTGCACGGCATTTCTACGGGAGCCCTCAGAAGAGGGGGGCTCCATGAAGGCGCCGTCTTTGCAGTCCCCGGCGTGACGCTTAACCGCAAAAGTTCATTCTTGAACGCCCGCTTGAAACCAATGAAGCTGTGGGCTGCTTTTCGCTTGACAACAGGACGGCATTCAATAATATGGCGACACAAAGGGGTGGGGGATTCGTTAAGGAAGCCTGCTTTCTATTTTGATCCGGACGGATAGGGAGGAGACGCCCAGACGGATGCTTTCAAGAAATTTTGCCTCCGTTTCATGGTTGCAAGGGACCCCGTATCCCGCTTCCGGCATGCTGATTTTTCAAGATTTTGTTTTCATTACCGCAACTGGATGTATAAGAGGAGGAATATGAAAAACAGAAAAATGCAGCCCTGGCTGCTTGTTTTTTCTATATTGGCCATCGCGGCGGCATCGGCGCCCTCCCTGATCATGGCGCAGTCCGCCGATACAGGAGCGTTGACCGGCGTTATCAAGGACCCCTCGGGATCCATAATCAACGGCGCAGAGATTACGGCCGCCAACATTGCCACCGGCCAATCGCGCACCGTGCTTTCGGGCAGAGACGGAACCTACAGAATCGCTCTCCTGCCGCCGGGCAAATACAGGGTTAAGATCAGCATGCGGGGCTTTCAGACGGCCGAATTCCCATCGGTGACCATTAACGTTACCGAAACCGAGGTCTTAAACTGTACGATGAAAATCGGCGCGCCGAGCGAGACCGTGACCGTCGCCGCCGACTCTGAAATACTTCAAACCGCGACCTCAACCCTGGGAACCGTAGTCGACGGGGACAAGGTGGTTTCGATGCCCCTGACATCCCGCAACTACACTCAGATACTGGATTTTTCCCCGGGGGTAAGCGCCAATGTCGCCAACGCGACGGTGCTGGGGAAAGGAACCCAGCAGACAAGCGTCAATGGTTCCAATCCGGCTCAGAACAACTACCAGATGGATGGGGCGTCCATTAACAGTATCGCCAGCCTCGGGCACGCGTCGGACCAGAATGTCGGCGCCGGGATCGGGATCCCGAATCCGGACGCGCTTCAGGAGTTCAAAGTCCAGACCTCAACCTACGATGCAAGCTATGGACGCAATCCGGGCGCGAATGTCAATGTCGTGACCAAGTCCGGCTCCAATGAACTGCATGGAACGGGATTCTATTTTCTAAGAGACACTTCTCTCAACGCCAACCCTTTCTTTTACAATCGAAACCGAAGAATAGGCATCGATCCCGAGAAGCCCATCCTCGATCAGCACCAGTACGGTTTCACTCTGGGCGGACCCATCGTGAAGGACAAGCTCATGCTGTTCGGCAGCTGGCAGGGATCGCGTCAGAAAAACGGTCTTTCAGGGGGCGGGCATGTCAATGTGAATCTGCCTCCCGTTCCCGAGGGCGATCGCAGTGCGCCCGGCTTTGCCGCCGCCCTTGGCGCCGCAAACTGCGGATTCGCGAACTGGGGCTGGACCGGGGGAGCCAATGTCAAATGCGACGGGTCGAATATCAGCCCTGTGGCTCTTAACATACTCAGGCTGAAGCTTCCCGACGGCAGCTATTATTTCCCCGGATCAGGCACCACGGGTTACGCGCGCAGGGAATTTACCATTCCCGCGCGCTACGAGGGGGATCAGTTCCTGACCAACGTGGATTACATTATCAATCCAAGGAACACGCTGTCAGGCAGGTTCTTCTATACCCGCGATCCGCAATATACACCTATGGGATACAGTAACCTTCCCGGAAATCCCATGACCGATTTCTATTCGAATACCTACGTCGTCGGAAAGCTCACTACGTTCCTGAGCAACGCCTTCACGAACGAGGCGCGCTTCTCTTACCAGAGGAGTTGGGGAGACATATTCGATGACGTGATCGATGGAGCTTCGCCTGAGGAGTTGGGCATAAACAATCCGATCCCGGACCAGAACCTGCCGCCCTGGATATGGATAGCCGGCGGCGGACCCTATATGTTCAACTCCTTCCGTCCCGCGCAGAGCCTTGGGGGCCACTACCAGTATGCGGACCAGATCGCATGGTCCAAAGGGAACCACACCATCCGGGCCGGATTCGAGTACGAGAGGGTCCACTATTTCTCCAGGCCGGGCGCTTATCGCGGTTGGCTCTATTTCGGGACCTTTAATGACTTCCTTGTAGGAGGACCGGGCAACATCTTCTTGTCTATAACCAGTAAAGGAGACGGTCCCAAGGGAGAGTTCGATCACGATTACCGCCAGAACAACGCCAGCGCCTTTGTCCAGGACGACTGGAAGGTGAGCCAGAATCTGACGCTCAACCTCGGCCTCCGGTGGGAATATAACAGCATGTTGAACGATGTCATCGGCAACATGACCAGCGTTTGGCCGAATCTGATGGCAACCGTTCCCATACCTCCCACAGGGCCGACAACGTCCGGCCCGGGCCTGGTAGGCTTTGTGGTTCCCAAAAACACGAACCCCAAGTATGGGACTCCGCCGGCGGGTGTTTACCAGGTCGGCAACAATAACTCCCTTGAGACTCATCCCCCCTACACCAACTTCGGCCCCAGAATCGGATTCGCCTGGCAGCCCACGGGCAAAGCGAATCTGGTTGTGCGCGGAGGCTTCGGCATGTTTTACGACCGCGTGCAGGCGTACTATTTTGTCCGCGCCTACCAGGAAAGCCCCCCCTACGCGGTCTCCCTGAGCTACGGCCCGTTCAATCCCTATACGCTGCAAAACCCGTTCCCCAACCTGCCGACGGGATCCTATCCGTCCCGCTGGAGCAGTCTTGCCTGCAATCCGGATGGAACCGGCTGCACCGGTTCCGGTTCAAGTTTGAGCACCATGTTCCTCTATCCCAACGTCGATGTCCCCTTGACGTATCAGTACAACGTCGACGTCCAATACGAATTCCTCCGCAACTGGATTCTGGATGTTGCGTACGTTTCGTCGCATGGAACGAAACTCATGAATTCGTATAGAAATATCAATCTGGCTCGACTGGCCTCCGCGTCAAATCCGATAAACGGCCAGATCGCCAACACGACGGCCAACGTAGGCCTGCGCGTGCCCCACATCGGATATCAACCGACCGGTTTGCAGGGAACGTATTTCGACGGCAGTTCCAATTACCATAGTCTTCAGGCCACGGTTCGCAAGGCCTTTTCCTATGGATTGTCCCTGCAGGCGGCTTATACGTTCAGCAAGAACCTCACAAATCTCGGAGCGGGAGACAGCTCGAATTCCAATGACCCGCTGGATCTGGATCAGCAGTACGGGCCGACGGGTTGGAGCCGGCCGCATCGCTTCATCATGAATTACATGTATGAACTGCCTTTCGGAAAGCATCAGGGAGCCAAGGGAAAGCTCCTCAATGGATGGAGCGTTTCCGGGGTCACCACGATCCAAAACGGCCTTCCGCTGACGATCACCGACAGCCAGGCCGGCACCATTTACGGGGCAAGCGGCGGCAGGGCGCAGATGTGTGCGGGGGCAACCCACGATTCAATTCCGACGTCCGGCAGTATTCATGAAAGGCTGGGAGGCGCAAGCGGCGGTTCGGGCTATTTGAACCGCGCGGCATTCTGCGCGGCGCCGACAGGCGGGACCTATGGCAACGGCACCGGCTGGGGCAATTCCGGCATTGGTATCCTTCGAGGCCCCGGCCAATTCAATTGGGATATATCCCTTATCAAAGACACCATGATACGGGAAGGGCATAGATTCCAGTTCCGGACGGAGTTTTACAACGCCTTCAATACTCCCCAGTTCGGGAATCCCAATACCGCATTGCGGGATACGACGTTCGGGCAGATCAACGCCACCAGCGTCAATCCGCGCATTATCCAGTTCGGTTTCAAGTACCTGTTTTAGGGGAACCGAAGGCGGCCGGATCGCCGCCCGGCGCAAAGACAGCTCTCGCGATCATCAGGTTGCGAGAGCTGTTTTTTCTCTTTAAAAATCAAAAACCACGCATTCTTCCAGCGCGGCCGGCAGCCGCAACCGATTTCTGAGCCGGCCGCGCCGGAGCTCCAGGCCATCAGCTGTCAGCGCGTCTATTTCTTCCTGGGCGGACCGAAAACTTTCAGGTTCGCGGGCCCTCCCCAATCGAATGTCGTCAAGTCAAAACCGGGGACGCGGTCGGAGCGGTCCAGACTCGGTCCCAGATACAGCGCATGGAAAAGAACGGGCTTTCGGATGACTCTAAAATTCAACGGGCAATGCTGAAAGCCTTTGGGAATATAGACGACGGTTGTCGAGGTGATGGTATGCTTCTCCATCTCCTCCCCCATCCACAGGTCTATTTCTGCATCGAAGCTCCTGCAAAGATCCGGCAATTCAGCGCCGAGGAAAATGAGGAATTCATCATATTTGTGGACGTGAGGAGTTTCCCAGCAAACCGGCGCGATGAACACCTGCCATCCTATCGTGGCGGTCGCTCCCGGCAGCGCCGAGGCGCCTCGAAAGTAAGTCTGGGGACTGGCTATTTCCGGAAACGGAGGAAGACTGTTCAGAGAAACAAAATCATTGGCTTTCGGCGGCTGCCGGTTGTCGCTCAGAAAATACTTTCCATATTTCGTCCCGTCGGCCGTCGGCGCCTCCCCTGGAGCCGCAGCCAATCCGCTTGAACCGGGCATCATTGCATCCTGCAGCAGGCTTGCGACGGCGATGCCGCCGGCCCCCGCCGTGATATCCTTGACAAACCCCCTGCGCGTCGTGTTTCGTTTCCTGGTGTGAACAAGACCCATGGCCGTCTCTCCTGTGTTGTACATTCCTTTTTCAAGCAACGATTGATCGGGCCATCCTAGCACAACACGGTCCGGGCCATGTAGCTGCATTTGGGGGTTCTTCAATTCTTGGAGGCGCCCGGCCGGAATCGGTGGGTCCCGGCTGTCCAGGGGATGATCGCGCCTGCTCCGTCCGGGGCTGCTTGGGATTCGGCCGGCGCGCGCCCGGAGCCGCCTTTCGTATTTATTTCCGGGACGCATTCATTGTAATATCGGCGATGATGATAGAGGACTCCCTGGGAATGGGATGCGTATTGCAAGGCAATTGTTCCATGGCGTCGCAAGCGGGGGGTCACACGTTCCAATGCCTGATTCATTGAAAACCATGGGGAGAAATCAATGACTTCAAGAAATAAAAGGATGAATGACACGAACCGAAGGGATTTTTTTCAGAACCTGTCGGCTGGGGCGGCGGGAATGGCGCTTGCCGGCGTCCTTTCGACGTTGAAGGCGTCGGCCATGGCCGGTCCTCAGAAGCCGACCTACGAAAGTTTTGACATGAGCAAACTCGCGAACGTCGTGAGGGAACCCAACGTCGTCGAATTCAAGCCGTGGAAATCCATGCATGCCTCCATTACCTCTCCTATGATCACGGCGTGGGGCGCCAAGGACATCCAGGGATCCCGCCTGGCGATAGGATTTGCATATATCGAGAGACCGGAAAGATTGGGCGGCGACACCCATTCCCACGAACATGACCAGTGGATATTCCTCATCGGGGGCAATTCAAAAAACTTCCTAGACTTCGATGCCGATTGTGAGATGTTTCTGGGCGACAGGATTCGAAAGGTCAACTATCCCTGCTACTTCTATATTCCCAAAAACACGCCCCATTGCCCGCTGGACGTGAAGCGCGTCGGCAAGCCGCTCGTTTTTATCGATGCCCGGGCATAGATTCTTTGTCCGTGACTTTTTTGCAAAGCGCAAAGCCGTTTTGCCTGTGAAGCCGCTGAAAGAATCCTTTATGATCGGCGGCCGTGTTGCGCCGCGAGGAGCCCGGGAAATACGCAGAGGCCCCAGGGCGCTAGTTGGATAGCGAAAGGGCGCGATGGATCAGGCGGATGAACTCCCGCCGGTAGCCGCTGGTGTCGGGTCCGCGGCCGTCCTTGGCCCATTCCAGGACGTTTTCCAGGTTCGCGCTCCCCTTATGAGGAGAATCGCGCAGGACCATCCCGAACGCCGCCACGGCCGCCGCGAATTTGAAATCCGCCGAGGCCTCGCTGAATTTCCGCGTGGAATCCCGGACCGTGAACTCCGAAAGGACGCTCCTGTCCTTCTCCGGCTCCTTGTTGCGGATTTTCAAGGTCAGGATCTCGTCCCTGTCCGCCGCCGGCGACGGCTGGGAGGGCTTTTGATACTTCAGAGGGTCCACGGCCGCAGTCGTTCTGCCCGATCCCGCGGGGACCAGCTCGTATAGAACAGTGACCGCGTGCCCGGCGCCTATCGCCCCGGCGGTCTTTTCGTCGTCGTTGAAATCCTCCTTGGGCATCACCCTGTCTTCGTAACCGATCAGACGGTAGGAACTCACCCGCCGCGGGTTGAATTCCACCTGTATCTTGACGTCCCGGGCGATGGTCGCCAGCGTCCCGTCGATCTGGTCGACCAGGGCTTTTTGAGCCTCGCGCGGGTTGTCGATGTAGGCGCAGTTGCCGCGTCCCTTGCCCGCCAGAAGCTCCAGGGTCGCATCCTTGTAATTGCCCATGCCGAATCCCAGGGCGCTGAGATAGACGCCGCTCCTGGCCTTCTCCTCGATCAGGCGCGCCAGCTCACTTCTGCTGGTGACCCCGACGTTGAAGTCGCCGTCGGTGGCGAGGATGACGCGGTTGACGCCGCCCGGAATGAAGTTCTGCTGGGCCGTCTGGTAGGCGAGCTGGATGCCGCCCGCTCCGTTGGTGCTGCCGCCCGCGCGCAGGCGGTCGATGGCGGAGCGCAGTTTCTCCTTCTGGTCGCCGCTGGTGGGGGGCAATTCGAGCCTCGTGTCGCTCGCATACACGACGATGGCCACGCGGTCGGACTCCGTCAGCTGATCCACCAGGAGCCGCATCGATTCCTTCACCAGGGGGAGCTTGTTTTCATCCGCCATGGACCCGGACACGTCGAGCAGGAAGACGAAATTGCCGGCCGGCCTTTTCCCGGGTTTTATCTCGCGTCCTTTCAGTCCGATGCGCAGCAGGCGGTGCTCCGGCTTCCATGGCGCCTCGGCGATCTCGAGATGGACGGCGAACGGCTTTTCGTCGTCCGGGCCCTTATAATCGTAATCGAAATAATTCACCAGCTCCTCGATGCGGACGGCGTCCTTGGGAGGAAGGGCCCCCCGTTCAAGAAAACGGCGCACGTTGGAGTAGGAGGCGGTGTCCACGTCGATCGAGAATGTGGACAGAGGATTCTGCGCGACATCCAGGAATGGATTGTCGCCGATGTACTCATAGGCCTCGGTGTTGAACGGCGCGGCCGGACGGGGGATCGGATGCCATCTTTCCATGGGGGGCGGGAGCATCCTCCTTCGCATGCCGGCGTCGGCGCCTGTTTCGATGATTCCGCCCACTACTCCACCCGGGACCGCCGTTGGTCGGGCGTTCAGTTTCAGCTCCTCAGCCAAATCAAAATTCGGGGGCCGGATTGTTTCGGCTTTCTGAGACCCCGGCGCGAGAATAAGCGCGGCCATTGCTTCGTTCGATATTTCCTCCGCTTGGCCTCTGGATCGCGTTTTCGCCGTATCCGGCACCGCGGCGACCCGGTTCACATCCGCCGCGGGAAGGGTCTTTTCAGGAACCGCCGCTGCGGTCTTATCCTTCAC
Source organism: uncultured Acidobacteriota bacterium (assembly GCA_964481255.1). Taxonomy (GTDB): domain Bacteria; phylum Acidobacteriota; class UBA6911; order UBA6911; family UBA6911; genus UBA6911. The sequence goes on along the minus strand of CAYZTZ010000004.1, from coordinate 30,386 downwards.
GAGCGCGTTCTGCGACGGACTTCGGTCCCTCGCCCTGGAATCGGCCCGGCCGCCCTCTTCTTGAAAGCTCGATGGCATCGAATCTTTCTCCCGGCCTTGAGCCGCGAGTTCGGGCGTTTCCGCTGGACTCTTCAATTCGGCCGTCAGCACCGGCTCGGCCTGCCGCTCCCTCGACGCGGTTTCTTCCCGGCTGAATTGCCGGATCGCGATGGAGAATGCCAGCAGCAAAGCCGCGGTCGCTCCGGCCAGCACCCATGCCGGTTTCAGGCTGAACCAGCCTCCGGGCGCCTGCGCTCTGGATTCAATGCGCGCCCGTTGAGCCGGAGTCAGATGAAGGGGAGGCTCCGCCTGGAGTTCCCTCTGGAGCAATCCTGCGGCCTGCCGGATCTCGTCGACATAGCGCTGCATTTCAGCCGACCGGTTCAGGATGCTTTCGATCTCCGCTCTCTCCTTCTCGTCCGCAATCTCGCCGAGAGCATAGGCGGTCCATCGCGGATCATTGGCGTCCCATTTCATCTCACCCTCCTCAGCGCCGGCTGATTCCGGACTCTCTCCCGGATGGTCTGGAGCCCGGTGTGAATGAGGAAGCCGACGTTTGTGACCGAGAAGCCGGTGATCCGGCTGATTTCCTGGTAACTCAGATCGCCCTGAAATTTCAGCCTCAGCACTTCCTGCTGGTTTGCGGGAAGAGTGGCGAGAATCGCGAGAACACCCGAGAGCTGTTCCTCTTTCTCCAGGGCGGAATGGAACTCGGGCCCCGAACGGGCCTCCAGCCGCGCGTCGCCGATTCCAGTCATTTTTCTCTCCTTTCGAAGCACATCCAGGGCCCGGTTGCGGCATACCGTATAGAGCCATTGCGCCAGATGGTCCTGGATGCGGGCCCGCTTCTGGAGACAGAGCTTCAGAAAAGTGTCCTGTACGACGTCTCTCGCCCTCTCCACGTCTCCCGTGATGTGGGCCGCGTAGCGCGTCAAAGGCTTTTCGTATTCGGCAAGGACTGCGGGAACCCAGCCTGAGTCGGATGTCTTCATGCGGCCCTCATTCGCCGTTCCGGCTTCTCTGACTGTGATAACGATGCGGCGCGGAATTTCTTAGGAATAATTTTCGCCCGAAGTCCCGGCCGTCGCCATGGGGTGGGAGAAGAATACGGACGCCGATCTTCAGATCGCTACGTTGCGGCATGCGAACGGTCTCCCGGCCCATTCGGGAGGCCTGTTTCCTCAGCCCGTCGCGCCGTTTGCATGCGGTCGTGCTCTCATGAGCGGCGGGGGATTCCCAAACCCCGACAAAACGGCGGACGCCGGGCGCGCCTTCTCCAGGCCGCAGGCGGCCGAGTGCATTACTCGAGCCGCGAGAGCCTGATGTCCCCGGCATGGGTCAGCAGCTTGATGGGCGCGCCCCCTTCACCCACGGCGCCCGTAAGGGATTGCGAATTCTTCCGCTTGAGGATTTCCGGAGGCTGGGTTTCGCCGTCGACGATCCTGGGCGGGTAGTCCACGGCAATGCTCCCGTCGCGCGTCTCCAGCTGAAGAGCGGCCGAGTAGTCGGCGGGCAGCCTCAGATCCACGGAGCCGTGTTGGGTCGTGGCCGCGAATTCCAGGCCCTTCCAGAACTTCCCGGACATCTCGACATAGATGTCCCCGCGCCCCGAGCTGCCGGAAAAATAGCCCGACATCGATCGGGCCTCCAGGCTTCCCTCCGCGACCGTGACTTCGACCCAGCCGTTGACGGACTCGATGGTGAAATCCCCGCGGCCCATCGCGACCTTGACGTCCGTCTTGTCGCCCGGGACGCGGAGAGTGAGATTGAACTCCATGACCGCGTCGATTTGAGAGGGTATGGGACACTGAACGGAGGCGTGAGTCTGAGTATAACGCACCCTGATGGGATTTTTGGATAGCAGCTCTCTGGCCTTTTCCGGCGGCTGATAGTAGACGATTTTCTCCGCTTCCAAGCGGACGGTGCTTTGGCGCCAGCCCAGAATTCGGATGCTCCCGGGCAGGCCGGCCGTGATTTCAAGCTTTCCGCCGGGCAAAAAGTTGAATTGCTTTTCCTCGCGCTCGACGAACGGGATTCCGGTTTCCGGGGCGGCGGCGTCCGGAGGCTGTTGGGACCAGCCGTGAGGGAACAGCAGGAAGCTTATAAGAATGATGCGTAGACGCATGGGCGGGCGCTCCTGTTAAAGTTCTCGTCGGAGGTTTTTTCACCGAAGCGGGTCATCGTGCGGCTGTCGATTCCCCGGAAAATGAAAAGGGATACGACTCCCAGCAAAAGCCACCATGACGCGCGCGCCGCGAAGGAATTCAGACGCCGGGCAATTGCGCGTATTCCATGATACAGGATCCAGCATTCCAGCGCGAACGGGGGAAAGCCCCCGAATCCCATCACCGGCATTTCGAAAAGCTTCCACTCCCCGAAAAAGGGGACCGTATAGGTCCATTTGGAAAGAGCCCAGTAATTCCAAAACTCCCACAGCAGGCCGCAGACCAGGCCGCCGAGCATCAGGCTCCATACCCGCTTCCGGTCTCCGGAGGCGATGCTCGCGGAAAGGCTTTGTATGCCGGCTCTTCCCAGAAGCGGGTCGAGAAGGAAAATCGGGCCCAGCCATACGGCGGGGAAAAAATAATGCGGCCAGATCAGGGGTGCGGCGGACAGCGCAAGGCCGCCGGCGATAAAAGCGGCCGACGCACGCGTCGGCCGGGACGGGGTAGACGGCTCGCACTGCGAAGCGGTCTTGCCCGAGCCGCCCCCGAAAAGCGGTTCAACGAGATCCGACGTGATGAAGACAGCCGGCAGGACGGTCGAGAAGGACAGCGCGTAGGAGAACCAGCGCAGCCATAGAGGCAGAGGGACGGTGACATAGGACCAGTTCTGAACGCGGAAATTGTAAGCCTCGAAGAGAAGCCAGATGAAGACGGATAGAGGGAGCATGCCCCAGAACTCGCGCCGTCTGCCGGTCAGAAGCGACCGGCCGCGCAGTTTCAGCAGCAGGTTGTCCGCCAGCAGGATATAGGACCACCACGCGAAGCAGTAAAACCAGGTGTGGAACGGCTCGATTTTGCGGACAAGGCCGTATTCGGAGACGATCAAAAGCAGCAGCCCGAACCAACCGTAGGACTTCATGGATTCAGCATAGCCCAAAATGCGGCCGGCGCGGACGCCAATCTTGGTCGGTGTCTTTAGATCCAGGTGACCTTGAGGCCGCCGATGCCGGTCTCCACGCGGATGCGGACGCGTATCGCGGCGCTGTCGTAATTGGAGCTATAGTACTCGTTGTCGCGCTGCTGAAATCCCTCGAGTTGCACTCCGCTCAGAAAATGCTTCTCGGTCTCCACCCTGACGCCGATCTCCCGCGGCATGTTGACGTTCACTCCGCCCACGCCGACTTTGATTTGAATCTCCGCGTCCCGCTTCCACTCCCCGGTGAGATCCAGATTCGCGCCGCCGACGCCGCCTTCGAATTCCAGCCTCTGAAAGTCCAGGTTTCCCAGCCCGACAGCCTCGATCCCCCCGACGCCGCTTTTGATTCCGATGTACTCGCACGGGATGGGATTGGGCTCATAAGCCGCCAGCTTCGCGGCGCCCACTCCGGATTCGATCCTGACGCGCGACAGACTCATGCCCGACAGGGAAAGGCGGGCGTCGCCGACGCCGGCATTGAGGGTCAGGCTCAGCGGGATCGACTTGTTGAAGGCGAGCCGGATCCTGTTGTTCTGACTCCTTTTCCTTACTCCCGCTTTGTGAGTGCCCTGGAGATTGAAGGAAAGACGGCCTTCCCCTCCGCCCAGGCCTGAATCGTAGTGATAATCGGGGGCGAAGCCTGCCTTGTCGTATTCCAGGTCCAGGGAGCATAACTCCTGCGGTTTTTCTCCGGCGGCGATCTCCAGCGAACCGATATCGAAGCGGATCGTTGCATCGAGGGATTTTTCCGCTCCGAGAGCCTGGACCCGGTTCATTGAAACCATTTCCGCCGGCACGCGCTCCTCGAAGCCGCATCCGGCAAGCATCAGAAGGCAAACCAGGGAGCCGACCCATGTCCCCAATATCCAAGTCGCCTTTTTCATCGCGTGACTCCTTTGCGGGCTTATAGGGTCCCGCACGCATGGATTCTGCGGGCTAATCCCGTCCGGCGCTGAAACTCGCGGACAATGTTTTCCCGGGCCTTTCCGGCCTCGGGCGCTTTCTCTCGTTTTCCGCTGAGCCGCCAGAGATCTCAATATCATCGTACTCGGTCTCCAGAAGAATTCGAGGTCCCCCTGTCTTGACTCTGGCTTTGAGCACTGCGGAGTTTCCTTCCTTTCGGACCGGGCCCAGGTCCGGATAGTCGGACCGGATATTCCCGTTCCGTGCCGTGGCGTTCATTTCGAAGGACGCGCCCGCCGGGAGAACCAGCGCAATGGCGCCGTTGCGGTTTCTGACATCGATGCTTCCCTTGCCCAGGCTCTGGGAAGAAACACGGACATCCGCGTGTTCGTTGATGATGCTGCAGCTGTCGGCCGCGTCGCTTACCGAGACGTCCTTGAGGCTGGTCTGAATGTCCATGGGCCCCAGGACCCGGTTCGCGCGCACGGCGCTGGCACGGGCCTGGACCTTGAGGGATCCCTTGATTTCCTCGGCGCGGATGTTGTCGGCATTGGAGCGGATCTCAACGTTACCCCCGATATCCTTCAAGGTAAGGGAGGCATAACGGCTCTCGACGGAAACCGCGGAAGCCACGTCGGAGATATCGACGCTCTGATGGCTCGCCGTGATTTTGAGGTTCCCCTTGAGGCCCTCGACTTTCACCCGCGCTCCCCGGGCGTCGATGGCGACCGGCCCCGTCACTTTTTCCACCCGCACGCTGTTTTCCGTGATGGAGACCGTTACGCTCCCTTCGACGTTGGAGATTTCCATGGGGGAGTACTCGTTCCTCACCTCCACGTTGCCCTTGATGTTTTCAAGATATACCTTGCCGCGCCCCTCGAGCTTGACGTCCCCGTTTAGATTGGTCAGGCGCGTATCCCCGTAGCGGTTGGAGAGGGTGAACCTCCCGGCGCAATCCCTGATTTCAAGGGGCTGGTGCGACGTGGAGAGGTCCATGGCTCCTTCGATACCGGTCACCCGAACCTCGCCGAAAGCGTTCCGGATTTCCAGCCGGGAGCTTCGAGGCGCCAGGATTTCCATATCCGTGTTGGCCGTTTCCCCGGCGTTTTCCAGGGATTCACGGTTTGTCCGGATGACGATGGGACCGCCCGCAGGGGTTTTCCCGGGCTCCGCTTCGGGCTTTTCGGCTGTGGCGGCCTCGGAGCCGGGCTCGAGCCTGATGCGGGAGGCGATATCCGCGGCGCGGGCCTCCTCTGCATAAATGACCTTTCTCAGACGCACGCGGATCTCTCCGTCCGTGCCGGGGGATACCGAGACCGAACCGTACGAATTCTCAACGCGGATGGGCGATGGCTGGGGCAGGGGGATTGTGGTTTCCTCGGTGAAGGCGTGGGATTCCCCTATATACTGGCCGGGTTGCAGGGAAGAGTCGCCGATCTCGATCGGCAGATTCCGGACGAAACGGGCCATCTGGCTGTCGGAGATCATTGTCAGGGAGGATCCGATCAGAAGCAGCAGGCAAATGCCGAAGACCTCCCCGAGGCGTATGGAGAAAGCGTCCTTTTTGAGATAGTAATCGATCACTTTCCCCAGGCCGAGCAGAATAAGAAGAACGGGCCAGTAACGGGCGGCGAGCGACCAGAAGCTGGGGCCGATCCCAAAATTTCTCAAAAGAAACAGGATCCCCAGACCTATCCAGAGAAGAGCTCCGAGAAGAGATGGACGATGCCTGTTCGACATGTTCACTCCTTTAAGGTTTTATCCGGCGCGGCGGAAATGTCCCGCCATGCGAAATAATCGACGGCTTTTCGTACCCCGACGATAATGAGTATGACCGGCCAATAACGGGCGATCAGGCGCCACGCGGAAAAGGGCGCATAAAAATTCTCAATCAGAAAGATCACGCCGAGAGTTATCAGAATCAAACCCGCCGTCAGGGCGCCTCCGGCCGTTCTATGGGACATTTCAGATATCCTCCTTTGTCGCGGGACCGTCGTATGGCGCGGGCGGCGGCACCGGGGCGCTCGGGGACCGGCTCTCGCGCTCCCCCAGGGCGCGATAGATGAGATAGCCGCCGAGAAGCACGAACAGCAGGGGCCAGAGACGGTTCAGATACTGATAGGGGATGATGTTTTGCAGCAAAAACAGCATGCCGATGACGATCAGGGCGATACCCCAGCCGATGCCGCTTGGGTCTCTCCAGGCGGACGCCGCGGTTGCGGGACCGGCCTGGATACGTTCGCGCGCCCTGGCCTCCGCGATGCGGTACGAGTCGAACATGGTGAAAATAATGAAAACAACCGCGCCGAAGCCGAAGATCCCGTGTATCTTGTTCCCCATAATGGACAGGCCCGCCCAAACGGCGAAATAGGTGAGAGCCTTCGTGTATTCGTTGTTGTAAACGGCGCCCATGCCGGGAATCAGCGAAAGCCACGCCGCCTTTTTGGGCGCGTCGGCGGGCAGCCGGAGGTTTTTCATCGTGGCGGCCCAGTCCGCTCCCTCAACCAGGCAGCTCTGGCAGTAAAGTTTGTTCTTGATCTTATGGGCGCACTCTGCGCAAAGTGCCTTGCCGCAGACACTGCAAAATTCCCCGGCTTCCACTTCAGGGTGAAACGCGCATTTCATAGCCGATCTCCTCTCTCCGGCAGCTGAACCCGACAGGCACCATCTGCCGGCTGCATAACCGCCTCTGCAATAAACCGATAACCCCGGGTCTCGCGCTCACGAGCGGATCCGGGCATTGCAGGCCGACATCTCCATCAGGCCGCTCCTCTTCTCCTGAGGCGACTGTTCTTCCCGCTGTTCAGGCTTTTCGGATTTCTTCCTCCCCTCCATCGGGACCTCGATCCACTCGATCATGAAGCGCATCCTGTTGAAGGTGCTCCTTTTGAAAGAGCTGAACTGGGCCTGCCACTGGCTTGTTTTGTCATAGGCTTTAAGTCCCCCGCTGTAGAGACGCTGCACGCCCCTGTCCAGCAGGCTGAATACGCTCGAAGGGGAAACGGCCGACGGAGCCGCCGGCATGCGGGGTCCCATGAGATTGATCATCAATGCCAGGAAGAGAGTCGCCAGACCGGCCCCGACGGCATACCGCGGGGTGAAAAACGGCTGGACCAGGTTTATCCTCAGGCGCTCGAAAAAGGACCGGCGCCGCGGGCGTCCCAATGTGCGGATCAGGATCCTGTCGACCAGGTCCGGATCCATCTCAAGATCGGGTAAACGGCGGCAGAGCGAAACAACGGACTGCATCTCGTTGAGCAGGGCGGAGCATCGCGGGCATGTCAAGAGGTGCTCGGAGACCTGCGCCATGCTTTCAAACGAAAGGCTGCGTTCCATGTACTCGCTCAGCCTCTCCTCCACTTTAGGGCAATCCATGGCCGCTCCTATAAAGCGCTTCCCAACTGGGTGCGCCGCTTCATCAAGATTCTGGCCAGTTCGAGCCGGCCGCGGTTTATCCGGCTTTTCACCGTTCCCTCGGGGACGTTGAGCATGTCGGCGATCTCCTCGTAGGCCATCTCTTCTATATCTCTAAGTATAATGGCCTCTTTTAGTTCAGGGGAAAGAGACTGGAGCCCATCCCGGAGGAACCGCACCGCCTCAAGCTGTTCCGCAGCCTGATGGGGATTGAGCGTCTTGCTATCCCGGATGTTCGTGTTTTCCAATTCCTCGCTCCCCCCCGTCTGCGGGGATCGCCGCACCTGCCTGTAATGATCGATAATCATGTTTCTCGCCACTCTCAGAATCCAGTTCTGAAGATTGCCTGCCTCCGAGCGGTAGCTTTTAAGGTTCTGATATACCCGGATCAAGATTTCCTGTGTGAGGTCTTCCGCTTCGTCCTTTCGGTTTGTGTATCGATAGCTCAAATTGTAAATTCGCCGACCAAAGGATTTCACCATGCTTTCCCAGGCGGCGTCGTCTCCCTGAAGACAGCGCTCAACAAGTTTGAGATCGCCTGAGAGCACTCGCAACTCCTTGGTCACTGTCATGTTCTCAACAATGGAAACGAAGCGATGGGCGATAAAGTTCAAAAAAACGCCGATCTGTCCGATTTCCGGGCTTCCGATAAAATCCTTTTCTGCATAAATATCATAAGATTACCTTCAAGGGTGAATGGATTTTTGATTGCCTTCTGAAAAAGCGGAGCTCGCGGCCTGTTTCGGGTCGCGGCGGCACGGAGGCGTCCCATTAGAGGCGGCCCGCGAGCTTTCTCATGCGGCGCAGCTTTATGCTTGACGTTTGGGATATTTTCCTATAAGTCTTACAAGATCATTGTGTTATAAAGGTTATGCCGCCGCGCCAAAGCGGGGACGGGAGCCTTCTGAAGCGATCGATCGCAAAGGCCGCGCCATGAAGTGTCCTTACTGCGGGTTTTTAAAGGACAGGGTTGTGGATTCACGGGAAAGCCGCGACGGGGACGCGATCCGGCGCAGACGCCAATGCCTGAACTGCGGACGGCGCTTCACCAGCTACGAGCGCATCGATGAAATACCCTACATGGTTGTTAAAAAGGACGGAGGGAGGGAAAGGTTTGACCGGAGCAAGATACTGAACGGTCTGCTTAAGGCCTGTGAAAAGAGGCCGGTCAGCCTGATGCAGCTCGAAAAAATCGTCGACAGGGTCGAACAAACCGTTCAGGAGAGCCCGGAACGCGAGCTGGAGTCGGTCACCATCGGGAAGATCGTTCTCTCGGAACTCAAGCGAATCGACAAGGTCGCCTACCTGCGGTTCGCTTCGGTCTATCTTGAATTCGAGGATGTCAGCGAATTCATGACCGAAATCAACGAGCTTTTCGAGAAAAGGCAATAGAACAGGCTCCGCCGGGCCGGTATGGGGTCTTCTTTGCGGTTCCGCCAACCACGCGCATGTCCAGCAAGCCGACTCAATTGACCGGAGAAAACAGGCTCATCCGCCTTCTGCGGGATCGGTACGGGGGCAAGAGCTCCCCGATAATCATGGGGATAGGGGATGACGCCGCCGTCCTCCGCCTGGGAAGAAGGGAAGAGGTCTGGACGCTTACGACGGACATGCTGCTGGAAAACATCGATTTCCGGCGGGAGTGGATCGCGCCTTTCGATCTGGGCTATAAGTCGATTTCCGTGAATCTGAGCGACCTGGCTTCCATGGGAGCGCGTCCTCGTTTTTACGCGGTTTCGCTCGGGCTTCCCAAAGATATCTCCGAGCGATGGGTCCTGCGCTTTTATGACGGCTTGACGGAGCTGGGCTGCAGGAAAGGCGCGCTGCTGATCGGGGGAGATTTATCCCGCTCCGAGAGCGGCATCGTGATTTCGATAACAGCTATGGGTGAATCCCTGCACCGCAGGGTTCTCTACCGTTCCGGAGGACGCGCCGGCGACGCGCTCTACGTTACCGGAGTTCTGGGCCGGTCGGCCGCGGGGCTGAAACTGCTCGAAAAGGGGCTTCGGCCTTCCTCCTCTAGGGCGCGAATGGAAGCGATCCGGGCCCATCGAAAGCCTGAGCCGCGCTGTGAAGCGGGATTATGGCTCGCGCAGTCCGGCATGGTCCGCTGCATGATGGATCTCAGCGACGGCCTTTCCGTCGATCTGCCGCGGCTGTGCGACGCCAGCAGGGTGGGCGCGGAGGTTCACGCGGCCCGTATTCCCGTCTTTCCCGAGAGCGCGTCCTGGGGATGCGATCCCTTGCGTCTGGCTTTGCACGGAGGCGAGGACTTTGAGCTGCTGTTCGCGGTTCCGCCGTCCAGGGCTGAAAGGCTTGAAACGGAGTATCCCGCGTGCTTTCCGAAGCTGACGCGCATAGGGCATCTGACGCGCGACGCCGGGAAGGTGTGGCTGGTTGAGCCCGGCGGGAAACGCCGCCGGCTGGCGGAGCTGGGATATGATCATTTTCGGGGCCGCTTTCGTGGACGAAGGTCCGGGGCACGGCGGCTTTTGCGGGACATTTAGCGCCGCAGACAGGCGTCCGATCGCGCGGAAAGAAAAAATGGGGAGGGATCCATGATGGAGGGCGCGGGGGAAACGGCTCCGGAAATAAGCCTGCGCGAGGTGGAGGACCTGCTGGGATACAGCTTCCGGGACCCGGTGCTCCTTGCCCAGGCCCTGACGCACCGATCCTTTGTCAACGAACACGAGGAACAAAAGCTCCGGGACAACGAGTCCCTTGAATTCCTGGGGGATGCGGTCCTCGGTTTCCTTATCAGCTCGGAGATCTACCGGCGCTGGCCGGATCTCACGGAAGGCGAGCTCAGCAAGATCAAAGCCTACCTGGTCAGCGCCGCCAACCTGATACGACTGGCGGAAAAGATCCGCCTGGGGGATTTCATCCGTCTGAGCCGCGGCGAGGAGAAGACCGGGGGCAGGACGAAACGTGCGATCGTGGTCGACGCCTACGAGGCCATCATTGGAGCGGTCTATCTCGACGGAGGGGTGGAGGCAGCCGGCGCTTTCGTGGAGCGCCAGATCGGGGAGCTCTTAACAGGCATGGATCTTAGGAAGCTGACCTATGGGGATTTTAAGTCCTCGCTCCAGGAACGCCTCCATAACCTCGGCCGCCCGGAACCCGTGTACCGTGTGGTGAACGAAATCGGCCCGGACCACAGGAAGACGTTTATCGTCCAGGTCGTCATTAACGGGGAAGTGGCCGCGGAATCTTCGGGCGCCACCAAAAAGGAGGCGCAACAGCGCGCGGCCCGCCTTGCTCTTGAAAAGCTGAATGCCGAAGGCACCGGGCCCGCCGAAGGCTGAAGTCGGCCCGGAAAGCCCGGCAAGCGGGATCCCGGCCCACCCTATTTGAATTGGCCCGAAAATATCCAGTATCCTATCAGGGCCAGGGTGTCATAGGCCCCATGGGCCGCTACGGGCGCGATCACGCTCCCGCGGAGGATATAGATGGATCCGAAAATAAGGCCGTAAACCGCGGCGAGGAAAACGCCCTGGACGCCCTGCACATAGTGCCCGGCTCCGAAGGCGGCGCTCCACAGTACAAGGCCGGCCGCGGCCCCTCCAAGATATCGGCGGAAATGGTTGAGAATGAAGGCGCGCTGAAGCTCCTCCTTGATCCCTCCCGCCACGAGGGCCGCAAAAGCGAACAAGACAAGCTGCTGAGGCGTTTGCACCATTTCTATAAGGGGATTCTGCTCGAGATAATACTTCGGCAGATAGGTCCGGAAAATAAAAGACACGCCGGCGTTGATCAGGAAAAGAAACGGGACGAGAACCAATCCCAGGAGAAGATTGGGCTCCCATTGCTCCCTTCGCCATCCCAGATCCGCGATCCCCTGGCCGCGGGCTTTAAGCAGGATCTTCAGCATCATGAAGGTGATGCCGGATTCGAGCAGAAGGAAGACCGATATAAGCTGAACATCGCTTGTGAGAAGATGGAACTTCTTTCCCATAATCAGGGAAAAAGGAAGAGCAGCCAGAAAGCTCGATATCAGGCCGGAAATCAGGAGGACCTCAAAAAGGGCCTGAAAGCGTTCCAACCATGATATGGGAGGTTTGTTGGGAGGCGCCAGTTGGTCGTCCATTTCTTGAACCTATCAGCAAGCGCTTCGATAGTCAAGACGGATGCCATGCATGTTTTTTGTTTTCAATTATTTGTCGCATTATTTGTATGGGTTGCCCGGAGGCGCCGGGTCCGGTGAAGGCTCCACGGATTGCACGAATCGGGCGAATTTCACCAGCGAAAATATGTTTTGTGCAATTCGTGGCCGGCTGTTCCTGCGGCGATTTCGGCGGCTTTGCCGCCTCATAAAATGCTGAACCCTTGAATCCGCATTGTCATCCATGTATTTGGTATATGCGGGATTAGGATTAAAGGCGCTAATGAGGTTGCATAACAATATCCTGGTGCGAAGACGCTGCAGGCTGGCATTGATTCCGGCTTTGGCGTGTTTTCTCCAGACGCATGCCGCAGTTTTGGCCGCCCCGGAGACTGTCCTTGCGCAAGGCACCCTGATTTCCCTGCAGCTGAACGATCACTTGAGCACAAGAGTGAACAGCGAGGGCGATTCCTTCACGGCCGTTGTCATATCGCCCGTTTGCGCGGGAGACCGGGTGGTGATTCCCAAAGGGAGCTATGTGACGGGCAGCATCTCGCGCGTGACGCGCCCCGGGAGGTTCAAAGGGAAAGCGGTCATGAACCTTATTTTCCATTCCGTCCAGATCCCCGGGAAGGGCGAGTTGCCGATTGTCGCGACGCTTACAAGGGTGGATTCCGACGGCAATCCGGCTGTTCGCTATGAAGGCGCGGTGGAGGGCGCAGGCTCTGAAGGAAGGGATGCCGGGAGGATTATTGCGCCCGGGCTTGCCGGTGCGGGGATCGGAGCCCTCGCCGGCGGCGGAAAAGGGGCTCGCATCGGCGCCGGCGCCGGCACTGCGGTGGGCCTTGCGACCGTTTTCTCGACTCGCGGAAAGGACCTTGAGATCCGCAGAGGCTCCACGATCCAGATCTCTCTCGACAAAGCCCTGGCGGTTCCGCTGGAAGCGGAGTCCGGCGGCGACGGCAAGTGACGGGCCGCCTGATCGCAGATGGCGGTTTGCTTTTCCCTTCCGGGATAAAGGCGGTTCAGGCAGCGAGAGTATCCACGGGGGAGAATGGTCTGCGAGCCGCGGGGGACGGATGCGAACGGGAAGGACTCCGGCGGGGGTATTCCGGCGCCTCATTTGAACATAATCTTGCCAGATCCATCGATGGCCGGGAGCACATCGGCGCGGAGGTTTTCTGTGCTTAACCGGCTCCTGCACCAAAACCGCGCCGCCCGATCACCGCTTGTGTGGCGGAATAGTCATCGCGGACCGCTTCCCCCGGGTTGAACCGGGCCCGGCATCGAAACGGGTTTCGCCCCGCCCACTGCAGGATGCGGCCGCCATTGCGCATGCCGTCGTTATTACGCCGGGTTTTGCCGATGGGTATGGATCAGACTCCCGCCGGAAGCGGTGGACACTTTACCGGATGCTCTCATAGAAAGTGAGAGAGACCCCGCCGGACCCCATGCCTGGATTCGAACTAAGGTATAAACCGCCGTTCAACCACGCATATTTGCCGTCCACCCGAGCCTCAAATGACGGGGCCAGCAATCCAAACGAGCCGCCGTTGCGCACAATGATCACTTCCCCGTTGCTCGTTTGCCAGAGATAGCGCGCATCAATTGTCGCCGGGTTCGCCAGGTTCTGGTAGTCCGCGCCGCCCGGCAGAATCTTTCCGGTGATCTTTCCGCCAAGAGTCCCGCCCGTGATCGGAATGATGTTTCGGTTGCCTCTCTTGGTCGCTCCCACAGTCTGGCTTGCCCCCAGAGTGACATTTTCGGTGATTAACCGGTCGCCCCGCTTCTCCTCGGCCGTCGCCTTTCGATAATCCCACGGCTGATCCAGGACATCCGCCGGCTTGGTCACCCTGATGGAGTTCGTCGCATCCGCTTTGGTTTGCAGACCGGATACGTCGTAAACGATCAGCTTCACGGTCCTGACGGCCGGATCCAGGACCCGCCTCCCTGCATATTTCCCTGAGTTAAGCCAGCTATAGCCGCTTGCGTTCGGCGCTTCAAAATCCGGCACCATCCGTATGTCGCTCTGATCCGCCGCCGCTCCGGGGATTCGAAGATAGATGTATTTCCCGTCGCTCGTCTGCAGAACGAGTATTTCCTCGATTTCCATGCCGCCGTTTGAAAAGCTCAGCTGAAAATCGAGGCCTCCGGGCATTACCGAACCGGTGATCCTTTCGCCCGATACCTTGCCCCCCTGAATCACATAGACCGCCCTTTGGCCATAGGGCGTCCTGCCCACTTCATAGACCTGGTCCAGCTTCATGTCGGCCTCAAGCACGGGCACGCCGCGTTCCGGTACGGGAATTCCCTCCGCCATCCCGCACGGCCATGACTTGTGCGGAATCAGAATCTTCCCTGCCCCTTCGTACCCCGCACGGGTCCGCCTGTTACCCTCCTGTGCCTTCCCATGCAATAACTGCAATTGGCAGCAGATCAAGATGCCTATGCCGATCAGAATCATCAACGTCGGCGGCTTCAAACAGCTGTTTCTCATTTCATCACCTCGACAACATATTCGTCATATCCGATGGAAAGCCGATTCGGCCTCACGGCGCGGCGCATGTGTAAGAAGCCGCCGCGTCCGCAGGACCGCCGACGTATTTGGGATACGTCGGATAGGAGCACATCGGCAGACTGCGCTTCCCTGCCGTCACTGTCACGGACATCGGAGGCGCCGCCTTCTTTTCCACCCAATCCATAAGCAAGTTGAGCCGGCTAAACGTGCTGGGGATAGGGGCGACCGGTATGGATTTCCCGTTCCCGTCCGTAGAATAATTTGTCCCGCTTAAACCGTGGCCGGTCTGGGGAAGCACGAAAAAGCGGGCGAACCTGTCCGCCTTTTTGCGGCCCATTTTCTTGATGACGGATTGGAAATAGTCCAACTGTGCGCCCGGGGACGCGAGCGTGTCGTTGGTGCCGATGACTGCAATGAGTTTTCCTCCGCGCTTATAAAACGCATGGAGGTCCGGATTCGTGGAGTCCAGCCACTCCGATATCTGCCGTCTCCTCGCATTCAGAGCGCCGCCCTCAACGTAATCCAGCGGATTGGCTTTCAGGTCTTTCATCAGGAATCCCGTAACTCCCAATACGCCGAGGTGGCTGTGCATGGGCGCATTGTCGCCGGCCCCTTCCTGCCCGCGATAGCGGATGGGCACGATCAACCCGCTGCCGGACGGGTCCGTGTTCGGCACCCACATGCCGAAGGACTTGACTCCATTCGCCAGCGGCGTTGCGAATGGATACCGGCTGTAGACAAATTGAAGTGTGGAAATCTGACCATCGGTGAGACACGCATCGGCGCTCGTATCGTCAGGGTTTGGGTCGACATTGTTCGGGCAGCGCTTCGAGCTCCAGGGGTTGCTGTTGCGGGGCGCCTGCGTGCGGTCGAAGATCGCGCGGCATGCCATGTAGTTTTGGATGATTCCATCCACCAGCCCGTCCAGCTTGTCGCATTGACGCATGAACTCTCCCCGGATCGCATTCACCTTTGCCGGCGGCACCCAGTTGGCCAGGGGCTTTTCCTGAATTCGAATCAGTTCGGGCGCGAGCATCAGCGAAGAGAAATTTACAATCGGGACGTTGGCCGCGATTCCGTCATAGTCCGCCGGATACCTTTGCGCTACCGTAAGCCCCTCCCGTCCGCCCTGGGATGAACCGAAGAAGTAATTGAAACGGGGTTTCTCTCCGTACATCCTCTCGATCAGGACCATGGCCGCATCATGCGTCTTCTTCAGTTGCATATAGCCGAGATTCCTTACCGCCTCGTCATTCAGAGCCCAATCGTCGCCCGGACCTGCAGGGGGCGCTCCTGCCGGCATCATCCCCCTTTGCGGGGTTCCTTCTTGAGGCGGCGCC
>CAYZTZ010000004.1:0-14829 GCA_964481255.1 uncultured Acidobacteriota bacterium | reverse complement strand
GCGGCGCCTGCGGCGGACCTCCGGGCATCCCGCGCCCGAATCCCATCTGGTGTCCGGAATCGCTGCCGTAGGTGGCGAAGCCGAGCTGGATCAGCGACGGCCCCGGCCCCATGTCCGCTCCACCCAGAAGATTTGGAATGAAGCCGTTCATGCCGGCGCCCCCAAGCTGGGCCGCTCGGCGGCTCCAGGATGCCGGCAGCACAACTCTAAAATTGATCGGCCGGGCATTGGCGGCCGTGTCCACAGGGGCCATGGATCCGTTCACGCTGCAATAGGCCGGATTCGATCCCGAAGCGCCGGTCCATACGGGAGCATTCAGCGTTACTCCGGAGACCGGTTCGCCGATGGCTGAAACGGGGATGTCGCGGCCCAGTTTGGCGGCCGTGCAATCTCCTTCGGTTATTATCTTCTCTGAGGGCGTCGCTGAAGTACCGGTTTGCGCCCCGCTCCATGCAATCGAATTGAAAAGAAAGAGCATGGAACATAGTGCTGTCCGGGCGGGCCCGATCCCCATAAAGGTTTTGCTGTTGGATTTCATACGATGTTCTACTCCCTAAAATAAGGAATCATCTGCTGATTCCTCAGAGTCCCGGCGCATCTTATTGTGCTTCAGCGGCAGGAAAAGCTTTCCTGCTTGTCCGGGTCGCCGCCGTCGAAGCGGGCCACCTTTGGATAGGGACACAGCGGGCGGGTCCTGCCCGGGAAAGCTTTGCCCGAGGCGACCACGCGGTCCGGGGCCCGCCCTTGCTCGACCCATTGCTGAATTGCCGTAAGCATGTCGAACTGGTCCGTCGACTGTCCGCCGCCGCAGTGAGTCATACCGGGCACGAGAAACAGGCGTGCCCAGGATTGAGGACCCTGATTGTCACGAGGCGTCAGTTTCTCGTACCACTGAGTCAGGGCGCCGGCCCACATGGCCTGGTCGGAGAGTCCATGATAAACGATCATCTTGCCGCCGCGTCCTGCGAAGGTGGAATGCTGGCTGGCCACGGCATCGTTGATGGCAGCGGTTTCGGCAAGGGTGTCCAAATCACGGTCGAAATCAAAACGCAACGGATCGAAGTCGGGATTGGGCGGAGTCATGGAGAAAAGACGCAGGGTGTCTCGGCCCAGGGATGCATTGGCAGGCGGATTCATCGCTGTGCCCAGGTGCATGGCCCGCCAGGCTGGCAGGGCAATTCCCGTATCGACCGGTGTCGCGCCGTAAAGCAACTCGCCCCGTGAATTGCGTGCGCCTCCGAGGATGTCCTTCAGCCCTTCGATCTGTTGCGCCTCGAAACACGGCTGCTCGCCGGCGCTGCCATCCGATCCGCACTTCAGGGAAACCGGATCGAAACGGCAGGCCTTGTAGTCGTTGATCATGCCGTCTTCGAGTCCGTCAAGCCCATCGCATTGCTTGAGCACGGCCGTCGATACGGCTTTCAGTTGCGCGTCCGTGAAAGCCTCGGATAACCGCGGCTTGCCGGTCGCATCCCTGGGCGCGATCCGCGTGACCACCTGCAAGCTCCAGATCTGGTTCATGGCAACGCGCGTCAAATTGAATGAAGGATTGCCGGCGACCACGCCGTCGAACTCCAGCGGCAACCGTTGTGCGGCCATCATCGCCTCACGCCCACCGGTCGAGCAACCCATGAAGTAGGTGTAGTCGGGTTTGCGTCCGTAGTAGCGGTTGATGAGATCCTTGGCTTCTCGGGTCGTGCGCTGCACTGCCTGGTAGGCAAAATCAAGTTTGGCCTGCTGGTCGACGGCAAATGTGGAATCCACGGCACTGCGACCGCGGTGACCGCCGTCGGTCGAAACAACGGCAAAACCTCGCGCCAGCGCGGACGGGAACCCGCTGACTGTGCCGAGTGCGGAATTCAGCACACCGTTCAACCCTCCTCCACCCTGAAACAACAGGCGGCCGTTCCAGGCCAGGGGCAGTCGCAACTCCATGCCGGTGCCGAAGCTTACGCCTTCTATTCCGGACGGGCGCGGTTCTATCACAACACGGAACAGGCAATGAGCAGGAACTTCAGCGGCGGTCCCTCCCGGTCCCGCGGGCAGATGTGAAGCCGCAACCCACTCCGACTTTTCGACCCGAAAGGTTTGGCTGGAGAGTGCGGCGAGAGATTCACAGCTTTTGCGGGATTCAGCATCATCGGCCGGGGCATGGCCCGCCGGGAGAAAAATGAATGCCGACGTAAAAACGCTGCGCAATACGTTTCCGATATTCACAGGCCGGTCCCCCTTTGTCGGAATCTCCGAGTCTCTGAATCCGCGCAGTTGGCGCGTGCGAACGGACCTCGAGGTCCAAAAGCCGCGGATAAAGAAATCCAATAGCCGTCAGAAACCCGGTCCAGGGGCTTCGCCCCTTGAAATCCCCGCGCGCCGCATAGGACGATGAAATTCCGGACTTCGGATGGCGCGCGGGGATGGAGAAGCCGGGAGCCGGAATCCACAGGGTCCGCTCGATGCAGTTCCCTAACCCCACGGCCTTTCCGCGGCTGCCCGCTCGCCCGCGATACGGCCGAAGACCATGCATTCCAGGATGTTGCCTCCGCCCTGGTAGTGCCAGCTGTAGACCGCCCCCAGTTCGCCGGCCGAATAAAGCCGTGGAATCGGCATGCGGTTTGTATCCAGCACCTGGGCTTTGGCATTGCGCCGCGGCCCCCCCTGGGTATTGGTAAACGCGGGGACGAACTCAGCCGCATAGAAAGGCGGCGTTTGAATCGGCGCCATCCTTTTGGGATCCCGGCTGAATTCCCAATCATTTTTCTCGGCACACGCCTTGTTCCACGTGGCCACCGTCTTTTCGAGAGCCTCGGGATTTTTGCCTATCTTTGCCGCCAATTCCTTCAGATTGTCGGCTTTAACGATCCAGCCCTTTTCAATTTCGGCGCTGCTGTCGGGACTCCATTTATATTTTTCCATCTGCGACCACCAGCAGAAGAAATATTCCTGCGGGTAAAGCGGCCCGCTCTTTCTCATCGTTTCGTCGAAGACACAGTGCACGGGCAGCGGCGTGGGAACGTGGATATAGACGCCGTGAAAGGGTATTTTGCCGTGTTTCGTGAAATAGGTTTCGTTGGTGAATCGCGTGGCGTCTTTGGCGATCCAGATCCAGCCGTTTCCGGGAGGGGAAAAAGAATATCCGAAAGCCCAATCCTTGCCCGGGATTCTGAAGTTGAAATCCGGACCGGCCTGGTTGTCCATGTGCCATAGATCCGCGCCGATCGCCATCGCCATCCGGATCCCATCGCCGGTGTTGTACGGACTCCCTTTGGGATAGCCGCAAGGCATGCCGAGGTAATCGCGGATCATCTCCTGGTTGTTTTCAAATCCTCCCGTGCAGAGAACCACCGCCTTCTTTGCTTTAACATAGAGCTTCTTGCCTTTGTTTTCTGCAATCACGCCCCGGACCTCACCGGTCTTGACGTCTCGGATAAGTTCCACGGCGGGGGTTTCATATCGGACCCGGACTTTCCTCTTTTGGATAGCGTGTTCCATGAGCAGGAGCCAGAGTCGTTGATACCCGTTTCCCTTCGTGGACCAGCAGACATATCCGGCGCCGCCCGGGAATTCCGGATATTCGCCCGTTGTGGGAATCGTTCTTACCTCCATGCCCATCTTTGTCACCCATTCGGTCACATGGATCGAGTGTTCATGGAAGGCCTTTGTTATATCGTCGGGGATAGGGAAGCCGTCACTCAGCGCGTTCTGATACGCGACGGCCTTATCCGAATCGGAAGGGCACCACCAACCCTGACCGCTGACCCGCGTGTTCCCGCCGGCGTGATCCTCCGGCGCCTTTTCCAGAATCAGGACATCGGCGCCTTGGTCGTACGCCGTTATCGCAGTCATAAGACCTGCCGCCCCGATTCCGAGCACAACGACTCCGGCTTCGAGATCCCACTTCCGGATCTGATCAGACTCCATGACGCCGGCCTCAACCGCACGGAGCCCGGCCAGCGCGGCTGAGCCCATTCCGGTTGCAGTTGCTTTGAGGAAGAATCTTCTTGTTGTTTTCATGATTCCTTCCCTTTCCAAATGGTTCCCAATGATTGATCCCTCTGCAAATGTGAATCCTGCGGATACATTAGCGGAAAGCCATCCACTCTGCAATGGAGCCGGCCCCGGGTTCCCGCATCGACGGAGGAACCGGGAAGGGGGCCGGCGCAAGCGGGACAGGACCGAGACCTGGAATAGGAATCGCCGGTTCCCACGCCCCAGAGCGCAATTGTCTCTCCGCATTCCACGGCTTTTTGCTCTTGCGACGGCGCGGACCCTGTATATTGGCGCGCAGGGGCAGGCTATAGAAGTCGGGACCGCTTTGTCAAGAAAGACGTCACGGATATGTGACATGTGTTATGCTGGAGGTCTAACATCATCCCATGACGGAATGATGGAATGAACAAAGGGACGCTATTTCAAGCCAGCCAATAAAAAAACTCCTGAGGAGACCGCAGGTCATGGAACGATCCCTGGTCTTTGCATTGTTGACAGCCGTGCTGGCTGGTGCGACCTGTTCAGCCCGGACGGATAAGGCTTCGGGCGATACCGAGGCGGCCATGCGGCAGGGGACGCTCCCCGCTCCCCGCGGCCCCGCCTCCGCACCGGCCATCCCGGCACAGCCCTCACCCTATCATCTCCCGGATTTCGTCGCTTTTCCGGACGGGGCCGCAAATAGGTTTTTGGGAACGCTGCTCCTCGGGATGAAGTCTATGCCTGGAGCAGGAGACCCTATGAGAAAAAAGACCGACGCAACGGCACAATCTGAAACTGAAAAGATTCCGTTTGAACCCCCCAAACCCCGCCTCGAATTCATGGCCCGGTTTGAGGTAAACCTTGACGCCCCTGTGCTGGAGCTGGGCCAAATAGAAGGTTTCGGGAAGCGCCGGATCATTCCGATCACCGGCGGCAAGTTCGCCGGGCCGCGCCTGAGCGGGACAATCCTCAACAATGGAGCCGATTGGCAAATGGTCTCGGCCGACGGCGTTGCCTATCTGGACACCCGGTATGCTCTCAAAACGGAGGACGGGGCGCTGATCTATATTCAAACCCGCGGATTCCGCTACGGGCCCGCGGAAGTTATGGCTGAAGTAGCCAAGGGGAACCCCGTGGACCCCAACAAATATTATTTTCGTGTCTCTATCCAGTTCGAGACCGGAAGCGCCCGATACGGATGGCTGAATCGAGCCATAGGAATCGGCGCCGGGATGCGGCTGCGTAACGCGGTCATTTATGATGCCTACCTGGTCCGGTGAGGAAAAGGGGCGGGCGATGAATATCGATCGACTCGAACGGCACGGCGATCCTCGCCTGCCGGCTTCATGCCGGTTTTAAAAACCAGACCGAAACGAAAAACGAGGAGGAGAGTGGCATGACTTCCTGGCATGAACTGATTCCCCAAAGCGGTTACGCGATGGAATGGCCGTACCCGATTCGTTATGAACAGGAACAAACGGTTGAAACCGATGTGCTCATAATCGGCGGAGGAATCGCCGGCTGCCGTGCCGCGATAAGTGCTGCCAAGAAAAAGGGTCTTAGGGTTGCTCTGGTTGAGAAAGCGGCAACCGTAAGGAGCGGTGCCGGCGGGCTTGGAGGCGACCATTGGGCAAACCCCATGACGAGCCCGTTATCCAACATGAGTCCGGAGCAAAGATGCCAGGAGATCCTGGACAGTTATGGAGGGTACTGTTGCGGGATTGGATACTATATTCAATGCCGCGAAGGCTATGACGCATTCCTGGAGCTTGAAAAAATGGGGGCAAAAATCAGAGACACGGAGGATGAGTACAAAGGATGTTGGGGAAGGGATGAACGGACCAAGCTCGTTCTTGCCGAGAGATACCAGCCGGCCAATGCCTGTCTTCGATTTTGGGGCACAACCGTAAAGCCTGCCTTGAAGAGGGAATGCGAGCGCCTAGGAGTTAAGATTTTCGATCGAGTTATGGCGACAAGTCTTTTGAACCAGAGAGGCGTTCAGGGGGCCAGGGTCGCAGGTGCAACCGGGATGCATACGCGCACCGGCGAGTTGCTGATATTTAAGGCCAAGGCGGTTGTATTGGCCACCGCAGGCGTCGGGTCGATCTGGGTCTTTAACACTGAATTAGCCGGTATTTCTACATTTCGATCGCGCGCAAATTCTGGGGATGGCGCCGCCATGGCATGGAGGGCGGGTGCGGCACTTACGCAGATGGAGAAAACAGGGCTTCTTACGCTGGGTACAGGGCATAAGCATAAGTGGTATGCAGGCATAGACGCCGGCTTCGAGCATCTTCAGCAAATCGATGATAACGGCAGGCCCATAACGGATAGGGGCAATTTGCGCGACGCGGTACTCAAAGGGGAGCTGGCTCTGCCTTTTTGGGGGGATTTCCCATCCCTTTCAGAAGACTGGCGAAAGATCAATTGGAACTTGATGTATGCGGAGGAATCAACGACAAAAGCAATCCGCAGAAGGTTTTTGGACGCCGGCTTTGACGCTTCCAAGGACCTTTTTCCCAGCTATACCTTAATAGAAGGAGCCAGCCCCGCTCACTGGCGCTCCCCGGATAGCATGAATGCACGGGGGGGCCTGCTTGTCGACTGGAATCTGATGACTACGGTGGACGGATTATTTGCCGCCGGCGAGCAAATGTATGGCCCTGGAGATCATAGCTATGCTGAAGCGACAGGGAGATATGCGGGAAGAAAAGCAGCCGACTTCGCCTCAGGTGCCCCGGAGCCGGAGATATCCAGGGATCAGGTTGCGCATGAAAAGGCGCGGGTCTACGCACCTGTTAAGAGAAACCAGGGAATTGAGTGGAAGGAGCTTCATGCCGGGATATCCAGGATGATGCAGTACTTCTGCAGCGAATATAAAACCCGGAGGCTTCTTAATATGGGGCTGGATGCGCTGAATGAGATAGAAAAGAATTGGGTCCCCAGGCTCTATGCTCTGGACCCTCATAAACTTATGCGGAGCCTGGAGGACTTGAGCATTCTGACCTTTGCTCAGGTCATCATCCATGCATCGCTCGCGAGAAAGGCAAGCAGCCGCCATCTGGACTTTCACAGAATAGACTACCCGCAGATGGATCCGCCGGAGTGGAGGAAATGGATCACGCTGAAGCTGGAAAACGGCAACGTTAAAACCGGGGAGCTGCCTTTGAACTATTGGGGCGATCTGAAGCAAAACTGGGAATCTCATAACAGAGATTACAGGGGTGCGGATCTCGGATAGGCACGTTGCAGGATCCGTGCGGGGTTTGTGAGAGCCATACTGGATGTGTACGCATTTTGGGGGAGAAAAACGATGAAGAGATCGAGAGACAAAAAGGGGATGGAACGCCGGGCTTTCCTAAAAGCAGGCGCGGCCTCTGGAGCGGCCGGTGCAATGATATCCATGGGAAAAGCGGCGTCGTTGCTGAAGGAATCCACAGCCCATAAAGTATATGTTCTTCCTAATGTCACCACACCCAATAGGCCGGTGATTCGAGACCCCGATATATGTATCGGATGCAATACTTGCGTCGAAGTATGCCAGGTTGATGTCTATATTCCAAATCCTGAAAAAGGCAAACCCCCGATTACTCTGCACCCCGATGAATGCTGGTACTGCGGCTGCTGTGTCAATGAATGCCCGCGCCTTGAACTTGGGGCGATTCAGTTTAACTGGCCGCTGCAATGGCGCGGATTTTATAAGAGAAAATCAACCGGACAAATATTCCGAGTTTAAAAAGCAGGGTTGAGAATCCGACATTGCCGCCCCCGTCCGCCGCGAACCGAATTCCCGGTGTTGATTCCAATTTCGAAGTGCAGATATAAGGTTTTTTTCCTCTTCGGAAGCCTGAGGGCAAGGGCGGGCGTGGAAATCCTCGGAAGTCTCCCGGAATTCTCCCGAGAAGCGCGTCCGAAGTACCGCTCCGGCGGCCGTTTTGCCGGCGGATCCGGATAATCGTGGAGCCGGCCGGATTTTCGCCCCGCGCCTTAATCCGCCCTTTTTTGGACTCTTATGGCTTTGATGTCTCCCGTAGGGCAGCATGCTTCACAGGCGCCGCAGCCATTGCATTTCAGAGGATCTACGGCCGGATAGGATTCATTGGCCTCCTTATCCCAGTAGACACGAATGGCTTTAAAATAGCAGGCGTTCACACAAGCATTACAGTCGGAGATGCCGAATAAACACAGGGCCCGGTCCAGCCGGGCTTCGCCGATGACATATTTCTGTTTCTGTTCCAGATTCAAGGCCTGCAAGGCTCCGCTGGGACATACCTTCGTACAGGCATTGCATTCTTCGATGCAGTAAGACGTTTCATATCGAACGACGGGCGACAGGAATCCCCGAATCCCTGTCTGTCCCGTGTCCGGATGAATAACCTTGGACGGACAGGCGCGGATGCAGTTGCCGCACCGCAGGCATAGACCCGTAAAAACATCCTCTTGCACGGCGCCGGGGGGGCGCAAAGGAGCATGGTTCGATCTTGCCGAACCGGCCTTTTGCGCCCATAGGCCGAATCCCAGTCCGGCGGCGATCGCAATAAACTTTCTCCTTGTCGAAGGGAATGCATTTCCGGGCGCCATGGCCGCCGGAGTATCCGTTCTGCCCGCTTTCCGGAAATTCAGGCGGAAAGATCCGATGCTCTGCAGAAGATCCTGTGTCGCGCCCAAAGGGCATAGGCGCGCGCACCAGAAGTCGCCCGAAGTCAAGGCTATGAGCAGCAGCAGGGCCATGCCGGACACGGACAAAACAGCCGAGAGGGCATCCCTGGAGGCGAAAACCGAAAAGGCGCTGCTTAAAAGCGCCAACGGGTCCATCCACAAGAAAAGCGGGTAACCGACGATCGCGCCCGCGGCCGTCAGCAATACGATGTAATGACCTATGGGAGGACGGCGCTTCCACCGCAGCGTAACCGGCAATTTCACGTCGGGAACAGAATCAAGGATCAGGCCGACCGGGCATACATAGCGGCAGAACCATCTTTTTCGCACCAGAGATATCACGGAAAAGACCAAGCCCAGGATGGAATGCACCCGGAAGGCTCTGCCTGCCACAATGGTGCATATTGCGACAAACGAGCTTGCTTGAACAAATATCCTGGAGGTGTCGGGCCAGAAAGGGAGCGGCAGCAGCAAGAGAATCGCCAGCAACAAGCAGCCCAATCTACCATACAGGCGCAGCGCACCCTTCTTATGGAACATCCCGGGAAATCTCCTTTGTCATCGCCCAACCTCAGCAGGGCTCATAGGCCCTCGGGCTTTTCGGGCGCCGGCGGGGCGGCCCCGTCCGCGTGGCCGCTCGGCCTCGACGACGTCCCCGCATAGCCTGCGGCCTCGCTCCCGGCCTGCGCCGCCGCAGCCCCCGTCAGCGCGGCGATTCACACCCGTACTTGGGAAGCCGATGTCGGAGCCCGGCTTTGTCCTGCGAGGCGCCCGGGACAGCACAAGGCGGCGGACATGTATCCCTGCGCCGCCGCCGAAGAGCATCATGCATAATCCGGACCGATTTAGCCGGGCAGAATGGCGCCCTGCTTTTTGAGGCTGGCCTGCAACGCCCGGATATTGATCTTTCTCAGATCCACGCCGCTGCTTATGGCCTGTGCCGCCGCAATACCCGCTGCCTCTCCAAGGGCGATGCAATGCGGTATAAGGTTGAAAAAGTTGTTGAAAACGGCATCGGATGAAAATGCGCGACAGGCCACGAGCAGATTGTTGACCTTGCGTGGTATCAGGCACCGGTACGGCATGTAAGTTAAAGGATATTTCAACGAATCCTGGCCGCGGTCGACGTCGGGGAATACGGCAATGGTGTCATCAAAGGGAACGCTTGTATTCATATCCTTTTCCGTGAGCAGGTACTCCCCGACAATTCTTCTGGCTCCCCGGGTGCCGAGTTGAGGATTGGTCAGCACGATGTAGCTTTTTTCGAAGCCGGGAATATTCTTCTTGTAATAATCGTGACTTATCAACATCTCTTTCCGGCCCAGGAACTCCACCCTCGTCAGTTCCTCAACATCCACCTGGCTGGAATTCGCATAACGGGGGAAGACCCAAACCAGGCCGTCCTGGTCCTTTAAGTTGCTGGTGAGAAAACCGGCATGTCCGCCGCGTTTTCTAATCTCACGCATCTGTTCGGCTAATTCCTTGGCATGTGTCTTTCTATAGTCCTGGTACTTTTTCAGGTCGACGTTCGCTATCCAATAGGAAAAGGAGAGGTTAGCAATCCTCAAAGAGGGATCGATATCGCTCTTGAACTCGGCCCCTGAATAGGGCAACAGGTCTCCGTCGCCGGTGGAATCGATGACCACTTTCGCCAGCACCGCCTGCCTGCCCGATTTGCTCTCAAAGATGACGCCTTTTACCTGGTTGCCGTCCATGATAGGCTCCGTGCCCCACGAATGAAGATAAGTCTTGACGCCGGCTTCTTCCATCATATCTTGCAGTATGCATTTTGATATCTCGGCATCGATGTGCACGGAATAGATAACCGTTTTCTCTCGCACATTGAAAAAGGAACGGTTCTCGTAATAGGCAACCAGCTTTGGGTCCTTTGAGCCCCAGTGCTCCTTCTTCGGGTGATCCACTGCATCCCTGCGCTTCAATCGGTCGATCCACTCCTGGCTGATGCCGGCTATCCGTTGTTTGCCGCTGAAGTCGCTCAAGTTGGGGATGATGGTGACCAGTCCCCCGGTGCCCATGCCTCCCAGGTGTTCATACCTTTCGATAAGAACCGTGTCGGCGCCGCTTCTGGCTGCCGTTACAGCCGCTCCGATCCCTCCCGGGCCTCCGCCTACAACCACAACATCCGCTGTCCGGCAGACGCGCGTCTGCCGGGCGGCTTCGCGGACTGTCTTGCCCGGTATTTTGGGGGACGGCTTACTGGATTGGGCGGACAGGGGCATCGCGAATCCGCCGGCTCCGACAGCGAAGGCGCCGGCTCCCCTCAGAGCCGTATTCCTGAAAAACATCCTGCGGGTTATTCCGTTTTCCACCTCTTTTGACAATTTCATCGTGAACCCTCCTCTCCCGAAATCGATAATTCCGAATGTCCAGCAAAGATACTGCTATAACGGCTGCTTCCTCCGGATGCTCGGTCGTTCGCTCCTGTAAAAATCCTTGACTGCCTTTTTGAAGGGGTTGCCGGGATTTCAGCTAAACCATGGGTGATTCCATCCGGGTCGCCGAACCCTGCAGATCACAGGCCATGGCCGCTGAGAGTATTACCCGCTTGACCGATTTTCACATTCCGCGCTTTTGCCGGATTCGGAAAGCCCGTGCTCTTGCGAGTCCGGCATGATGACATCATAGCGTTCCGCAAGTTGTTGCGCCGTCCGCCGCCGGCAAAGCCCGTCGTCTGTTGCGCCGTAAAGCCGCACCATAGGCGGTTTCCTCCCGCCGGAACGGTAATGGCGGATTTTTATCCCATCGATGATGACATGGCCTTCTTGGTATTCCATATTCAGTTTCCCCCGCCTCCGCCAAAGCTTCGGCGGGTGTGCCGGTTGAAGAATCGGAACACATCGGGCATGCTGCCCCCGATTATCCCGCCGTGATCCAGGCCGGGCAGGGACTTGTACTCGACCTGGAAGTTCAGGCTCTTAAGTTGATCGGCCAACTGCTGCGAACCGGCAACAAGCCTGTCCTGGTCGCCCACGATGATCAACAACGGCACGTTCTTGAGATTCTGGTCCGCGCTCCACTGGAAGCCGAAAGCCGCCGGCGCCAACCCGGCGACCGCGGCCCAAATGGTCGAGTACTTCTCCCCCAGATGCAGCGCGCCGCCGCCACCGAGAGAATGCCCCATCAGGTAAATGCGGTTGTATGTCGGCTCGCTCCAGCCGTACGCAAAGCGATAACGCTTGACGTTGAAACGGGTGGAATCCAGTGCATGCCATATCGGTTCCCGACCGGCGGCGGTCAACCCCCGGGGTGCAATGCGCGCTATTGTTTCGGATAGGACTTCAGCAGCCCCTCGGGCATGCCGCCCTCGCTGAGGACGACACGCTTGCGGATAAGCCAACGCCCGTCCTGCTTGACCAGGTCGGTGCGCTCACGGCCGTACTCGGTGACTTTGGGCGCCGACGTCAGCAGGTCCGACCTGACGCTGTGCCAAAGCAGGGTTGCCACAGCCCTGTCGCCCTCCAGCCGGATCCTCAGATTCGTGTACATCATCTCGGATACGCCCTCCGGCACGGCGCCCTCAGCCTTCTTCTCTTTTCCCTCTCCGCCGGCTCCGGCCAGGGCATACATGGCTTTGATCTCTTCAGGATTATTCGCGACCAGCCCGTTGACCTCGAGTCTGCCGTCGGCGGTAAAGAAGGACGCAAAATCATGCTTGCTGTCCGGCCCGAACTGCGAGTAGTAGTCGTTGAAAAGGTCCTCGATGGCGGCACGATCCGCCAGCTCCGTCCGTTCAGGCGGCGGCATCGTCGGCGCCTTGGAACAGGCGGCTGCAAATACCAGAGCGCTCAAAATGGCCGGCAGCATCCATTTTGGTTTCATGGCTTGATAACGATCACCGGTTTTCGCCATTATGGATTCTCCTCAAACATTGCTCCGGCGCCTCATTCGGCGGAAAGGCGGATTTTTGTGCAAATGGCGCGACGGCCTTTCGCATCCGATCTATTTTTCAGTTTGCCTGCAAAGGACGCCGGCAGCATTGAAACCTGTATTCAGGGCGCAACGAAAATTATGTTCCCGTTTTGGGAGCCGGAAGGCTGGATCCATTCCGGCTCCCGGCTTCCGGCTTCTCAAATCCCCGCGTGCAAGATAATGTCCGCAATTCCATTGCCCGATCCGGCGCGCGGGGATTTCAAGGGGCGAAGCCCCTGGATCAGTCCCTGAAAAGCAAGGGCGCCATCTCACGCAGGCTGCGGCGCCAGGACTGGAACTCGTGAGCCGTGTTCGGAGAAACATAAAAGACACTGTGGACGCCTGCCTGCTTCAACGCATCGGCGTTCGCCTTCGGGTCTCCGCCAAAGGGGCCGCGACCGCCGGCCTGCTTGCCGCCGAGTTCCCGGCTGCCGTAGCCGACGAACACCAACTTCACCTTTTCTTTAAAACCGGGCGTGTTTTGAACGTCGTCCGGAGAGATGGATCCGCCGCTGAAGAGACCGATGTGGGAAAACGTATCGAGGTGTTTCAGCGTAATCGTCTTCGTCTCCATTCCCCCCATGGACAGGCCGGCCATGGCGCGATGCGGCTGATCCGGGAGCGTGCGGAAATTGGCGTCGATGTATGGGATCAACTCATCGAGGAGAACCGTCTCGAAAGGCGCAATATTAAAGCTTCCGAGGCCTCCTATCTTGACATCGTTGGTCATTCCATAGGTCATCACGATAAGGAACGGCTTGGTCCTGCCTTCGGCTATCAGATTGTCCATGATCAGATTGGCGCGGCCCTGGTTGCTCCAGGCGGTTTCGTCCTCCCCCCATCCGTGCTGCAGGTACAGCACCGGATATCGCCGGGTCGGGTCCTTATCGTAGTCGGGCGGCGTGTAGACGAACGCTCTGCGGGACGTGGCCGTGCTCTTCGAGGGAAAAAGAATCTGCTGCACGCGGCCGTGGGGGACGCCTTTGAGGGCGTAAAAGTCCCGGTCATGTGCGGGGATTTCGATGCCGCTTTCCCAGCGCGTCGAGCCGTAGAAGTTCAAGGTGCCGGGATCGTTGAATGTCCCGCCGTCGACCGTGAGACGGTAGTAGTGAAAGCCTTCGTCCAGCGGCGCCGCCGTGGTGCCCACCCACAAGCCATCCTCGGTTTTTTTGAGAGGGGTGCCTCCGCGACCGCCAAGGCTCACGATGACGCTTTGGGCCTGGGGCGCCGCAATGCGGAATCGGGCATAGCCTTGGGAATTGACCTGAGGGTATTCCTGGCCCGGCTGGTTCAGGGTCGAGGGCTGGAAATCTTCCTTGATCGCGGGCAGGTCTGTTTGAGCCGAGCACAGAGAAGCCCCCCACGGCAGCAGCAACGCAAATACGGACCAATAGAGTCTCATGAATATACTCCTTCTGCTCTGCGGCAAGATTTGCGGAAACAGAGCCATCCTTGCCTTATTCCGAAAACAGGGAAACGGCGGTTCCCATGCCGATTGTCCTCTTATGGCGCTCGTGAAACATTGATCCTGCCGCATCAGCGATACCCCGCACTCCCTAAGGGCCAAACGCGGAGCTGAAAAAGCAGGAGCATTTGCAGCATAATCCATGTTACGTATTTGTGACAACTATACTGGCTCAGGAATACGATAAAAGTCAACTATGGAAAAATGACGGGATTCTGACAGGAGCCGCCCCCGCCTTTGAGATTCAGAGTTTCATTCTATTCCGGCGTGGGCGTGAGGCTGTCTCTGCGCATCGGCCCAAAAGGGAAGTCGGGCGGTTGGAACGGACTTTCATGCCGGACAACCTTACCCGGATGCCGGACGGCAGGATTCTGGCTGCGGGCATCAAAGGCGTAGGCGGCAACTGCCCCCCTGATTCCAACCATCCCTGCATTCAGGGCTTCGTGCTGGCGGAAGTGGACCCGACAAAAATGGAAGGCCGGATCCTGTACGACGATAATGGCAAGGCGTTGATAAACGGAGTCTCCGTACAGGTCCATTCATTGCCGGCATCTTTCCCGTCCGCCGTGGCGCCCCTGATGGTGCTGTTCCGCCATTTGGCGAAGCCGTCGTGCTGCGCTCTCTTGGCGCTTGAGATCTTTATATTCTCCGGCCGCATGCATTGGATGCGCCATTCGCACAACAGGCGCATACTTCCTCGCTGTCGATGCGCCCGGTTCAATAGCGGGCATACTCCCTGAATGAGTTGAGCATGGCCTGCATATCTTTGATCTGGACTTGATCCGGCATCTTGATAACGATGATAAGAC
>CAYZTZ010000003.1:75364-105860 GCA_964481255.1 uncultured Acidobacteriota bacterium | reverse complement strand
GAAGATTGGGAAGGCCATCCGCTGCGCAAGGATTACGTTTTCCCGAAATCCTATCGCGGGATGCCGGTCTAGGAGGGGCGATGGAGGCAACCTACAGCGGCGAGATCATGACGCTGAACATGGGGCCGCAGCACCCTTCGACCCACGGGGTTCTGCGCCTCGAGTTAAAAACGGACGGCGAAGTCGTCGCCGACGCGATCCCCCACATCGGTTACCTTCACCGGTGTTTCGAAAAGCACGCCGAGAACATCGACTATCCCGGCATCATCCCCTTCACGGACAGGATGGACTACTGCGCCGCCATGAACATGGAACTGGGCTATGTTCTGGCCGTCGAAAAGCTCATGGGGATCCAGGTCAACAACCGGGTGCGCTGCATCCGCATCATCATGGCCGAGCTGGGCCGCATCGCGAGCCACCTGATCGCGGCCGGCACCTACGGCAACGACATCGGTTCGTTCACCCCTTTTCTCTGGTGCTTCCGCGACCGGGAAAGAATTCTGGACCTTTTCGAGGAAACCTGCGGCGCGCGCCTCCTCTACAATTACAACTGGATCGGCGGCCTCATGCACGACCTCAAGCCGGGATTCGAGGACAGGCTTCTCGAGTTTCTCGATTATTTCGAACCGCAGGTCGACAACTTGAACCGGCTTCTCTCGGACAATTTCATCTTCGTCCGGCGCACCGCGAACGTAGGGATCCTGACGCCGGAAACGGCGGTCAATTACGGGGTCACGGGGCCCAATCTGCGCGGCAGCGGGGTCCGGTTCGACGTTCGCAAGGACGAACCCTACCTGGGGTACGAGGACTTCGACTTCGAAGTCGCCGTGGGCAAGGGGGACTACGGCCCTCTCGGCTCGTGCTGGGACCGGTACATGGTCCGAATCCGCGAAGTCAAGGAAAGCTGCAGGATCATCCGGCAGGCCGTGGCCCGGTTGACGCCGGGGGACGTGCAGGAGTCCGTTCCGAAGCGCGTCAAACCGCCCGCCGGGGAGGTCTACATGCGGACGGAGTGCCCGCGCGGGGAGCTCGGCTATTATATCGTCAGCGACGGCACCACCCGGCCCTACAGGCTCAAGGTGAAATCCCCCTGCTTCACCGTCATGAGCGCCTTCCGGGAGGTCAGCAGGGGCGCCATGATCGCCGATATCGTCGCCATACTCGGCAGTTTTGACATCGTGCTGGGCGAAATCGACCGCTAGCGAAAGGACGCACGGATGGAATCGATCGCGCGGCTCCTGCAATGGATACCGAAATACGACACGCTCCCTGAAGTCTGGAGGATCCTGATCCCGCTGGCCGTCAGCTGCGTCCTGCTTTTCGCGCTCCTCGCCCTGATGGTCCTGTTCCTCGTGTGGCTGGAGAGGAAGGTATCGGCGCACATCCAGGACCGTCTCGGCCCCATGTACGTAGGGGGCTGGCACGGATGGGCCCAGACTATCGCGGACGCTCTCAAGCTCCTGCTGAAGGAGGACATCATCCCGGCGTCCGCCGACAGGCTGTTGTTCAAGACGGCCCCTTACGTCGTGTTTCTGGGCGCCTTCACCGCCTATGTCGTCGTGCCCTTCGGCGCCTCGTCGATCGTCTCCGATCTCAACATCGGCATCCTGTACGTGATCGCGGCCGGCAGCCTGTCGGTCGTCGGAATCATCATGGCCGGCTGGTCTTCCAACAATAAATATTCGCTCTATGGCGGGATGCGCGCCGCGGCCCAGATCGTCAGCTACGAGATCCCGGCCGCGTTCGCCGTCATGACCGTCGTCGTCTATGCGGGAAGCCTGTCCATGATCGACATCGTGACCGCGCAGCAAGGCGGCGTCCAGCGTTGGTTTGTTTTCAGGAATCCATTTCTTTTTCTGGCCTTTTTCGTTTATTTCATCGCCTCTCTGGCGGAGGTCAACCGGACGCCTTTCGACATTCCGGAAGCGGAATCGGAGCTGGTTGCGGGTTACCACACGGAGTATTCGGGCATGCGCTTCGCCTTCTTCTTTCTCGCCGAGTACGTCAACATGTTTCTTGTGGCCGGCGTCGCCACGACGCTCTTTCTCGGCGGATGGACGCAGGTGTTGCCGGCCTCCTTCGGCCGATGCATCGTTCCCGGGCCGATCCTATTCCTGGTCAAGGCGATGCTGCTTATATTCCTCCAGATGTGGGTGCGCTGGTCGCTGCCGCGTCTGCGCGTCGATCAGCTGATGTATCTAAGCTGGAAGGTGCTTTTGCCCCTCTCGTTTGTTCTGATTCTCGGGGCCGGGTGGCTGGCCGTCTAAACATTGCGACATCCAGAGGGAAGGGATGCGGACCTATTTCAAGGATATATGGATCGGGCTGGTGACCGTTCTGAACTCCATGGCCGTCGCGTGGCGTCATTTCTTTACACCGGCCGTCACCCTTCAGTATCCGACCGTGAAATGGACGATGCCCGAGCGGTCGCGCTCGCGTCTGTTCAATAAAATCGAGGATTGCATCGGCTGCGGCCAGTGCGCCCGGACCTGCCCGACCAGCTGCATCACCCTTAAGACCGAGAAAAGGGGGAAAGACGAGCCGGAGGTTTTCACGTCCGACGGGACGCCGATCAAGCTGCGCACGGTCGTCTATGACATCGACCTCGGGCGCTGCTGCTACTGCGGGCTGTGTGCCTTCGTGTGCCCGACCCATTGCCTGGTGATGACGGGGGATTACGAATATTCCGTCTATGACCGGAACGAGCATATCTTACATTTTGCCAAGGAAAGGGCCGCCGCGGCGAGCGATGCCCCCGCCGCAACACAGGCCTGAGAGCGCCTATGGAAAACCATCCGCTGGTTCCCGTTGTCTTTTATTTTTTCGCCGCCGTCACCCTGGGCTCCGCCGCGGTCGTGGTCTTCGCGCGGAACCTGGTCCGCTCGGCTTTCGCTTTGCTCTTCACTTTCGGCGGCGTGGCCGCCCTTTATGTTTTCCTCGGCGCGGATTTTCTCGCCGCGACCCAGATGGTGATCTATGTCGGCGGGATCCTGGTGCTGCTGCTGTTCGGCGTCATGCTCACGCACAAACTGTACGACCTCAACCTGAAATCGGAAACGTATCAGTTCCTGCCGGGGCTTCTGGCCGTGCTCGCCCTTTTCGCGATTCTGGCGACCTTCATGCTGACGGCGCATTGGCACGAGGGGGCCGTCGGGGGAGACCGCCCCACGACCGCGGCCATCGGGGAACTTTTCATGAACGATTACATCCTTCCGTTCGAGGTGGCGTCGATCCTGCTGCTGATGGCCCTGATCGGCGCCGCGATGATTGTCAGGAGAAAATCGGAATGATCGGACTCGGCCACTTCCTCATCGTCAGCGCGGCGCTTTTTTCCCTCGGCATGATGGCGGTCCTGACGCGCAAGAACGCCGTGAACGTGCTGATGGGCGTCGAGCTTATCCTGAACAGCGCGAACCTGAACCTGGTCGCCTTTTCCAAGTATTCCGCCGGAAACCTGCAGGGCCAGATTTTCGCGATCTTCATCATCGTGGTGGCCGCCGCGGAGGCCGCCGTGGCTCTCGCCATCGTCCTGTCGATGTACCGCCTGATCAAGACGGTCCATCTGGACCGGGCGGATTCGCTCAAAGGATAGTCATGAACCCACAGATTCTCGCCGATCTCCGCAGGTTCTATCCGGAGCTGATCCTGGTCGCCGCTCTGATGATGGTCGTCATCGGCGACCTGTCCTTCTCCCGATGGCGCCGAAGGGTCAATTTCTTATTGGCCGCCGCGGGCCTCGGCGCCGCCCTGGCGGCGTGCGTCCCCCTCTTCGGCCAGCCGGCGGGCTCCCTTTTCTTCGGTATGCTCGCCCTGGACCCGATGGCCGTTTTCTTCAAGTGTTTCCTGATCTTCGCCGCGCTTCTCGTTCTTCTGGCGACGCCGGGTTCCAGGGAACTGTCCGGGGGGCACCTGGGGGAATTCTATGCGCTCCTTCTGGGAGTGACGGCGGCATTGCTCCTTCTGGCTTCCAGCCAGGACACCCTGATGATGTATCTGTCCCTGGAGACGGTCTCCCTCGGGAGCTACATCATGGTCGGATACCTGAAAAACGACCGCCAATCCAATGAAGCCTCTCTGAAATACCTTCTTTTCGGCACGGTCGCCACGGGGGCCATGCTCTACGGTTTGACGATCCTGTACGGGCTTACCGGGACGACGAAACTGGCGGCGATGCGCGCGGCGCTGGGCTCAGGGGCGGCGGAAGAGAACTTCGCAATGCTTCTGATCGCGACGATCCTGACGCTGGCCGGATTCGGTTTCAAAACGGCCGCCGTCCCCTTTCATTTCTGGTGTCCCGACGTCTACACGGGAGCGCCCACTCCGGTGACGGCGTTCTTAAGCGTTGCACCCAAGGCGGCCGGCTTCGCGATCCTGATTCGCTTTTTCTTTACCGGCCTGTCCGTCCCTTCGGCGGACGCGGGCTCATGGACCACTTTCGGAGGCCTCGATTGGCGCCTTTTAACGCTCGTCGTCTCGATTGTGACGATGACGCTCGGAAATATCGCCGCGCTGCGCCAGAACAACATGAAACGCCTCCTCGCCTATTCGTCCATTGCGCACGCCGGGTATATTTTCATGGGCGTCGTCGTCCTGACGTCCCAGGGGCTGCAGTCGGTGTTGATCTATCTGATCACCTACATTTTCATGAATCTGGGGGCCTTCTTCGTCGTCATCGAGATATTCAACCGCACGGGCAGTTTCGACCTCGAGGATTATCGCGGATTATACCGACGCTCCCCCTTCCTCTCGGTTGCCATGGCCGTGTTCATGCTCTCGCTCATGGGAATTCCCCCGTTCGCCGGATTCTTCGGGAAGCTGTATGTCTTCGGCGCGGCGGTTAACGCGGACCTGGCGTGGTACGCGGTGGTCGGCGCTTTAAACAGCGTCGTCTCGGTCTATTACTACGCGCGGGTCATCAAGACGATGATCATCGACACCGGCGAAATAACGGACAGGATTCGGGTTCCCTGGACCGGCCATGTTCTGGTCTGGGTTGTCTTGCTGCCGACGGCGGGCCTCATGCTCTTCTGGAGCCAGATACAGCGCTGGACCATCTACTCCATGAGGCTTTTCCCGGGCGCGTAGTGAAATATTGGCCGCGCCTCTGGGCCGGAAGCTTGCGGGCGGTTTCCTCAAGCGCGCTTCGAATCCTGAATCAATCCGAGATATAGCGGCCGGTGTGCAGGTAATTCATCACAACCGTTGTCCCCAGCGCAGCGAGGGAAGCCAGGCTGCCGGTCTCCTCGTCCGCCGGCAGGGCCAGGCGCAGGTCCCGGCAGCGATGGAAAAATCTCGCAATGACAGGGGCGACCACCTTTTCCCGGGCGCCCGTCCAGCGGGATATGGTCTCGATGAGAAATCGGCGGTTCTTGCGGATGAAATCCTTCGCGCGGATCAATCTCCTGTGACCGTTCGAGCCGGCTGAAAAGATCCTCCGCAGGTCTTCGTCATAAAGGCCCAAGGCCTTGTCCTTGAAATTATCAAGAGTCTCGCCGTAATACTCGATCAGCGTATACGTCGTGCGGTGATACGGCGAATCCAGCGGGCCGGAAACAATGCGGGGCTTCTTGTTTCGGATGCTCGACATAAGCCGGTCGACATACTCCAATTTCCTGATCGACGGCCATTTCTTATACACATTCCGCCAGTTCGATCTCGGCGTCAGCCACACGGCGAAGGTCTCGGCGAAGTCTTCGTCGGGATGCGCCTGCGCGTAGTATTTCGGATCGCCCGGACTCTTCACAAAATCGCGGCTGAAAGGATTAAACTTAAACTTAAAGTTCCTTGGGTAAGGAGCGTAAAAATCGCCGAAATGTTCCTTCCAATCAGCCTTCCTGTACAGCTGGTAGGCGTAGTTGACGGCGTGCCCGCATTCATGACGGAGCAGGATCATGATGTCGCGCTTGTCATAGCTCGCGTATCCCATCTCGCGCTCAATGCGTATCAGCCTGTTATCCGCAAGGTGGAAGGGAATGCCAATGATGGGAACCCTATCCGGACAGCCCCATTCATCCCCGGCGCATGTGAAATAATAGGGCGGTCTGAAAGATATTTTTTTGGATTCCAGCTCTAAATAAAGCTTTTGGATACAGCGGAATAGGAGAGTATGTTCCAGGTCGAGCTCAAGATCGCAGACCCGGGTGCTGAGCAGCGCGTATCTTTCAGTCTCCCAGTTTGATTCAAGACGAAGCCCCGTTGCCATTGCGAATTCCGGACAAAATCAAGCGGATGATCTTACAAGCGGCATTCCCGTCCCGCCCGGAGCCGCCTGCCTTGATGAACGCCCCGTCGCGGCCGGCCCCAAGGCGGTCCGAATTATGGATTATAGCCGAGAGAAACTGCCTGGTGAAGTGGTTTTCGGAGGAATAAAGAATCTTATAAGCTATTGATTGGCAATATTTTACGCATTCACAGCGAAGGCTCTATCGGGATCCCTCGGGGGCCGCGACCCTGATTTCCGTCGCCACGCCATCGATGTCGATCTCGTTCCGCTTTATCTTGCGCAGTTCCATTTTAACCTGGAGCACTGAAAAGGATTTCAGATCCGCGAGTTCAGCGGCCTTGCCGTGGATCATGATCTTCGCGGACGCCGTGTCGAGAAGGTACTTCTTTTTGCTCGGGACGTGTGAAACGAGGATGATTTTTTCGGATACGGAAATGGACAGGAGGCGGTACACGCCGGTCTCGACGCCAAGGCAGGGAGCGCCGGATGCGAGCAGGCACAAAATCGCGCAGGACGCCGCGCATTTCCTGAATGGGACCCTAGTCATGGAGCTCATGGCCCGCCGCTCCTCCATCATGAATATTGTTCATGGTATTGGATTGAAAATCCACACTTAAGTTTCATCCTCCGTCCCGCCGAAAATTTTTATTCCGGCTCCCGGCTTGCGACTTCTCGAATTCGCCGTGCGGGATAATGTCTCGCATTCAATCGTCCTGTCGGGTGCGCGGGGATTTGAGGGCGCGAATCCCCCTGCGCCCGATATTGCGATCCGCGCCGCAGCATGATATCCATAGCATCGAGGAAAAGACAGTGCGATGTTTTTGGCCCGCGTTTCTGGTTTCGGCTTTTTTCAGCGTTTTTACTACGGAATCCGCTGACCCGGTCAAGATGATCGTTTTCCCACTGGAAGTGTCTTCGGATTCCGAAGAGCTATCCTGGCTGGCCGAAGGAATCGCCTTGTCCATCTCAAACCAGATCTCGGGACCGAGTGTTCAGGCGTTGGGGCGCAAGGAAAGGCTCTCCGCGTTCGAGAGTCTGGACCTTCCGCCGGGCGCCGCGCTAAGCCGGGCAAGCGCCATTCGAGTGGCCCAAAGGGTGCACGCCGATAAGATCGTCCTGGGAAGGTTTTCCGGAGAGAGCGCAAATCTCAAGATCAGCATCCGCGTCCTGGACCTCAAAACGATGAAATTCAGCGGTGAAATGTCTGCGAACGGTCCCCTATCGGCGCTCCCCGAGATGGAGAATGAGCTGTCGTGGCTGATTCTCGGCAATGCGGGAATCGAACCGGCGCTTTCCCGGGAGGCCTTTGCAAAGCGCACGCGTCGGATACCCAATGACGCCTACTCGTCTTATGTCCAAAGCCTGAATGCGCCCACGGAAAGGGAGAAACTTCGCCTGCTCTTGAAAGCGGTGGGGGTCTGGGGCGAATTCACGGCGGCCCATTACGATATCGGACGCATTTATTTCCGCCTTGGCGATTGCGTGAACGCGATGAGGCACTTGCCTTCGGGATCGGGCATGGACAACCCCGGGCCCGAAAGCGATTTCATGCGCGGCACATGCCTCCTGCTGCAGGGTTTCAACGACCAGGCCATTGAGACGCTGGAACAGGCGGCAAGGACGGCGCGCACCCTGCCGGTGCTCAACAACCTGGGAGCGGCTTATCTGCGCAAGGGCGAGCCGGATTCGGCCCGGCGTTTTCTCATGGAGGCCGCGAAACTCTCTCCGGCCGACTCGGCCGTATCGATAAACCTGGCGATCGCCGGTTACAAAGGAGGCAATATCCTCGAAGCCTGCGATGTCCTGGAGAATGCCGTCAATGCCCACCCCAAGAACGGAATGCTCCATTTCGTTCTCGGCTTTCTGTTTAAGGAACGGGGCGAAGAGGAGAAAGCGGCGGCGCAGATCGAAAAGGCCGGCCGGTTGGGGGTCGGAGTGGAGAAACTCCGGAGAGAGGACCCGATTTCATGGTCGCGCATATGGACCTCCTGGCCATGAAGCGTCAAGCGGCGCGGACCGGGAATATGGCGTGAAGTCTTTGAAATCGTCAACCCTCTCGCCCCGGATATCGGACGGTTCGCAGGATGGTCGGCGTCGCCCTTGGGCAAACTTGACAAGGTGTCGGCGCTCCCATAAGATAAGTCCCTCCGACAACGCCGAAGTGGCGGAATTGGCAGACGCGCTAGGTTCAGGGTCTAGTGAGCTTAAGCTCGTGGGGGTTCGAGTCCCCCCTTCGGCACCAATTCTTGATATCCGTTTCCGCGCATCGACCGAATAAGATCCTGATTTCCGCGCGCCGGCCATGGGGCCGGCAAACCCGGGACGCGGATGCGAAATCCGCTATGACATCGTGAGGATGCGCTTCTCCCGGCGGTTGATGCGCGCGTGGAATCTTGAGGAACCTGTGCAGGATTCAGACTATCGAGATGGGAACGACGATGAAAGAAAGGATCAGTATGAGGCCCGCAACCAATGCCAAAAAGACCCTTCCCGGTCCCAGTTTCTCCTCGTCCATCAGGGTCGCCGGATGATAAAAGCGCGCGCGCATCCCAAGGACAACAAGAAGCAGGGCGAAGAGGAGATAGGACGGAGTCGGCCATCCAAGGAAGCTGACGGCCGTCAGTGCGGCAGCCGCCGTCACGGAGATCTTTTTCTGCAGGTCGCGGCCGAAGACCGCGTAGGCGATATGTCCTCCGTCCAGCTGCCAGATCGGCAGCAGG
The DNA here is from genome assembly GCA_964481255.1 of uncultured Acidobacteriota bacterium. Classification (GTDB taxonomy): domain Bacteria; phylum Acidobacteriota; class UBA6911; order UBA6911; family UBA6911; genus UBA6911. Next base: position 96,917 of record CAYZTZ010000003.1, on the reverse strand, counting down.
TTCAAGCTGGTGGCCAGAAGCCCGAACCATGCGGCCATGGCGATCGGGTGCGCCACCATATCGTGGACGGCGGGGATATAACCGAGCGCCAGCCGTCCAAATAATCGGAAAACAAGCGGTTCCCCAAAACTCAATCCGCCGGCGATGCTCCCTTTGGGAATAAGCCTGGAGAAGCTGATGCCGATCCATAATGCCGGTATCACGAACACAAAACCGGCCAGCGGCCCTGCAACCCCTATATCAAATAACACCCGCCTGTTATGGAAATGCGATTTGATTTTTATAAACGCTCCCAGCGTTCCGGCAATGGAAATGGGAGCCGGTATGAAATAGGGGGGGGTGCAGCGCACACCATGGTGGCGGCATGCCAGGAAATGCCCCATCTCATGGGCCAACAGGATAATGATCAGGGGTATGGAGAAGGGCAAACCTTGTAAGATCAGACCCGGCTTCAGCAGGGTCGCGCCGACGGCGGCGAAGAAACCGACATCGCCCAGAACATAGAACAAGCCAGCGAAGGTGGTGCTGAGCGCCGTCGCAAACAGGAGCGCGACCGGCACCAGCCATTGGCGCCAGGCCGCATGGGACGCCTTCAGATGCCGCCCGCCTCCGAACGGAGCCGCATCCGGTGGAGCGGATGCAGGCGGATAACCCGGAAAATGACTGCTCACAACAGTAGAAGACTTTCTCCCGATGCGCTGGACAGGCCGTTACCCGGGAAGATTACTCGCGATTTTTTCGGCACGTATCTCTTTTCCAGGTTTAAACCGTATCGTTTTTCCCGGGGGGATGGCCACTTCTTCACCGGTGCGAGGATTACGTCCCACTCCGCTTTTTCTGGGCTTGACGATAAAAACCCCAAAGCCCCTCAGTTCTATCCTTTCGCCGCGCTTCAGAGCGTTCTTGAGCGAATTGAAAACGGACTCCACCGCGATTTCCGCTTTTACTTTTGTGATATTCAACTGCTCGGCCACACGGTTCACGATGTCCTGCTTTATCACGCCGAACCTCCCATAAGTTAGTGACAGGATTTTACTTGTGGCTCTGTGGGCTGTCAAGCCATTTCTATTTACAGAATCGCCCGCCTTTGATACAGTGACAGCCCGCCTTTGAAATCGCCCCGGGCGGCGCGGCGCCGATGAATTGGACGAATTGAACAGCCGCTCTCCCGGAGGAGGCCGCCTATGACCGTATTTCCCGATCGATGGATCCGCGATATGGCCCAAAGGCGCCGTATGATAGAACCTTATGCGGATTTGCGGCCGCGAAAGGGTAAGATATCCTTCGGCGCTTCTTCCTACGGATACGATTTCCGCCTTTCGGACGAATATAAGATTCCTGATTTCGAAGGCGTCCCGGGACTGGATCCAAAGAAGGCGGACCGGATCCGGTTCAGAGATCATCGGGGGCCGAGCTGCTGGATCCCCGCGAACTCCTATGTTTTGGGAAGGTCTTTGGAGTATTTTCGCATCCCCCGCAACGTGATCGCGATTTGTCAGGGCAAATCAACCTACGCCCGGTGCGGCGTCATTGTAAACGTCACGCCCCTGGAACCGGAGTGGGAAGGATTTGTTACAATAGCGCTTGTCAATGCCGCGCCTGTTCCCGTCAAGGTCCACTCGGGGGAGGGGATCGGCCAGGTTGTTTTCATTCGCGCGGAAAGCGAGTGCGCGGTTTCCTACGCCGATCGAAAAGGCAAATACCAGGCGCAGCGCCGGATCCGGCTTGCGCGCGTCTGAACCCGTCCCGCCCCCGTTTCAAAGAAGCCCGGTCCAGGCGCGCTGATTCTAATGGGAACATCCCGCGGGACGCAGGATTTCGAGGATACGAAGCCTGGGGAAATCAGCAAATGGCGAGAAAGGGTCCGTGAAAATGCAAAGATCCCGCATGCTTGACGCCCGGCTGCTGATATGGGCTTTGCTCGCCCTGCTTCCGGCCGGTCCGTCCTGCGGCTACCATGTGCGCAGCTCCGTCGGGAAACTCCCATACGGGATGCAATCGATCGGAATCCCCGGCTTCCGGAATCTCACGGGTCAGTTCGCGGTCGAACAGATCATGACCGAGGCTGTCTTAAAGGAATTCTCCGCCCGTACAGCGGCCCGTGTCACCCCCGAAAGCGGCGGCGTGGACGCCGTGCTGCTGGGAGATATTCTCAGCGTGAACTCCGTTCCTGTGACCTTCGGATCCCAGGAGACGGGATCGCAGACCTTCGGTTCGGCGTTCCTCGTCACCGTACGCATGAGCGTTCTGTTGAAGCGCACGAGCGATTCCGCCGTCCTGTGGAGGAACGAAGACTTCCTTTACAGCGAGCGTTACGTCCTGAACAGGAACGTCCGCGATTTCTTTTCAGAGGAAAACCCGGCCCTGCAGAGGCTCGCGCGCAGCTTTGCGGCAAGCCTTGCCGGCGCGATTCTGGAACGGCCGAAACCTTGATACTTCAAAGCATCGAAGAGCTGGAAGCGGATCTGCGCAACAACGGATGCAGGCCTGTCTACCTGGTGCTGGGACCGGAAATGTACCTGTGCCGCGCGGCCGTCGGCCTGCTGAAAAGGAAAGCGCTGTCGCCGGAGGCCGGCGCCTTTGATTTTGCGGAATTTTCCGCGGACGTCTCCCCGGTATCGGAAATCATCGGGGCGGCCGGAACTTTCCCGATGGCGTCCGAGAGGCGCCTTGTTCTTGTCAGCGAAGTGGACAACCTGACGGACTTCGACCAGGAGGCGCTCCTGGATTCGCTCGCAGGCATTTCTCCGCGCTCCACGCTCGTCCTGCTCGCCGAGGATTTGGATCGCCGAAAGAGATTGTATCGGCTGCTTCGGGAACGGCACTGCGTCGCGGAGTTTCCCAGACTCAAAGGCGCCGCGCTCACGCGCTGGGCGACGGCCTTTTTCCGAAGAGAAGGGTATCGGATTTCGCCCTCCGCCGTCGCCGAGATCGTGGATTCGGCCGGTTCGGATCTTCAGACGCTGGCGATGGAACTGGAAAAGATCGTGCTCTATGCCGGAAGGGAAAAGGACATACCGGATTCGGCGGTTGACGAGATCACCTCCGCCGGACGGCAGCGCAGCATTTTCGATTTCCTGGACGCCGTCAGCGCCCGGAATCGCGCGCATGCTCTAAGGATACTGGCCAACCTTCTCGAGACAGGAGACGCCGTGCCGCGCATCCTGGGCATGATAGCGCGCCACTGCCGGCAGCTGCTGATAGCCAAGGAAGCTCTGAGGCAGGGCGCCGGACCCGGAGCCGTCGGCGCCGCAGCGCAGGTCCCGTCCTTCGCGCTCGACAAATTCCTGAGACAGGCCCGCGCCGCCGAGGTCTCCCAGATCGAACGGCTCTTCATCCGGCTTGCGGAAATAGACCGCCGGATGAAATCTTCCGCGGGGGACGAGCGGATCATGCTGGAAAAGCTGATCTGCGAGCTTGTCTGAGAATTCGCGGGGGGAATACCCGGGTTGCGGCGCGCCTGCCGGAAACAGCGGGGTGACGCTACGCTTTGGGAGCCGGGGCGACAACCGAATTCAACCGCCGGGCGAGTCTTGATTTTTTTCGAGCGGCCGCGTTTTTGCTGATGGCTTTCTTCTGCCTGGTCCTGTCGATAAGAGAGTAAATCTCAGAAAGGGATGGACGGACTTCTTCCGTTTTTCCCGATTTCAGGCGGTCCTCAAACTGCCTCAGAACGGTACGCAACCGGCTTCGATTGCTGCGGTTCTGGCTTCGATGCTTCAGACTCTGCCGGTGCGCCTTCAGGGCCGACAAATGATGGGCCATTCTTCAAAGCTCCTTTGCACGGTGCGTATTGCGACCTTCCGTTTAAAACGCAATAGGTTACAGCCATCGGGCATCGATGTCAAATCATATTTTGCAATTGACTTCGCTGCGGGCCGGCCCTAAAATTTTATTTGAACATGTGCACCGGGGATTCCCAACACGCGTTTGACGCAGAGAGCCTGGGGGCCTGCTTATTCCTCTCCACAGTTTTACATCACTCCCGATTGCGAGGTCGCCGCGGATTCATTAGATGAGAAAAGTCCTTCTATCCGATCGAAGCCTGCAGCTGCTTTTCGGCCCCCTCGATGAAAACGTGAGATTTTTGGAAAACCTTTTCGGCGTCGAGATTCAGACGCGGGACTCCTCTCTCGTCATCGACGGGGAAGAAGAGGATGTCGCGGCGCTGGAAAAGATCCTGCTGGATTTTTCGGTTTTGGTGGATAAAGGGCATTCGATCGCGAATGGAGACCTCAAATCGGCCTTCAAGCAGATCGCCGAGGACGCGGCGCTCTCCCTGCACGATTTTTTCCCGAAGATGCAGCTGCTTTCCGCCGGCAAGCGCCGCGTAACCCCGAAAAGCCTGAACCAGCGCCGCTACGTCGAGGCGATCAAGGCCAACGACATTGTTTTTGGAATCGGCCCCGGAGGGACCGGCAAGACCTTCCTGGCGGTCACAATGGCTCTGACCTGTCTGCTGGAAAAGACCATATCGCGCATCGTGCTGACGCGGCCGGCGGTCGAAGCGGGCGAAAGGCTCGGATTCCTTCCGGGCGACATCGAGGAGAAGATCAATCCCTATCTGCGGCCTCTCTACGACGCCCTCTACATTCTCCTGGACAGCGAAAAGATCCAGCGCTACCTGGAAGAGGGGACGATCGAGATAGCCCCCCTCGCTTTCATGCGCGGCCGCACCCTCAACGACGCCTTCATCATTCTCGACGAGGCCCAGAATACGACATCGGAACAGATGAAGATGTTTCTGACGCGGATAGGCATGCGAAGCAAGGCCGTGATCACGGGCGACATCACGCAGATCGATCTGCCCTTCGGCCGAAGCTCGGGACTGGTTGAAGCCAGGGATATCCTGCAGAACGTCGAAGGGATCGCCTTCTGCTATTTCAACGAGAACGACGTCGTGCGGCACCACCTGGTGCGCCTTATCATCAAAGCCTATCAGCAGCACGCGGAAAACGGATTGCGCGCGGAAGGAAACGGGAGCAATGGCAAAAAGTCCAAGGATTAGGCTCGGCATCGTGTTCGGGGGACGCTCCGGCGAACACGAAGTGTCGTTGACATCCGCGGCTTCCGTAATCAGCGCCCTCGATCCCGATGAATTTGATATCACGGCCATAGGAATTACCCGGGAGGGCGAACTCGCGGGCCCCGCGCAGGTGCGCGAGATGCTGCCGAAGCCCCTGCTGCCGCGGGTGAGGCTTTACCCGGAAGCGGAAGCCGGCCGCAGGGCGGGAGCGGTTTCCCTTTTTGCCCGCAGCCGCGGGAACCCCGATGGAGACCCGATGGTTGTCTTCCCGCTCCTTCACGGCCCTTACGGGGAGGACGGCACGATTCAGGGGCTTCTGGAGATGCTCGGCGTCCCTTATGTCGGCTGCGGAGTGCTGGCCTCCGCGGTCGGGATGGACAAGGATGTCATGAAGCGCGTTTTCCTCCAGGCCGGGCTTCCGGTCGTTCCGTTCCGGACGATCCGGACGCGGGAGGTCGCCGAAGGATTGGAGGCGGTGAAAAAGTCCGCCGCCCGCCGGTTCGGATATCCCATGTTCTGCAAACCGGCCAATCTCGGCTCTTCCGTGGGCGTCCGCAAGATCCACTCCGAGGCGGAATTCGAGGAATCCGTCCGGTATTCCGCGCGCTTCGACAGCAAGGTGTTGATCGAGGCGGGGATCGAGGGGCGCGAACTGGAATGTGCGATTCTGGGCAACGAGGAGCCGCGCGCTTCCGTGGTCGGCGAAATCATCCCGGGGCACGAGTTTTACGACTACGACGCCAAGTACCTGAGCCCGGACAGCAGACTTGAGATCCCGGCGAAAATCGACGACAAACGGGCGCAGGAAATCCGGGACCTCGCCGTTCGGGCCTTTCAGGCTATCGACGGCTCCGGGCTGGCGCGGGTCGATTTTTTTCTGGAGCGGAAGACGGGAAAAATCTGGATCAACGAGATCAACACGATGCCGGGGTTCACGCCCATCAGCATGTACGCCAAGCTTTGGGCGGCGAGCGGCGTTCCTTTCGAGGAACTGGTGCGGCGGCTCGTCCGGTTCGCCATGGAAAGGTTCCAGGAAAGGAACGCGCGGCAGATCTCGGCCGGATAGGGGGCCGCGCGCATTGGCATTACATTCCTTCAATCCAATGAAGACCTGACCGGCCGCTGTGCGTCAGGCTTGCAGGAGGAAAGGGCATGAATCATTTCATACCGGAGACCGAACTCCGCGATCGGTTATTGCGGGAAAACGCGGAGTACCGGAAGCTTGCGGCGGAGCATCAATCCTACAGCGAACAGCTGGAATGCTTGACGAACAAGCATTTCCTGAGTGAAGAAGAGCAACTGAAGGAAAAGATGCTGAAAAAAAAGAAACTGATGTTAAAGGACCAGATGTACGCCATCGTACAGAGGGCGCGCAAGGAGCTGGAGCAGGAAATGTAACAGGACCGCGGACGGTTTCGCGGCGCGGGCTTGCCGCTCGCGACGACGGCGGGGTTGCGTATGGTGGGCGACGCCTATAGGTATCTTGTACCATTGCTGGTCCTGGGACTGCTGTCCGTCCTGCTGCCCTGGCCCTACAAATCCATCGCCCTGCTGTTTTTTCTGGCGGCGCTGGGCGTCGGTTGGTTCTTTCGCAACCCGAAGCGATCCGTACCGGACGGGGATCAATGGATTGTGTCTCCCGCCGACGGAAGGGTCCTCCGGATTTCAAGTTCCCCGGACGGCGAACAGACGATAAGCATCTTCATGAGCGTCCTGAATGTCCACGTCAACCGGTCGCCCATCCGGGGCCGTTTAAGGAATCTCGAATACAGGCGGGGAAGGTTTAAAGCGGCGTACCATGACGACGCGCCGCGGCTGAACGAGCAGAACATCCTCACCATCGCCGGCGACGGCATCGAGGTTGTGCTCCGGCAGGTGGCCGGCTTGATCGCCCGGCGGGTCGTCTGCTGGAAAAAACCGGGAGACAGCGTCGCGCCCGGTGAGCCTATCGGCCTGATCCGGTTCGGTTCCAGGGTGGACCTCATCCTTCCGAAGGAAGTCCAGATAACGGTTCATGAGGGGGACCGAGTCCGCGGCGGCTCCTCCATCCTCGGGAAACGCTTATGATCGAACCCTCCGAAGGCGGCGAACCGGTCCAGCGCACCGCCAGGAACAGGCGCCTGGCACGCGGCGTGTATGTGCTCCCCAGCCTGTTCACGGTCGGCAATATCTTCTGCGGATATTACGCACTCCTTGCGACGATGCACGGATTATACGGCCATGCCGCGTACGCGATAGGAATCGCCATCATCCTGGACGCGTTCGACGGGTGGATCGCCCGCATGACGAATTCCAGCACCGCGTTCGGTTTGCAGCTGGATTCTCTGGCGGACGTCGTCTCGTTCGGAATCGCGCCGTCCGTTCTGGCGCTGGTATGGGGCCTGTCGGCCGCGGATAACAGGCTTGCCTGGACGGCCGCTTTTACATTTACCATCTGCGGCGCCATGCGCCTGGCGCGATTTAACATACAGACCGGGCACCTGAAGCATTTCGTCGGCCTGCCCATCCCGGCCGGAGGCGGCGCGATTGCAGCCGTTGTCCACTTCTTCGGGGATCCCATAAAAAATCCTGTGAGCGCCAACCTCATGGTAGCCTGCGTGTTCATGGTCGGTTTCTTGATGATCAGCACGTTCCGCTACAGCAGCCTGAAAAGCCTGACGTGGGGCAAAAAATCCTACCGCACCATTCTCCTGATGGCCCTGCTGGTCGCGCTGATTTTTTATTACTCGCGGCCGACGCTTCTTGCGCTTGCCGCGATCTATGTTGTTTCGGGGCCGGCCTTGAAAATCCACCATCTGGCGAGGCGCAAAAAGATCGCCGACGGCATGAGGCTCGCGGATTCCGCGCAGCGCCATTGAGGAACCGCGGAGATTATCCGCATCATCGGATCGGACCTCAAGGGGCGAGGGCGGCGTCCCCGAAATCCGCAGATTTCGGATGACGGGGCGCTTTGCGGATCGCGGCCCCTGTTTTCGGGCAACGGCTTGACTTCAAAGGAGTCCCTCTCCGCTTTATGCCTGTCCATGAGGCCGAAGCCATCGTTCTGCGGCATTACCCCCTGGCCGACTCGGATCGCATCGTGGTTTTTTTCACCCGGGAGTTCGGCAAGCTGAGGGCGACGGCCCGGGGAGTGCAGAAGCCCAAAAGCGTCCTGGCCGGCCGGCTCGAACCATTGAATCATATCCGCCTCGAGTTCTATGCGAGGGAAGGGCGGGATCTGGGCTGGGTTCGGCAGGCGGATCTCATTCATTCCTATCTGGGCGGGAACGCCTCCCTGGAGAGAACCTGCGCTTTCATCTATTTTGCCGAAATCGTGAGCGAAGTCGTCCAAGACAGCCAGCCGAACGATCCTCTGTTCCGGCTTCTGCTCGCCTCCTTGCGGGCTGGGGAAAAACAGCCGCCCGCGCGGCCTCTGTTGCGCTATTTCGAGATCTGGTGCCTCCAATTGAGCGGCCTGCTCCCCAATTATGCCTATTGCTCGAATTGCGGCAAGTGTGTTAAAGATGAAAAGTTTTTCGCATGGCTGGACGCGGGCGAGGTCCGCTGTGCGGGATGCGCCGGGGAGCGCGGCTTGCCTGTCGGCGCCGAGGCGTCGTCCGCTCTGGAGCGGATGATGCGAGTTCCGCCGGAAAGCTTCGCCTCCCAGTCCCTTTCGGAGGACGCTTTGGGAGACCTTGAGCGCCTGGCGCAGAGGCTTCTGGAGTTGCATTTGGAAAAACAGCTGAAGTCCTACAGGATTCTAAAGGAAACGCTCCGGGACCATTGATGCCCTATGCCGACGACTAATTTTCAGCAGATCATAATGAAGCTCGAGCGTTTCTGGGACCGGAGAGGCTGCGTTCTGCAGCAGCCCTACGACATCGAGATGGGCGCGGGAACGATGGCGCCCGAGACGTTTTTGAGGGTGCTCGGCCCGGAACCCTATCGCGTGGCCTACGTTATGCCCTCCCGGCGTCCGACGGACGGGCGCTACGGCGACAATCCCAACCGCGTCCAAAAGCATCATCAGTATCAGGTCATCCTGAAGCCCTCGCCCCGGGACGTGCAGGATGTCTATTTGCAGAGCCTGGAGGCATTGGGCATCAATCTCAGGGAGCATGATCTTCGCTTTGAGGAGGACAACTGGGAAGCCCCGACACTGGGGGCTTGGGGGATAGGCTGGCAGGTGCTGCTGGACGGGCTTGAGATCACGCAGTTCACCTATTTCCAGCAGGCCGGGGGACTGGACCTGCTTCCCATCAGCGCCGAGATCACCTATGGACTGGAACGGATCGGGACTTTCATCGCCCAGGTCGACAGCATCTATGATTTGAAGTGGTCGGAGGACGTGACCTATCGCGATATCCGCCACCGCGAGGAGGTCGAGTTCTCCCGATATAATTTCGAAGCGGCCGACATCGACATGCTGTTCCGTCTTTTTTCCCTCTACGAGGAGGAATGCAAGCGGCTGCTGGAAATGGAACTGGTCCTGCCCGCTTATGATTATTGCCTGCGGTGCTCCCATACGTTTAACCTTCTGGATTCCAGGGGAGCCATCAGCGTAACGGAAAGGGTCGGCATCATCGCGCGGGTGAGACAGCTGGCATGCGAAGTCGCGCGGCGCTACCTCGACAGCCGCCGGAAACAGAATTTTCCCCTTCTGAAATCCCCCCGGGCGGCGCTTTCAGATCCGCATTAGGCGTCAGAGCTATGGAAAAATCGGAACTTGTCGTCGAGCTTGGAGTGGAGGAGATTCCGGCTTCCATGATCGAAGAGGCCGCCGGTCAGTTCGCGGAGCTGCTCGAGGCGGCACTGCGGGAACAGAGGCTCTCCGCGGGGGAGAGAACCGTCTGGTATACGCCGCGGCGCATCATTGTCGGGATCCGGGACATCCCCGAGCGCCAGGAGGATCTGATCGAAACCGTTACGGGCCCTCCGAAGAGCGTCGCCCTGGACGCCGCGGGGAAACCCACCAGGGCGGCTTCGGCCTTTGTCCGGAAGAACGGGGCCACGCTGGCCCAGACTAAAATCATTTCCACCCCCAAGGGCGAATATCTGGCCATCGAGCGGAAAGTGAAGGGCGGACAGACAAGGCGGATCCTCCGGAATCTGATTCCCGCCTGCATTGGCAGGATCGCCTTCCCCAAGACGATGCACTGGAGTCCGGACCGTTTCCGCTTCGCCCGTCCGCTGCGGTGGATTGTGGCGCTGTACGGGGGGCGGACCGTTCGCTTCACCCTGGCGGACGTGACGTCCTCGAAGTACACATCGGGGCACCGTTTCCTGGGTAAATCCAGGATCGCGGTCTCCTCGCTGGCCTCCCTGCAGCAGAAACTCGCTGAAAACATGGTCCTGGCCGACGGGGCCGAGCGCATGGCCCGCATTCGGGAAGATCTCGAGAGGGAGGCCCGGGCCTGCGGCGGACGGCTCCTGGAGGATCAGGATCTGCTGCGAACGGTCGTGAATTTGAATGAGATGCCGTCCGTCGTGCGGGGCGCCTTTGAAGAGCGCTTCCTGGCCCTGCCTCAGGAAATCCTGATCACCGTCATGCGGCAGCATCAGAAATATTTTTCAGTGCTCGACAACGAGGGGCGGCTCCTGCCTGTCTTCCTGACGGTGATCAACCTGCCGTCGGACAGCGGGAACATCATAAGAAGCGGACACGAGAGGGTCCTGCGCGCCCGTCTCGCCGACGCGGCGTTCTTCTGGGACACGGACAGAAAGACAAGACTCGCCGACCGCGAAACGGCCCTGCGGAACGTCCTTTTTCAGGAGAAGCTCGGTTCCTACTACGATAAGACCCGGAGAGTGCTGGTCCTGCTGCCCCGCATCGCACAGGCTCTGGACCGGGCCGGCCTGCTGGCGGAGCTGGAAACCGCAGCCCATCTCTTCAAATGCGACCTTCTCACGGAAATGGTCAAGGAGTTTACGGATCTCGAAGGCGTCGTGGGCGGACTTTACGCGCGGGCGGAAGGGTATCCCGAAAACGTCTGGAGGGCCGTTTATGAACAGTATCTTCCGAAATCCAGCCGTTCCCCCTCACCGTCCACGGACGCCGGTGCGATCCTGGCTCTCGCCGACCGCCTGGATACGGTATGCGGCTGTTTCACCGTCGGACTGGTTCCGTCCGGGTCGGGAGATCCTTTCGGCGTCCGCCGCCAGGGAAACGGCATTCTTAAGATAATCCTGGACCGCAGATTCAGCCTTTCTTTGGACCGGATGATTGAATGGGGGCTTGCGCCGTATCCATCGGCGCCCGATCGGACGGCGGCCGAGGTCAAGGAATTCCTCGAGGGCCGCCTGAGATTTCTTTTCGAGGAGATGGGATTCGCCTACGACTGCATTGACGCGGTGGCGGCGGCGGGATGTGACGATCCCCTGGACGCCATGGAGCGCCTCCGCTCGCTGGAGGAAATGAGGAAAGAGCCGGACTTCCTCTCTCTGGCCTCCAGTTTCAAGCGCATGGCGAACATCCTGTCCCAGGCCGGGGCCCAGGCCGGCGCAGTGGATGAATCGATGCTCGAGGATCCCGCCGAGGAAGCTCTCTGGCAATGCCACCTTCGGGTGCGGCCGGAGGTGGAGGCGGCGCGAAAGAGCCATGACTACAGCGCGGCCCTGCGTTCTCTCGCCTCCATGCGGAGCGTTGTCGACGCGTTTTTCAACAGGGTCATGGTGATGGCCGAGGACCGGGCGATCCGCGCGAACCGTCTCTCCCTGCTGCAATCCGTTTCAGGACTGTTCCGCAGCATTGCGGATATCTCGCGGATCGTGGTTGAGAAGGGCGCCTGACGGGAATTGAATGGATCGTCAGCGGCGTTTCGCTATAAGATTGGGCGAGCCCTCTCCGCTGGAAACATGGGGGGCCGGACACTTTTAAAGCTTCGGCCGGCGGCGGACGCGAATCAGCGGAAGGACGGCTGCCGGAACCGCCGCGTTAGGATAATCCGAACGATGCGCAGCGGGACGTCTTCTCCCGGCGCGTCATCTTTCATGAGGAATCGAAAAATGATCTCTAAAGGAATGAACATCGCGCCGCCCCAAGGGAAGCTGGGCGTGGTGCTGCCCGGCATGGGGGCCGTCAGCTCCACGTTCATCGCCGGCGTGGAGGCGGTGAAGGCGGGGATCGCCAAGCCCATCGGTTCTCTGACGCAGATGGGCACCATCCGCCTGGGAAAGCGCACGGAAGGCCGGGTTCCGGCGATCAAGGATTTCGTGCCGCTGGCTTCCCTGAATGATCTCGTCTTCGGCGGATGGGATATTTTTTCCGACAACATCTATCAGGCGGCGTGCAAGGCCGGCGTCCTGGAACGGAGCCTGCTCGACAGCATCCGTCCCTCTCTTGAGGCGATCAGCCCGTGGCCCGCGGTTTTTGATAAGTCCTACGTCAGGCGGCTCGACGGGACCCACGTCAAGAAAGCGGCCAACAAGATGGAACTGGCGCAGATGCTGCAGGAGGATATCCGCGGTTTTCAGAAACGGAACAACCTGACCCGGACGGTCATGATCTGGTGCGCGAGCACCGAGGTGTTTCTCAGGCCCGCCGCGGTGCATCAAACGGTGGAGAGTTTCGAGAAGGGGCTCGTGCGGAACGATCCGGACATCGCCCCCAGCATGATTTACGCCTATGCCGCGATCCAGGCCGGCATCCCGTACGCCAACGGCGCCCCCAATCTTTCGGCCGACATCCCCGCGTTGATCCGCCTGGCCAAGGACCGCGAGGTGCCGATCGGCGGGAAGGATCTGAAAACCGGCCAAACGTTGATGAAAACCATCCTCGCCCCGGGCCTCAAATCCAGGCTCATCGGCCTGCACGGATGGTTTTCGACGAATATTCTGGGGAACAGGGACGGAGAAGTCCTGGACGATCCGGACGCCTTCAAGACGAAGGAGGAGAGCAAGCTTTCCGTGCTGGAGCATATCCTTCAGCCCGAGCTTTACCCCGACCTGTATTCCAATTACACCCACAAGGTCCGCATCAACTACTATCCCCCGCGCGGCGACAATAAGGAAGGGTGGGACAATATCGACATCTTCGGTTGGCTGGGATATCCGATGCAAATCAAGGTGGATTTTCTGTGCAGGGATTCCATCCTGGCGGCCCCTCTGGTCCTGGATCTGGCGCTTTTCCTGGATCTGGCTCAGCGAACCGGAATGAGCGGGATTCAAGAATGGCTGTCCTTTTATTTCAAGAGCCCCATGTGCGCCCCGGAGCTCTATCCGGAACATGACCTTTTCATCCAGCTGATGAAGCTTAAAAACACTCTGCGTTACATGCGCGGGGAAGAGCTGATCACGCACCTGGGCCTGGAATATTACGATTAGAGGCCCGCAAAGGACGGCAGGCCCGAAAGCCTCACCCCAAACGCCCGCCGTCCTTCTTGATGCGCGGAGGGATCAGGCGGTGTGTGCGATGGTCTGCTCGGAACCCAGGGCCGCATGCGCCGCCGCGAGCCTGGCAATCGGCACACGGTAGGGCGAACAGGAGACGTAGTTCATCCCGACCCGGTGGCAGAAGTGGATGGAGGAAGGCTCGCCGCCGTGCTCTCCGCATATTCCGACCTTAAGATCCGGACGGGTATTCCTGCCCCTCTCCGTGCCGAGCTGAACGAGCTGTCCCACGCCTTCCCGGTCCAGGACCTGGAAGGGATCATCCGTGAAAATACGATGCGAGATGTAGAAAGGCAGGAATTTGCCCGAGTCGTCGCGCGAAATTCCGTAAGTGGTCTGGGTCAGGTCGTTGGTGCCGAAGGAGAAGAACTCGGCGATCGCGGCGATCCGGTCCGCCGTGAGGGCGGCCCGCGGCAGCTCGATCATCGTGCCGACCAGGTAGGGGACTTTGGTCCCCGATTTTTCGAAAACTTCATCCGCGACTTTGCGGACCAGATCCGCCTGCAGCTTCAGCTCCCTGGCGTCCGCCACGAGCGGGATCATGATTTCGGGCTCGACCCGGAATCCCTTCTTCCGGACGTTGACCGCGGCTTCGAATATGGCGCGAGCCTGCATCTGCGTGATTTCCGGAAAGACCACGCCGAGGCGGCATCCGCGGTGCCCCAGCATCGGGTTCGCCTCGTGGAGGATCTGCACCGCGTCCCATAGGCGCCTCGCGTTCACCTTGATCTTGCGGGCCAGCTTCTGTGTCTCCTTTTCGGAATGCGGCAAGAACTCGTGCAGCGGCGGATCCAGGGTCCGGATGGTCACGGGCAAGCCGTCCATGGCACGGAAGATCCCTTCGAAATCCTTGCGCTGCAGGCTCAGAAGTTTCTGGAGGCCGCCCTTGTATAGCCTGTGCGGTTCCTGAATGGCCTTCCGGAGCTTGCGGCGCGTTTGTTGAAGCTCCCTTCGCTTCTGGGGCGACGCGCCCCGCTTCCATTCGGCCTCCAGGGCTTCCAGTTCGCGTTCGAGGCGCTTGTAATCGAGCGACCCGAGAATCATCTGGCGCACATAATCGATCCGGTCGCCGGCGAAAAACATGTGCTCGGTGCGGCAGAGACCGATCCCTTCGGCGCCGAATTTCCGAGCCACCGCGGCGTCGACGGGCGTATCCGCGTTGGTGCGGACCTTGAGTTTCCGGGCTTCATCGGCCCATTCCATCAGCTGGTGAAAATCATCGCCCAGCTCGGGGTCGATCAAGGGGGCCTGTCCCAGGATGACTCGCCCGCTGGTGCCGTCCACCGTGATCCAGTCCCCCTGCTTCACGCGCGTGCCGTTGACGGTGAATTCCTTTTTGGCGTAGTCGATCATTATTTCGCCCGCGCCCACAATGCAGGGTTTCCCCCAGCCCCGGGCGACGACGGCCGCGTGGCTCGTCGGGCCTCCTGTCGATGTGAGAATCGCCTGCGCCGCGTCCATCCCGCGCACGTCCTCGGGGGATGTTTCGCGCCGGACGAGGATGACGCGCTCGCCCTTTTCCTTGAGGAGCTCGGCTTCCTGCGGGGTGAACACGACCTTGCCCGAAGCGGCGCCGGGACTGGCGTTGATCCCTCGTGTCAGCACCTGAACGGCGGCCTTGGGATCCACCGTTTTGTGGAGGAGTTGATCCAGGTCTTCGGCCCGGACCCGCAAAAGCGCCGTCCGTCTGTCGATCAGCCCCTCCTTGACCATGTCCACCGCGATCCGGACGGCCGCCTGCGCGGTGCGTTTGCCGTTGCGCGTCTGCAGCATCCAGAGCTTGCCCCGTTCCACGGTGAACTCGAGGTCCTGCATATCGCGGTAGTGGCGCTCCAGCTTATCGGCCACTTCCGCAAACTGCCGGTAGATCTCGGGCATCTCTTCCCTTAATTCCTCGATGTGCTTGGGCGTGCGGATGCCGGCCACGACATCCTCGCCCTGGGCGTTCGCCAGGTAATCCCCGAACAGCTTTTTCTCGCCTGTCGCCGGATCCCGCGTGAAAGCGACCCCGGTGCCGGAATCCTGCCCCATGTTCCCAAAAACCATGGTGACCACATTGACGGCCGTTCCGAGGTCGTCCGGAATTTTTTCCCGCCGGCGGTAGGCGATCGCGCGATCCCCGTTCCAGGACCGGAAGACGGCCTTGATCGACTCCTCAAGCTGCTGATAGGGGTCCGTCGGAAAGTCCTTCCCCGTCTCGCGCCGTATAATTTTCTGAAATTCGCTGCAGACCTCCGCAAGGTCCTTGGCTTGGAGGTCGGTGTCCAGCGCGGCGCGGACCGAGCGTTTGATTTTCGCCAGAGCATGCTCGAACAGGTCTCCGCTCACGCCCATGACGATCTTGCCGAACATCTGGATAAACCGTCGATAGGCGTCGAGTGCGAACCTTTCGTTGCCGGTCAGGCGGGCCAGTCCCTGCAGCGTCTCCTCGTTGAGGCCCAGATTGAGAACCGTGTCCATCATTCCCGGCATGGAAAATTTGGCGCCGGAACGCACCGAGACCAGCAGCGGGTTGGCCAGGCCGCCGAATTCCTTCCCGGTGGCAAGCTCCACCTTTTTCAGAGCCGACAGGACCTGGTTCCACATGCCCTCGGGAAATTGCTCGCCCGAGGCGTAATAGGCGTTGCAAGCCTGCGTCGTAATCGTAAAACCCGGAGGCACCGGCAGCCCTGCATTGGTCATCTCCGCGAGTCCGGCTCCCTTGCCGCCGAGAAGATCCTTCATTTCGCCGTTTCCTTCCGCTTCCCCGTTCATAAAGAGATAAACGTATTTGATCGACATGTAGCGCTCCTCAATGACGCGACCGGCGGGAACGTCCCGCAGGAATCGCAAACGCTTATTTTACAGGAAAAAAAACGCGAAATGCACGAATTGCGCGAAAGAAAGCATGGCCCATGATCCGGAACGCGATGAACGCGGTAGTTGGCCAAGCTCAGGGAAAATGGGGAAAAGCGCGGGAGTTTCCCCAGCCTGGAGCCCTGCTCCGGCAAGCCGGAACCCGGAGACCCCAGGCTGGGTTTAGCTTCTCGAATAGCCTGATTTACTTATCGGCGGCTTTTCGGGCGGCATCAGATTTATTAGCGGTCTTTTGATGGGAGCAGGCCCCTAAGCCGCTCGATCTCCTTTTCAAGATCGCGCAGGCGGCGGGACAGCTGAGGCAGTTTCGCGAAGACCGCCGTCGCGCGCAGCCAGGCGGCGTTTTCAATGGCGGGGGAGCCGGACATGACCGTTCCCGGCGCAATATCGTGCGATGTGCCGCTCTGGGCGGTGATGACAGCCCTGTCCCCAACTTCCAGGTGGCCTGCGAAGCCCGCCTGTCCGCCGACCCAGACGGCGTCCCCCAGACGGGTCGATCCCGCCAAGCCCACCTGCGCCGCCAGCACGGAATTGCGGCCGACCCGGGACCCGTGGCCGATCTGAATAAGGTTGTCCAGCTTGGCGCCGCTGCGGATGACGGTTTCCCCGACGGCGGCCCGGTCGATGGTCGTGTTGGCGCCGATTTCGACGTCGTCCTCAATGACGACGCGGCCGGTCTGGCAGATCTTGTAGAAGGTGCCGTCCCGCGTGGGAGCAAAACCGAACCCGTCGCTTCCGACCACGACCCCGTTTTGCAGCGTGACACGGTTGCCGATGCGGCAATCCTCGCGCACAATGACGTGGGAATGAAGGACGGCGTCATCGCCCACCCGGACGCCGGGATACAGGACAACGTGAGGATAAAGACAGACGCGCGCCCCCAGCCTGCAGCCTTTGCCGACGACGGCATAGGCGCCGACGCTCGCGTCCGGCCCGATTTCGGCGTCCTCGGCGACAACGGCCGTCGCATGGATGCCCGGATCGGGGCGCAGGGGAACGAAAAAAATCTCCAGAGCCCTGGCGAACGCGAGATAGGGATCCTGCGTCCGGAGGCTCGGGAGCGCAACGGGCGGCACATCCTCACCGAGAATAATGGCGGAGGCGCGCGTCGTCCTGATGTGACGGATATATTTGCGGTTCGCGACAAACGTCAGATCGCCGGTCTGCGCATCTTCAATGCCGGCAACGCGCACGATCTCGACGTCTTCATCGGCTACCATCCGGCACCCTATTCTCTCGGCGATCTGCGAAAGCTTCATGTCCGTCCTCGCTCTGTTTGGGTATTGCCTGTCCGTCCGTCCCGCTCCGCGGCGCCCGGCGCCGCAAGATCCGGCAAATCAAGATGTTGTCGCAATAACGGCTCATGCTAATATGGGGTGCCCGCATCCGTCAAGGAGAGCCTGCTGCGGGCGGCGCGGAGAAAGTCACGCAACTGCGGTGTCGCGGCTATCCATGCGGCGCGGCTGCCTTGCCAGGGCCGTCCGGGACGCCTAAAATCGAACGAAGCGCAGGACCAGCGCTCAGGATGGGGGGCGCGCTTCGGAGGAATGCCCGATGAGCCGAGACCTTCTGGCGGAATTCGCGACCTATTTGCGGGTGGAAAAGGGACTCGCCCCGGATACGGTCGGCGCCTATTCCGGCGACCTTAAAAAGCTGGAGGCGTTTTCCCAGGCGCGCGGGCGCGAGCTCACGCGGCTGGACCGGGAAGACATCCTGCAATGGACCCGGGGTATGCTGCGAAACGGCCTCTCCCCCCGCTCCGCAGCCAGGGCTCTGCACGCGGCGCGGGGGTTTTTCCGGTTCCTCGCCGTTTCGCGCCTCATGGACTCCGACCCGACGGAAAACCTCGAGACTCCCCGGATGCTGAAGCCTTTGCCCCGATTCCTCAGCAGGGAGGAGGTGGAAAATCTTCTGAAGGCTCCGGAAACGGATACGCCGCTGGGAAGCAGGGACCGGGCCATGATCGAGGTCCTTTACGGTTCCGGGCTCCGCGTCTCCGAACTGGTCAGGCTCGGGATCAACCAGCTGAATCTCAACCTGGGCGTTCTTACCTGCATGGGGAAGGGAAGCAAGGAGAGGATCGTGCCGATCGGTGCCGCCGCAAGGGAGAAAGTGGCGGACTATGTGAGGAATCACCGGAACGCTCTGCTGAAAAAGAAACAATCCAATTATCTTTTTGTGACGCGCCGCGGCACGCGGATGAGCCGGCAGGGATTCTGGAAGATTCTGCGCGCTTACGGACGCAGGGCCGGCATCCGAAAGCCCCTGACTCCCCACATGCTGCGGCACAGTTTCGCCACGCACCTGCTGGAAAACGGGGCCGACCTCCGGTCCGTCCAGATGATGCTCGGACATTCGGACATCTCAACGACCCAGATCTATACCCATATCACGCGCGAGCGCCTGAAGCAGATCTATAAAAAATATCATCCCAGGGCGTAGCCGGCCTTTTCAACGGACGGTCTGCGACGAAACATACGGCAGACGCAGGCCGGCGGTCCCGTCCCTCGTCCGCCCTTCACGTGCGAATGTTCAGGAGAAAAACCAGGCCCGCGGCCCCGAAGAGGATGTTGGGGGCCCAGGCCGCCAGAAAAGGCACCAGAAAGCCGTATGCGCCCATGGTTTCAAACACGCCGGATACGCCCCAGTACGACATGGCGATGGCGATGCTGATGCCGATTCCGAAAAAAGCCCCCTTTTTGCCGGTCGAAAAGGAGAACGGGACGCCGAGAAGCGCCATGACAAGGCAGCTCAAGGGGAAGGAGATCTTTTTATGGAGCTCCACCTGAAGCTCCGTGGCGTTGTAGCCCGATTTGCGAAGGTATTGGATGTAGTTCTTCAGCTCGTTAAAGGTCATCTTTGAGGATTCGTTCGGCTGGAAAATTTCCTTCTTAAAATAGGCGGCCTTTTCGGGGAAGCGGAAGACTTCGGATCTAATCCGGCGGAAACCGTTTTCCTGGGAGCGGTAATCGCGAACCCAACCGTCCTCCAGCCGCCAGGATCCCTGGCGGTCGATGCGGGCCCGGGCCGCGTGGATGCGGCGCAAGATGCGGACGGAATGCAAATCGACATCGTAGATGTTCAGATCGACGAAGGAATCCTGGTTTCGGTCAAAATACTCGTAGTTGTATATGCGGCCGGACTCGCCGAATATCCACTTTCTCTGCAGGCGCATCGTCGTCCGCGGCGGCTTGCCCTTGATGAGATCCCGCAGGCTGTCCTGGCGGACATTCGCGTAAGGCGCGACATAATCCTGCACGAAGAAGAGCGCGACGCAGAAAAGGGCGCCGATGAGAAAGACCGGTATCGCGATCCGGTGCAGGCTCCAACCCCCGGCTTTGATGGCGGTTATTTCCGAATTCTTTTCCAGGATCCCGAAATGAATCAGAATGGCCAGCAGCAAGGACATCGGGATTACGAGCTTGACGATCTCCGGCGTCAGAAAAGTGAGGTAATCCAGGACCAGCAGCAGCGGGACCTTGTTGCGAATGATGTCGTCGAGCAGATCGAATAGTGTGAGGAGAACAAAAAGCGTTCCGCAGGCAAGAAAGGACCAGAGAAAATAAAAGAGGAATCCTCGGGATACGTACAGGTCGAAAATTTTGGGGAAAATATACCGCCCCAGGCCACGGGTCGAGCGGACTATGGCGTTGTCGATCCTCGTTACCCGCCCCATGGCTCTTTCCAGGGGAAGGCGGCGGCCCATAGCCTTCAGGCGGGTCTCCCATAGCACTCCCGATATCCAGCGCCCCAGTCTGAAGCTGCGCTCAACCTTAAACATCAGCGCCAATCCGATGCACATCAAAATAATGTCGGCGCCCCATGCGCCCAGCCAAGGGCTGGTTTTCCCCACCGAAGCCAGACGAAGACCGTTCATAAAGAGGATGTAAAAGAACAAAACGGCCGCCAGGCTTAAGGCGAATCCCAGGGCGCGCCCTCCTTTCGGAGTTCCGACGGCGAGCGTCAGCCCAATCAAAGCAAACGGAAAAATCGAAAAGGGAAGGGCAATTCGGCGATTTAATTCAACCAGTTTCTGAATTTTCTCCATTCCTGTGGATGTGCGATAGGTTTTCCACAAATAGGCCGTGCTTTGTTCCATTGGCCTGCGCGGCCTCTGACGAAGGTCCTCCTGAATATTGAAATCAATATTCAAATCGATCGGTATATCGGTTGAGGCGAAAATGCTGACGTTGTCGCTGCTTGGATCTTCAGGGTTGACGGCATAACTGGCGCCTTGCTCGAGGTGGAGCTGGAGGCGCCTGTTGGAAGAGTCGGTGATCCATGTTCCGAAGCGGGCCATGATGGTCCTTGGGTTTTTAGGATCCGAATTGTCCGCGAGAAACACCCGTTCCCATTGTTTGCGGTCGATTGCCAAGTCGTCGACATAGAAGACGATATCCGGCATTTTCTCAATGAAGACGCGCGCCTGTACCTGAGACGTCGCCTGACTGAGGCTGATGCGGTCCTTGAGCTGACGAAGGGTATCGTTGGTTTTCGGCAGAATGACCGTTGAAAAGACGCCCGTGATGATCCCGACGGCAATCCCGAGAGCGAGTATCATGCGAAGCAGGGTTCTCAAAGGAACGCCGCAGGCGCGAAGCGCCGTAATCTGGTTTTCGCCCGAGAGGCCGCTGACGCCGACCAGGATCCCGATCAGATAGGACAAAGGGAGAGAAAAAACAAGTATCGCGGGCAGGATGGAGCCAGCAATAGTCAGGATGACGGTGAAAGGCGCATTCCTCGTAACGAACAACTCGGACAGACTTCCGAAGTCGTGAAGGAAGACAACGAAGGTGAGTACGCCCAGAGCGATCAGAAAGGGAGGAAAGATCGCCTTAAAAAGCAGTTTGTCGATCTTGGGCATGACGGAATAAGACTAACATAAAAGAAAAATTAATAACACAACTGATTGGAAATAAAGGTGTTTTGCATAACCGAGCAGGCCCGGAGCGGCCCGGAATCGCGGTTTGGCGCGACTTCTGATAAGATATCTTATGTAAACTAGCAGATGTAAGCAAAAACACCTCGCCGGGGCATCCTCTTCCCCGAACCTGATGCCTGTTTTGCAGATACTTCAATGCAAAGCCGCGCATCGAATGGCGTCTAAAAAGATGATTTCAAACCGCAAAGGGTTGAAGCGGATACGGTGCGATACCAATAGCATGGGCGTGTGATCCTGCAGGCTTCAGACTTTTCTGCACGAAGGCATATGGATGCAGGATAGCTGCGGCGCTAGATCTTATTCCTGTTTCTCATATCCGCGCGCACAAGAAGAAACCTCAGGAATACCACTGCCCTATCGGG